>JBKPPU010000208.1:0-15465 GCA_046733695.1 Acidobacteriota bacterium
GCGCAAGAGCATGGTGATTTCAAACGAGGAGAAGCGCGTCACTGCATACCACGAAGCGGGTCACACGCTCGTTGGTCTGAAAGTGCCGAACGCCGATCCGGTTCACAAAGTCACCATCATCCCGCGTGGAATGGCGCTGGGTGTGACGCAACAGCTTCCCGAAGGCGACCGTCACAACTACAGTCAGGATTATCTGCTGGGCCAGATCTCGATTCTCATGGGTGGACGCATCGCTGAAGACACTTTCCTCGGCAGCATCACTACGGGAGCTTCAAACGATATCGAGCGTGCGACCGAGCTCGCGCGTGCGATGGTTTGCGAGTATGGCATGTCTGAGATGGGACCGCTGACCTTCGGTAAGAAGGAAGAGCAGATCTTCCTCGGACGCGAAATCGCTCAGCATCGTGATTTCTCTGAAGACACCGCGATCAAGATCGATCAGGAAGTGAAGAAGATCGTAACTGCGCAGTATGAGCGCGCGAAGGCGATCATCGAAGAGAATCGCGAAACGATGATTCGATTGGCTGAATGCCTTCTGGAGCGTGAGTCGCTTGATGGAGTCGAGATTCGCAGGATTGTCGCGGGCTTGCCGCTCGATGAGAATCCGTCAATCGACTCGGGTGACGGCGACGATCGTCCACAGTTGAAAGAGCCAACCGCGAAACCGTTGAAGCCAATCCTGCCACCGATAACCGGCGGCAATCCGGCGCCTGCCTAAAACCCCATCCGCAGATTACACAGATTTTCGTAATCTGTGTAATCTGTGGATAAATGACTTCCTGGCAAATTAAAGATCGAGAGATGCCCATTGGTGAGCGCACGCTCATCATGGGCATTCTTAATGTTACGCCTGATTCTTTCAGCGACGGCGGACATTTTGTTTCTCTTGATTCCGCCTTAGCACACGCCGAACAAATGATCGCGGAAGGCGCCGATATCATCGACGTCGGCGGCGAGTCTACACGTCCCGGTGGAGAGCCTGTTTCTGTTGAAGAAGAAATCAATCGCGTCGTTCCCGTAATCGAAGCCCTGGCCCAACGCACCAACACACCCATTTCAGTCGACACAACCAAATCCGAAGTCGCACGCGCCGCACTCGACGCCGGCGCAGCAATCGTCAATGACATTTCAGCCCTGCGTTTCGATTTCTACGTCGCCGACGTTGTCGCACGAGCCGGTGCAGGCCTTGTGTTAATGCACTCACGCGGCACACCCGCCACGATGCATCGTTTGCCACCCGTCGCCGACATCATGCACGAAGTCACACACAGCCTCCGCGCGAGCATCAACATGGCCGAGCGTCGGGGCGTAAAGCGTGAATCGATCGTGATCGATCCGGGCATTGGCTTTGGCAAAAGCCAGGAACAAAACCTTGAGTTGATCGCAAAACTCGATCAATTAATCGCCGCCTTCCCCGACTACCCTTTGTTGATCGGCACCTCCCGCAAATCCTTCATCGGCCGCCTCCTCGCCGACGACTCCGGCACCCCCGCCCCCGCCGAAGACCGTCTCCACGGCTCGTTGGCAACGATCACCGCCGCCATCCTCAAAGGCGCCCACATCGTCCGTGTGCATGACGTCAAAGCGACTAGCGACGTAATTCGCGTCACACAGTCAATCCGTGAAAATCTGAAGAGTATGTGAGACAATCGGGCGCCAATGAATACCCCAATCCGTGTTTCCCTCTTCATCGTGATGCTGTGTTTTGTTTCCGGTTTTGCTGAGTGCTATAAGCCGGTTACAAAGAATCAACTTCCTGCTCGAATCAAGACTGTCGCGGTGCCGGCGTTTCAGATGGAGAGTCAGGCGCTGCGTTATAAGATTGAGTCGCGGTTTACAGATGCTGTAATGCGGGAGCTTGTGCATCGGGGACGCGGGCTGCGTGTGCAGGGACAACGCGAGGGCGCTGACGCCGTAATCGAAGGTGTCATCAAAAAGTTTTATTTCGGCGGCGTGCTCCTCGACGACAAAGGCCGCGCGCGGATTTTTGAAGTGACGATAGAGGCCGCGGTCACCGTGCGCGATCAAACTGAGAATCGCGTGCTCTATGACAATCAGAACTTCGTCTTTCGCGGTGAGTATGAGTTTGGCAGCGACCCGCGTAGTTTCTTCAACGAAGAGGATCCGGCGATTCTCCGCATGTCGCGTAACTTCGCCGAAAGCATTGTGTCGACGCTCATCAACGCCGTCCAAATCGAAAAGAAATGAAAACGCTGTCTCGAACTGAGCTCGATCGCTCGCTGCGTGAAGGTCTGCGACCGCTCTACCTGCTGCTTGGCTGCGAGGTCTATTTGCGTCGAGTCGCTGCACAGACGATTACTGAAGCTGCGCTCAGCCGCACCCTTTTGCGCGAGTTTAACGAATCGGCTTTCAGTTTGTTGAGTGATCCGGTGCAATCTGCCATTGCTGCGGCGGAACAATTGCCGATGATGTCTGACACGCGCGTGGTTCGCATTCGCGACTTCGCAAGACTGCGTGAGGCAGACGAAGACACGCTCATTCGTTACCTCAACAATCCGTCGCCTTCCACGGTCATGATCTTCATTGCCGACGAGCTCGACAAGCGAAAGAAGTCGAGCAAGGTGCTGCTGGACACTTGTACCGTCGTCGACTTCGCGCCACTCAAGGATGCAGAAGCCAAAGCCTGGGCCAAGACGCGATTGAAGGAATTGAAAGTTTCCGCTGACGATCAGTTGTTGACCGAGTTGATTCGTCTGGTGGGAACTGACGTGCAAACGCTCTTCAACGAGCTCGAGAAACTCGCTTCGGCCGCGGCGAGCTCCGGCGGCCGTATCACTCCGGATCTCGTCGATGAACTGATCGGCCGTTCCCGCGAGTTGTCGAATTTCGAACTCGGCGATCACCTGCTCGCAGGCAATCGCAAGAAAGCTCTCGAAACGTTACACCGCCTCCTCGAAGACGGTGCTGAACCTGTAATGCTGGTCGGGCTGATCGCCGGTAACTATCACCGGCTCGCTTTGGGTAAACACCTGATGACTCGCGGGGGTCGCGAAGAAGTCTTCCGCAACATCTCGTTGCCGCCATTCAAACGTGATTCGTACATCTCCACTCTCCAGCGTAGCAGCGCCGAAAAGATCGCCCGTGGTATTCAGCTCACCGCCGCCGCCGATCTCGCAATCAAAACCTCTCAAGCCACTCCTCGTTTGCAACTCGAACTACTCGTCTGCGAACTGGCTAACTGATCCGCTCTCTTTATCCGCGTCATCTGCGGCTAAAACTGTGTTGCACTTCTCAACGATCGAGACATTCCCAACAGCATCCAATCTCTCCGCAATGCGTTCAATCCAAAACCTTGTAATCTCCTCGCTGTACTTATTCGGATCTACCTCGTGGTGGGCAAGAAACTGTAACAACCCATCCCGCATGCGCTCGAGTGCAGCTTCCCTTCCGAGGTTATGCACATACCAAACCGCCACCACGAGATGGTCCTTGTGTTTGAAGTCGTCCGCACTCGTCTGACATGTTTCAAACCCGCGCACGACTCTCTCGATTTCCTGTTCAGAGTTCATCGCAAACTCCTGTCCAAAACAAAAACCGAGGCGGACCGAAATTCGATCCGCCTCGGTAGATTCTAAATTTTGGCTGGTCTATTTAGCAGCCACTTGATTCGCGCGAACTGTCAGCCGCGACTTGTAACGTGCCGCAGCGTTCTTGTGCAAGACGCCTTTCTGGACCGACTTATCGATCACGGAAATGGCATCCGGCAGAACCTTCTGGACCTCGTCACTCTTGCCCGAGTCGAGCGCCGCCCGCAGCTTCTTGATATACGTCCTGACCTTCGTCTTATGGCCGCGATTAATGGCGCGGCGCTTCTCGCTCTGCCTCACGCGCTTCTCTGCTGATTTATGATTCGGCATTAAAATCTCCAAAAACTAAGGGAAAACCCACAACTGACGCGCTCACCGACTGCAGCGCAAGTGACGGAGTATAGGTTTCGACCCACCAAGTGTCAAGCCGACAGCCACTTGCGATGGAATTGTCGAAAGTCAGCGCTTCAGCAAAATAGATATGACGTCGCGACCACCCGCAGGATGATTTTGTAGGGGATCAGCACCCGCCCCCGGTATTTTCCGGCGGATCAATCGGGCATATAGACGACATCACACTTGGCCCCTGAGTCTCGCCTGGTACGGTCTGAGGCGGCACATTGGAAAACGCAATTGCTAAGACAATCATGAGAATCTGGAACATGGGAATCTCCTGGAAGTGATGTAGTGGAAAGAACGCGAGGATCAGATGCGCCTTATATCACATGGTAAGAAGGATTGATAGCTAGAGGACAAAAACTGTGCGGGTACCTTTATGGCTGTGGTCGGCGGGTTTTGACGATCTGATCGACCGATCTTTCCAAAGTTGCTCTGAGACTGCTGTCTAATTTCAGCGCCGTATCAAAATCCCTTTGCGCTTCGGTATCCTGTCGACGCAGCAACATGATCATTCCCCGATTTGCGTAAGCTTTTGCGAAGCGTGGATCCAGCTCGATCGCTTTGCCAAAATCAGCCAATGCTTCATCAAGTTCGCCTATAGCCGAGCGCAAGGTACCACGCTCATGCCAGGCATTGACCTCGGCGGGATTAATCTCCAGCGCTTTACTCAAATCGGCGATGGCGCCCTTAAGATCGCCCTTTGATTTTCGAGCGAATGACCGATTATAGAATCCCACAAAACCGCGCGGGTTAAGTTCGATGCCCTTTGAATAATCGGCGAGTGCGCTATCAACATCGCCTTTCTTGATGCGCGCGAATCCGCGACCGACAAAGGCGCGGGCGTGCGCGGGATTGAGTTCAATCGCCCGCGTGAAGTCGCCGATCGCACTGTCGAGATCGCCTTTGTAATCTTTCGCGATGGCCCGGTTATAGAACGCGTCTGCATAACTCGGGTTTAACTCAATCGCTTTGTTGTAATCAGCGATAGCTGCGTCTGGATCGCCCTTGTCCTTTAGCGTAGCACCGCGATTAAGGTAGGCTTCCGCCATCGGCTTTAGGGTGATTGAGCGTGTGAAGTCGCTGATAGCTCCGTCATAGTCCCGCTGACGGTTTCGGACCAGGCCGCGACTGAAGTAAGAAGCCCCATAGTGCGGATCCAGTTCAATGGCTCGTTCGAAATGGGCGAGAGCTGCATCCAGGTCGCCCGCCTCAAGCTCATTGGTGCCGAGCCTGACGTAGTCCATCGCGAGACGTCGATTAACCTGAGAGCGACCCACAACCGGGTTCACCAACAGGCTGATCAAAAACAGCAAAAGGATCACGCAGTTCCGTATCATTGAGTTTTTGCAAGTGATTTGACGGTTTTGGCGATCATAAATAATCTGCGAAGAGAACGACCGACCTGTCCGAGTATAAGCCCTGTGATCCTCAAAAAAGCAAGACGTTCGATTGGGTTGAACTCGATCGAACAGGGTCTAATTTGCAATCTCTGATGGCGACGACCTCTGCTCATCGCTCACACGAAGATCGCTTCGGTGCGCAGGCTCAATTCCATCCTTCATCAGCTTGTACTCAACCGAGTCAACCAACCCGCGCCAGCTGGCCTCGACGATGTTGGAGGAGACGCCGACGGTGCGCCATGAGGTCTTGCCGTCGCTGGAGGTAATCAGGACTCGGACGAGGCTGGCCGTGCCGCTCAGGGAGCTGTTGATTACGCGCACTTTGTAGTCGATCAAACGCAACTCGGCCAGCGAGGGATAGAACTCGGCGAGCGCGCGGCGGAGGGCCTGATCGAGGGCGTTGACCGGGCCAGTGCCGGTTGCGGCGGTGTGCTCGACTGAGTCGCCAACCTTAACCTTCACGGTTGCTTCGCTGAACGGCGTGGAAGGACCTCGGTGCTCGTCAATCACTCTGAACGCGAGTAGCTCAAAGAACGGCTCTGGCTTGTAGCGGAGTTTATGGACCAGCAGCTCAAAGCTGGCTTCCGCTGCTTCAAACTCAAAGCCTTCGTGCTCCAGACGCTTCAACTCGTCGAGGATTTGCTGTTCCCCTGCAAACTCGAGATTGAGCTCGCGAGCCTTCGCCTGCAGGTTTGCGCGTCCCGATAGATCCGAAACAAGTATGCGACGACGATTACCAATCAGCTCCGGCGCAACATGTTCGTAAGTCAAAGGATTGCGTTCGACTGCAGAGACGTGCACACCTCCTTTGTGTGCGAAAGCACTCGCGCCGACAAACGCCGCAGACGAAGCAAGCTCGAGGTTTGCGATCTCGCTCACGAAACACGCAGTCTCACGTAACTTCTGCAAACGCTCCGGTCCAATCACTTCTCGGCCAAGCTTCAACTCGAGATTCGGAATGACCGCACACAAGTTCGCATTGCCGCAACGCTCACCGTAGCCATTGATCGTCCCCTGCACATGAGACGCACCCGCGAGAACCGCAGCAAGTGTGTTTGCGACAGCAAGCTCGCCGTCGTTGTGACAATGTATTCCGACCGAAACCGTCACCTTCTCCACCACCTCACGTACTATGCGCTCCACATCGTGAGGCAGACTGCCACCGTTCGTATCGCAGAGCACGATTCGTCCAGCGCCAGCTTTAGCTGCGCAGAGCAGCGTCTGCAACGCGTACCCTGGATTCGATCGATATCCATCAAAGAAGTGCTCGGCGTCATAAATCACGAGCGGCACTCGCGCCGAAAGATAGCGGACGGAGTCAGCGATGATTTCGAGATTCTCTTCGAGACTAATTCGCAGCGCCTCGCGAACGTGCAATTCCCACGACTTGCCGAAGATTGTAACGACAGGCGTATTCGCTTCGACCAAAGACTGAATACTCGGATCCGTTTCGCACGAGAGACTGCTCCGCCGCGTAGCCCCAAAGGCCGTGACACGCGCATGGCGGAACTTCAACGAACGCACCTCGTTGAAAAACGCAACATCGCGAGGGTTTGAGCCCGGCCAACCACCCTCGACGAAATCGACTCCGAGCGCGTCGAGTTCTTCAGCAATGCGGCACTTGTCGGCAACGGAGAAATTGATCGCTTCGCCCTGTGTACCGTCACGAAGCGTGGTGTCGTAGATTTCAATTCGCTTAGTCATGTGTCACCATCACGAGTGGCTGCGTGACCAGATGAAGCCACTCCCTGTATCGCTCTTCACGGCCCGCGACTGCGGAAAAGAACACACGCTGAATACGCTCCGTAACAGGTCCGCGTCTGCCACCATTAATCTCGACACCATCAACTTCGCGAATCGGTGTTACTTCGGCCGCGGTGCCGGTGAAGAACACTTCGTCAGCGGTAGCGAGATCTTCAAGCGTCATCGCGCGAGTGACGACACGATGACCAAGATCGCGCGCGATCCGGATCACCGCATCGCGCGTGATTCCCATCAGAATCGACTCTCGCTCGTCGTTGGTTATTAACTCTCCGTTACGAACGATAAAGAGATTCTCACCAGATCCTTCCGCCAGATGACCCTCGCTATTCAATAACAACGCCTCGTCGAAACCGCGTTTAACAGCATCACGCACGGCGAGGATTGAGTTGAGATATTGCCCACAGGCCTTCGCAGTTGTCGGCATCATCTCTGAGTGAAACTTCTTCCACGGCGAGACTGTAACTCGCACTCCTTGTTCGAGTCCGACTGCTCCGAGATATGGCGCCCAGGGCCAGGCAAGTATCACCACCTCGACGGGACACTGCGCCGGATGAACACTCAAACTGCTGCTCCCGAAATAACAGAGCGGCCTGAGGTAACAGCTTTCGAATTCGTGCACGCGAACCAACTCTTCGATTGCCTCAGTCAACTCGAGCCGGCTGTACGGAATCTCGAGCCCATAAATTTCGGCTGAAGCATAGAAACGATCGAGGTGTGCATCGAGACGGAAGACCGCCGGACCAGCATCGGTTGCGTAACAGCGGATTCCTTCAAAGACCCCGCTGCCGTAGTGCAGCGCATGGGCCGACACGTGCGTAGTAGCGTCTTCCCAGCGAATGATCTCGCCGTTACGCCAGACCCACTTGGATTGATCGAAGCTCATGGAAATGTCCTTAATAAAAAAGCCATCAACCTTTTCTTGTTGATGGCCGCTTAGTCGCGTGAAATGGTGAACCGGGCCATCAAGTTGGTTGAAGGCGAATGGAAATGTGGCTAATTACGACGGTTCCAACCATCACGGTAACTCTACCCCGCATCCTTCGTGATAGCACAATTGATTATTTTTATCCGCAGATTTATAAGTAGTGGAAAGTGTGTTGCTGTATCGCTCCGGGTCCCGGAGGGACCCGAGCGTGGAGCAGTACAGTAATACGATTACCCGATTGTTGACACTCGGGAACGGCTGTAGTAGCGTCATTTTTGCAATCTATGCAAATCATCCAATTGCTCACCGAACCCCCACACCCGTCCCGTTGGTTCTGCTGCGCGAAGGAGAAAGTTAACAGAGTTTGAAGAAGATTGAGTTGCCGCCTCGTGGTTTAGAGACGTTGTTTGGTGTTCACGATCAGAACATCAAATACCTCGAGTCTCTGCTTGACGTAAGGATTGACGCCCGCGGTCAGGACGTTTCGATTGACGGCGACCCGGCGGACGTCGAAACCGTCCAGCGCATCCTCGAAGACTTTTCTGATCTCTTCAAGGAAGGAAAACACTTCACCGACAAAGAGCTGCGCGAGGCCTTCGCGCAGATCGCCGAAGACCGCGCGTTCAGCCTGCGCGACTACTTCACTAAGGCGCGCTTCAACCCCGCGGGAAAGAAACAAGTCGCACCGAAGTCGTCGAACCAGCGCAAATACATTCAGGCGATTCAGGAGAAGGACGTCGTGTTCGGCATCGGTGTCGCCGGCACGGGCAAAACGTACCTCGCCGTAGCGATGGCGGTGCAGGCGCTGATGCAAAAACAAGTGAACCGGATCGTGCTCGCACGTCCAGCTGTCGAAGCCGGCGAGAAACTCGGTTTCCTGCCCGGCGACCTGCAGGACAAAGTCGATCCTTACCTGCGTCCACTTTACGACGCGCTGTTTGATCTCATCGACTACGAACGCGTCACGAAACTTCTCGAGAAGCGCGTGATTGAAGTAGCGCCGCTGGCATTCATGCGAGGTCGAACGCTGTCCGATGCGTTCATCATTCTCGACGAAGCGCAAAACACCACTGGGGAACAGATGAAGATGTTTCTCACGCGCATCGGCTTCGGTTCGAAGGCGGTGATCACCGGCGACGTAACCCAGGTCGATCTACCAACCGGCAAACGCAGTGGATTGATCGAAGCGGAACGGATACTTTCACAACTCGAAGGTATTGAATTCGTCTACTTCACTGACAAGGACGTCGTGCGACACAAGCTGGTGCAGATGATCATCCGCGCGTACGAGGAGCAGGGCAGAAAGCCCCCACTGTAGCGATGGTCGAGGTCGTCAATCGTCAACGGCGTTTGCAGCTCGATACTGAGGCGTGGTCCACTTTCGCGACGAAGGCTCTCAACGCGATTGCAAGGAACGAGTCGTCAGCAACGATCGCGTTTGTTTCGGACAAGCGGATTCGAGAACTGAATCGCCAGTTTCGCGGGATTGATAAGACGACCGATGTGTTGTCGTTCCCCACCGAGGAAGAATCGAATCTTGGCGACGTCGCGGTGTCAGTCGAAACTGCGGCGACCCAGGCGAGAGACAACGGACTGTCTTTTGACGATGAAATCGCGCAGTTGATTCTTCATGGGTTGCTGCATTTGTCCGGCTATGATCATGAGACGGATAACGGCGAGATGAATCGGCTGGAATTGAGGTTGAGGAGGAAGTTAAAAATCACTGGACAGGATTGACAGGATTTCTTGTAAATCCTGTTAATCCTGTCCATACTATTTCTCCACCGATGGAACTTGAAATAGGGCTTGCGCTCGTTCTGCTCATAGTGCTCTCTTTGCTGGCTACGGTCGACATGGCCTTCGCCCAGTTGAGCGACGTGGGCTTGCGCCGTCTGATTGGCGAAAACGGAGACAAGCCTGAAACACGATCAAGACTCTTCCTGCGGCAAGCACTGGAGAATCGTCCGCGCTTTGGCTTCGCCCTTTCGGCGACGATCCAAATTCTGCTCGTCGTTGTCGCCGTCCTCATCACGTCGATCTCGTTATACCTGTTTCCCGATCCCCGACTCGTGCTCGTCGGTCTCTTCGCCGGACTAATCCTCGCGGGAATTTTTCGCCAACTGATACCGCTCTTTATCTCCACGCGAAATCCCGAAGGCACGCTGCTCTTCCTGCTTCCGTTTGTCCAGCCGTTCGTTCCCATCATGACGTTCATCGCCGATCCTTTTCAGCGACTCTTCGATCGTTCGCGTCGAAAAGATCAGGTGACTGAAACCGGTGATGAAGTGGAAGAGGAGGACGACAGCGGCGACCTCCAGGCACTGATCGACGTCGGCGAGGCTGAAGGCATTCTCGAGGAAGAAGAAGGGGAACTGATCCATGCGATCATCGACTTCGGCGACACACGCGTAAGTGAAGTGATGACGCCACGGCCTGATATCGTCGGTGTTCCTGCGAATGCGACCGTGCGCGAAGCACGTGATGTGATCCTCGAATCCAAGTACTCGCGTCTGCCTGTGTATCGCGAACAGATCGACAATGTCGAGGGCATAATTTACGTCAGAGACCTGCTGCAGTATTGGGCCAACGGCCGTGAAGAAGAAAATATCAAGCCTCTCGTGCGTTCAGTTTACTTTGTGCCGGAGACAAAACCTGTAGACGAGCTGCTCGAGGAGATGCAGAAGGCGCACGTGCAACTCGCGATGGTGATCGACGAGTATGGCGGCGTGTGCGGTCTGGTGACAGTCGAAGACATTCTCGAAGAGATCGTTGGCGAGATTGAAGACGAAGACATCCTCGGCGAAGAGTTAGAAGACATCGTCGAAGGCGAGGCCGGCAGTTACGAAGTGCTCGGGTCAACCGAGATCGGCAAGATCGAACGAATTTTTGACATGGAGATCGAAGCTGACGACTTCACGACGATTGCGGGACTGGTGATTAACGAATCAGGAAAAGTTCCGGCGGTCGGTGAACTACGAACCATCCGCGGACTCGAAGTCGAAGTGGTCGAAGCAGACGAACGGCGCATACTTCGTGTGCGTGTAAGAAAAGCGCCGGAAGTGAACGAAGCAGACGAAGATCACAAAGAATCTCAAAAGGCACAAATGTCGTAGCGCCTCTTTGGGGTGCGCCAACTTGTTGGCGCTTTGGTATTTGTACCAGAGCGGTGACAAGTCACCGCACTCCAAAGAGGCGCCCAATGACTAAAACGAGAACAATGGGTAAACAAAAGAGCAAATTCCTTCGCGGTAAACGAATCGATCCGGCGCCCATCGAAAAAAACATAGGCGTCGCGGATCTAATCGATGAGGCGTTCCTTGCTTACAACGCCGCGCGCTTACGCGAAGCATGCCAGCTTTTCACTCAGAAAATGCTGGAACCCGAAGTCACGATCGGTCTTTCGCTTACGGGAGCGCTAACACCGGCCGGTCTCGGCATCTCCGCACTGATTCCACTGATCAAAGCAGGCTTTGTTGATTGGATCATTTCCACCGGGGCCAATCTCTATCACGACACACACTTCGGGATCGGACTCGCGATGCACCTCGGCAACGCGCACACGTCCGATGTGGTCCTGCGTGAAGAAGAAGTGGTTCGTATTTACGATATCTTTTTCGATTACTCGGTGCTGCTCGATACTGACGCATTTTTCCGTAAGATAATCGAAGCGCCCGAGTTTCAGCGTCCGATGTCAACGGCTGAGTTTCACTATCTCTGCGGGCGTTACGTTCACGAACGCGAACAGAAGCTCGGCATCAAAGAGAAATCGCTACTGGCGGTCGCTTACGAGTATGCGGTGCCGATCTACACCTCGTCACCTGGTGATTCTTCAATCGGTATGAATGTCGCCGCCAAAGCGATCCAGGGAAACAAGCTCGCCTTCGATCCATCGCTCGACGTGAATGAGACCGCGTCGATCGTGCTCGCCGCAAAACGCGGTGAAGTGAAAGTCAATGGCAAGAAACAAAAAGGTCGCTCCGCGGTTTTCATTCTCGGCGGCGGCTCACCAAAGAATTTTCTTTTGCAAACTGAGCCGCAGATTCAGGAAGTGCTCGGCATCGATGAACGCGGGCACGATTATTTTCTCCAGGTAACAGATGCGCGACCTGACACTGGTGGGTTATCAGGTGCAACTCCAGGTGAAGCAGTCTCGTGGGGTAAGGTCGATCCCGATCGACTTCCCGATGCAGTTGTTTGTTACGTTGATTCTACAGTGGCGCTTCCGCTCATTACGGCTTATGCTCTTACGCGTCATGAACCTCGTGAACCGAAGCGCCTATTTGATAAGCGCGAGCAGTTCATGAATTCGCTGCTGGCGGAATACAAGAAGTCAAAACGACGATAGGGTATTGGAGAGAACCGATCCATCATGGGTGAACCAAATGGGACCGCCAAGAAGAAGAGTTATTACGACTGCGTTGACTGCCCGGCATTCTGTTGTTCGGTGTACGAGCGCGTACAGGTGACACCGAGAGACATTCGCCGGCTCGCGAAACACTTCGGCGTCACTGAAGAAGTAGCCACCGTTCGTTATACAAAGATGTATGAGAAGGAAAGAGTCCTGCGCCGCAAGAAGGATGCGATGTTTGGCCAGGCCTGCCAGTTCATCAATCCGGAAACGCGTGGCTGTGGGATCTATCACGCGCGACCGGCCGTTTGCCGTGAGTTTCCGATCACCAAACGTTGCGCGTACTACGACCTGCTTCAGTTCGAGCGCGAGCAACAGGACGATCCGAACGCCTTACCCTTGGTGACGATTACATTTAGGAACGGGAAGAAATAGGCAAGTGGAAGATTTTCTATCGAAGTTGATCGGCAAGAAGATCGATATCTTCTGCGGCGCCGGCTCCAGTCTGCGTGGTGAAGTTCTCAAAGTAGAAATGGGCGTCCTGCATCTGCGCGATGACGACGGCAAACAGTGCTATGTCGCCGTCGACAAGATCATCGTAGTCTGGGAAGCGCGCGACGACGAACACCGCGCAGGGTTTATGCCACCAAAATAGTTAGCCACAAAAAAGCACAAAAAGCACAAAAGGAATTTTTTAAAAAGTTAAGGCGCTCTATTTCCCGGTTGGAGGAATTGAGCGCCTTTAACTAATTCGTTATGTGCTTTTTGTGCCTTTTTGTGGCTAGTTCTGGTTTGTGGCTACTTGCATGACTTGTGGCACGCGACGGAAGCCATCAATGTGCTTCAGCCAATACTCAGTGAACTCTTGATAGACGACCCCGTGGCGACGGGAGGCGTGATAGAAGCCATGCGCATCGGCAACAACGCCAACGTGCGTCAGACCACTGAAGAATACCAACGTTCCAAACTTGAATTGCTCTTCAACCGGCGGCGCTGAGAAACGTGCAAACAGATTACGCGCGCTCACTCTTTCGAAGTTGATTCCGCTCGCCTGGAAAATACTCCACACAAATCCTGAACAGTCGAACGTGTTTGGCCCGGTAGAACCCCAGCGATACCGCGATCCGAGACGCTGATCGATCGCGTTCATCAGCAGTGGCTCAAACTTTATGAACCCGGCGCTCGAGGAACTGGGAGAAGGTGCGACGTCGATAATCGGTTTTGGCTTTGCCTCCCAAGCCGGCTTCGGTGCGGGCTCGGCCGATGCCAGCACAGCAAACTCGTCCGGTGAGCACGACACTTCGTTCACGTCACCGCCGTTCGCTACTCGTGGACGAGTTTGGGCGACTGCTGATACTGACAAGATCGAGAGCGCCAAAGTGGCAAGCAAAACACGAGGGAATAGTTTTCGTAACTCCATAGACAGGGAACTACCTTCTTCTGAGTAATTTAATTTTTAGTATTTCTGCGTGAGGGGGGCACCGCTCAAAACCTTTGGCATCTTAGCGGCTGAGATTGAGAGCTTCAACACGCAATGTGACTGTTTCGTGACGAAACGCCTTGCAAATCTGCGGTTTGCACTGAAAGAAGTCACGAATCCATCGCAAGCTTGAAAGCCGTTTGCAACCGTGTTTATGGGAAGAATTGGACAAACGTCAGATCAACAGTCGGTCAATCTGAAAGAAAATGGACCAGGAGGTTTCCGAAAATGCGTTACAGATGTACGAGAAAAAAATTTAGCGCGACTTGCGTCTGCGAGGTTTTATGCGAGCAGGCTGCGGCTCTTTATGGAGCTTCACGAACAGTGTCACAGTAAAAAGCAGAGTAAGAGCTAGTGTCATGGGGCAAACAACTCCCAACAACCTGAAAATCAATTCATTCTGTATGAACTTATTAAAATGATAATGAGGAGAGGTTCCCAAGAATTACGCGGTGCGATCCGCTCCGTTATGGGCGACGGAGTAGTTCAACCCGACGGTGATGATTTTCTGGAGCAATTGATCGTACGGAACGCCCGAATACTCCGCCGAATCTGCGAAATCTTCCTTGTGCGCGATCTGCGGATTCGGATTCGCTTCGAGTAGATAGAACTGCCCGTCCTCCGTCATGCGATAGTCCAGGCGGGCATACCCACTGAGAAACAGGTACCGGTAAATTCGTTTCGATAGTCGCTCGAGGGTCTTTATCTGCTCCGGCGTCAAATCTGCCGCCCGCGTAGCGACACCAACCTTCTCCTGGTACGCCGGGTCCCACTTCACTTTCAAAGTCGCGATGTTCTCCGCGCCTTCCGGCAGTTTCTCCATCACGAGCTCCCACGGCGCATACGTCTGGATGTTCTGATTGCCAATCACGCCCACATAGATCTCGCGCCCCTTGATGTACTGCTCAGCAATCGCGGCAGTCTTGTTCTGCCGGTGAATAAACTCGACGCGCTGCGTCAGCTTTTCGTCATCATGCACGATCGAAGCCTGCGCGATTCCGACCGAGCCTTCCTCGCTGATCGATTTGACCAGGAGCGGAAACTTCAAGCGCTTTGGCCGGCGCACTTTTCGATTCATCGGAAACACCGCGAAGTTCGGCACCAGCAAACGGTGATACGAGAGAATCATCTTCGTCAGTGCCTTGTCATGCGCCAGAGTCATGCCGCGAGGATTACAACCCGTGTAAGCCTGCTTCATCAGTTCGAGATAACTGACGACGTGCTGATCGTAGAGTGGATAACCATGAAACTCTTCGAGAAGATTGAATGCGATGTGAGGCTTGTGCTCCATCAACGCATTTCCGATCACGTTGAGTTGATTGTAGAGGCCCACGGGATAGACGTCGTGGCCCATCTTTTTGAGCGTCGAGATCACATCGTATTCAGTTTTGACTTCGAGTTTTTCTTTGTCGGAAAGACCGTTCAACGAATCGGGAGGCACGAGGTCTTCGTGAACTAGCACGATGATGCGCAGTTTCTTTCGCGGCTCAAAGGTCATACGGCTATGCGATGATAACCTGAATGGAGCACGTTCATTACTTGCACAGTCAGCACTATCATGACACGTCGGCGCGTTTCGCGGAAGGGGGTTGCTACACGAA
>JBKPPU010000209.1:0-27850 GCA_046733695.1 Acidobacteriota bacterium
GAAACGGCTAAAAGCCCGGGCAAGCGAGAAAGTGTACTTCGCAAGATTAGCAGGCTCCGCGGAATTTCGACACTGCACAATGACCTCGTCGAGCTGTTGCGACAGCATCACCAGCGACCAGATTTCCGTTCCGCCTTCGCCGGACAACACCTCCGAGACTCTATCCTGCAAGGCGCCGTTGCCGGCTATTTGTCTTATTAACGTATCTGACGCGGCGACAGTTTCGCTAGCCAATTTGCGAAAGATGGAGTTCGTCCGCACGGCCGCATACTGGCAGTACGGCCCGGTTTCACCTTCGAACGACAGCGCCTCTTTGAAGTCGAAGGCAATCACGGTGTTGCGCGTGAATTTGAGCAGAAAATAACGCAATGCTGCGACTGCGACTTCGTGTGCGGTCGCTCGCTTATCGGCGTCGGACAACTCCGGATTTCTTTTTTCGACCTCAGTGAGCGCGCCGGCTTCGAGTTGATTGATCAAATCGTCGGCTTTCACACCCAGGCCTTTGCGCCCGCTCATTTCGATGTACGGGCGTGCGCGATCTTCATCGCTCAGCTCGATGCCGAGCTCATCACAAGCGGCAGGTGAGAGCGCCACCATCTCATAGCTGAAGTGCACGCTTGCGTCCTCACCGATTTCCGGTACCACTGCAGCGACGCCGCGCGCGACGATCTCCTGCGGGTACGACTGTCGTGAATCGATGACGTTGTAGACCGTCACGCCGCCGCCGAAGTTTGGACGTTCGGTTCCCGGTGCTTCCGGCTCAGTTTGTGTCGACCAAAGCGTGTGACCGTCCGTGTAGTTTCGAAAGACACGGTAGTGGAAATCGAGCCCGAGCTTGCCGAGTTTCCAGAGTTGATAGGCGATATCTTTGCCGGTGTATGTGACGGTGCCATTGGACCGCACGATGATCTTGTCTGACTCGTGTTCGTCAGTGCCCGTGTGCGATTCAAACGGCATGACCCAGCAGCCTGCGTGACGGCCCTCCGACTCGTAACGGATCACACCGGCCGTTTTCATCAACTCGAAGGCGCGGTTCCAGAAGTGCAGGTGCAGAATGTCTGACTCACGCGCGAGCAGATCGTAACGAATGCCGAGTCGCTCCATCGTGTCGAGAATGCATTCGACGTTGCGTGTCGCGACGTAATCGGCGAGCTCTGCAATCGTGTTGCCGCCTTCTTCGAGTGCGTGAAGCACTTCGTTGCGGAGTTTCACCTTCTCCGGATTCATGTCGCCGCCAGCGTTGCCGTCCCGGTAGAAGAGACCGACTTTCGTGTAGAGATCCCAGCAGTAGTAGTCGAATGTATAGTCTTTGCTGAGCGAGGCGTCGAGCGCCTTGATCTGGTCGAGATCCTTCTTTTCGAGATGCAGGAAACCGACAACGACGTCAGCAACCTGGACGCCTGTGTTGTCGATGTAGTTTTGGACCTCGATGCGATCGCCTGCCGCTTCCAGGATGCGCACAAACGTGTCGCCGAGTACGGCGTTTCGCACGTGACCGATGTGGGCCGCTTTGTTCGGATTAATACTCGTGTGCTCGACCATCTTTTTGGGTCGATCGAGATGTTCCTGGTCCTGCTCGACTGGCGCAGCAAAGATGCCGAGTAGCTTCGCGCGATCGTAGAAGACGTTGATGTAGCCGGCGCCCGCGATCTCGACGCGCGAGACCTCTTCGATGTCTTCGAGCTGAGCTTTGAGTTTTTCGGCGATCGCGCGTGGGTTCTGCTTTTCGCCGGTGGCTTGTTTGATCAGTTTTGCGAGCTCGAACGAGACCGGAAAAGCCAGATCGCCGAGCTCCGCACGCGGTGGAGTTTCTGCGTTCACCTGTTGCAGCTCGACACCGAACGTCTCCCGCGCGGCGACGCGAATTCGCTCTCGAAGCTTTTGTTGCAGTTCAGTTAGGGTCATAGGAGAAAAGCGCAGAGTATAGCAAAAATGATTATATGCTGGCCTTTACTCGAGAATTGGCTTCACAGGATTTACAGGATTAAGCAGGATTTACATGTAAATCTTGTTCCAATCCTGCAAATCCTGTGAAGCTGATCCTCGCAAATAGGTGCGCTAAGATCTATCTGTTACCATCCGTCCGCATGGCAATCTCGACAGAATTGCGACGGCGCTTTGCCGAAGCGCGGCGTGTCCTTGTGCTCACGGGCGCGGGGGTTTCGGCGGAGTCCGGAGTGCCGACGTTTCGCGGTGGTGGTAATACAGCCGTCTGGAAGGGAATTCCGTTCGACGTCATTTCTTCAGCGGAGATGATCGACCGAAATCTCCCAGCGGTGTGGGAGTGGTTTGATTACCGGCGCGATTTCATGGAGGGCCTGACGCCCAATGCTGCACACTACGAGATTGCGCACTGGCAGGAGCGATTTCCGGAGTTTACGGTAGTCACGCAGAATATCGACGGGCTGCATCAGAAAGCCGGTTCGCGTGACGTTATCGAACTGCATGGAAACATCTGGCGAGCACGCTGTATTGCTTGTCGTTCCGTGCACGACATAGCATCTGGAGCTGAACGGCCCGACGCATGTCTCGAGTGCGGAGACTCCTTGCGACCGGACGTAGTTCTGTTTGGCGAACTCCTGCCGCCGGGAGCATTTGAATTCGCCGCCGAGCGTGCTGCTACTTGTGAGCTGTGCATCGTGATTGGGACGTCGGGTCTCGTCTATCCCGCTGCTGGTCTACCGGAAATCGCGCGGTCCGCGGGAGCGTTTCTCTGTGAGGTGAATCCTGAGCCGACGCCGTTATCAAGAATCTGCGATGAGGTGCTGATGGGTAAGGCCGGCGAGGTCTTGCCGTTGTTCCGATCATGAAGACTCTTTACTTCGATTGTTTTGCCGGTGCGAGCGGCGACATGATACTCGGCGCCATGGTCGCGGCGGGAGTGGATCCGGCTTTTCTGCGCGCGCAACTATCAAGCCTGCCGGTCACTGGCTTCGATACCAGTTTCGAGACAGTCAACCGGTCGGGTCTGAGCGCCACCTACGCACGCGTCGAGACTGCTCACGAGCACAAGCATCGCCACCTTTCGGATATCAAGCAGATTATCGAAGGCTCTGCTCTCTCCGATTCAGTAAAACAACGAGCGGTTCAGATCTTTACGCGTCTTGCCGAAGCTGAAGCGCGCGTTCACAACGAGCCCGTAGCTCACGTTCACTTTCACGAGGTTGGTGCACTCGATGCCATCGTCGACGTCGTCGGTGCAACGATCTGCTTCGACGCTTTGAACATCGATCGTTTTGTTTGTTCGCCACTGCACGTCGGCAGCGGGATGGTCAAGATGGCCCATGGTCAGTTTCCGATTCCACCGCCGGCCGTTACTGAACTGCTCAAAGGCGTGCCGTTTTATGCCACCGACATCAAAGGCGAACTGCTCACACCGACTGGCGCTGCGATCATCACAACGGTCTGTAGCGAGTACGGGCCGATTCCTCAGATGACAACTTACGTCACCGGGCATGGCGCCGGCACGCGCGAATACCAGGACTTCCCGAATGTACTTCGCGTCTTAATTGGTGAAACTGACGCTGCAGCCGCGACTGACGAACGTCTCTGGATGCTCGAAACAAATCTCGACGACGCATCACCACAGATCATCGGACACGTGATGGACCGCGTGCTCGAATTGGGCGCGCGCGACTGTTTCTTTACCCCCGTGCAGATGAAAAAAAACCGCCCCGGCGTGCTGCTCTCGGTGCTCTGCAGCCGTGAAGAAAAAGAAGCAGTGATGAAGTTGTTGTTTACGGAAACGACTACGCTGGGTGTGCGCAGTTATGAAGTTTCGCGGCGCGCGCTTGAGCGAAGTGTCGTGAGGGTGGAAACGCAGTATGGACCGATCGATGTTAAAGTAGCTCATCTCGACGGTCGCGTTGTAAACGAGATGCCGGAGTTTGAGCAGTGTCGCACGGCTGCGGCAAAGGCGAACGTGCCCTTGAAGTTAGTAGAAGAAGCCGCTCGGCTGGCATTTGCGAAAGATAAAAACGGATGACAAAGCAAGTAGATTTAGAACGGATAAAGCAGGGCGTGCTTTTGATCCTCGAGGGCATCGGAGAGGATCCGGCGCGCGCGGGCTTGCAGGAAACGCCGCAGCGTGTGGCGGAGATGTACGTGGAGTTGACTTCCGGAATGCGTGAAGACCCGACGCAGCACGTTATTCCGCTGCCGGGTGACAAACACGACGAAATGGTGATCGTGAAAGACATCTCGATCGCGTCGTTATGCGAACATCATCTCGCGCCGTTTGTCGGTCGTTGTCACATCGCCTACATTCCGAAGGGCGGGCGGATCCTCGGAATCTCAAAACTGGCGCGACTCGCCGAAACTTTCTCGCGTCGTTTACAACTACAGGAGAGATTGACGACTGACATCGCAAATACGTTGTTCGAAGGTCTCAAGCCTCTCGGCGTGATGGTCGTGATCGAAGCTGAACACACTTGCATGACGCTTCGCGGAGTGAGAAAGGCTGACGCAAAGACTGTGACCTCCGCTGTGCTTGGTGGCTTCCGTTCCGACCCGCGCACACGCGCTGAAGCCATGGCTCTCATAAAGGGAAGGGATTAAAAGTAAACACAAAACCGGGAGATGAATACTTTCTACGTCACTACACCTATCTATTACGCTAACAGTCTTCCGCACCTCGGCCATCTCTACACGATGATCGTGGGCGACACGATCGCGCGCGCCAAACGGCAGCGCGGCGTCGAAACCTTTTTCCTGACCGGCACCGACGAACACGGCATCAACATCGAACGTGCGGCACAGAAAGCCGGACGCACACCCAAAGAGCAGTCCGATTACGTCGTCGCTTATTTCAAGAAGATGACGAGCGAGTTTGGTTTGGACACTGCTCACGGCGGCTACGACATCTTCATGCGCACCACCGAGCCGTTTCACTACGAAGGCGTGAGCGAGCTTTGGCGCAGAATCGTAAAAGCGAAGACGCCGAAAGGTAACGACGCGATCTACAAAGGCCATTACGAAGGCTGGTTCTGTGCGCCGTGCGCCGAGTACAAAACTGAAGACGAGTATCAGAAACCAAAGAACGAGGGTGATCCACCAACCTGTTTGATTCACGAGACGCCGCTCGATCGCGTGTCGGAAGAAAGCTACTTCTTTCGTCTGTCAGATTACGATGAGGCGCTGTTGTCTGTGTATGAAAGTCGTCCCGACTTCGTCAGGCCTGAATCAAGACGAAATGAAGTGATGAGTTTTGTTCGGGGCGGGCTGCAAGATCTTTCAGTAAGTCGTTTGAAGACGTCGGTGAGTTGGGGCGTGCCGGTTCCGGATGATCCGGAGCACACGATGTACGTCTGGTTCGACGCACTTACGAATTACATCACGGCGATCGGATTCGGAAATGAACAGCAAGAGAAAGCTGTCGGGTTCGAGAAGTTCTGGCCGGCGCTGCATCTCGTTGGCAAAGATATTCTTCGTTTCCATGCCGTTTACTGGCCGTCGTTCCTCCTCGCCGCGGGAATTGAACTGCCGCGCGCGATCGTTGCGCACGGAATGTGGGTCGATCCGAACGGCCGCAAGATGTCGAAGACGCTTGGCAACGTGATCGAACTGGATGTTCTACACAAACATTTTTCCATCGATGCAATCCGGTATTTCTGTCTGCGTGAGATGGTGTTCGGACAGGACGGGCGTTTCGGTTACGAGGCCTTAATCGAACGCGCGAATAGCGATCTCGCGAGCGGCCTGGGAAATCTCTCGAGCCGCACGCTCACGATGATTTCGCGCTACTGTGACTCTGTCATTCCTTCGGGACGAATTCCGGAAGATGAGCAGATTGCGCAGGTGCGTGATCAATTTATTCAACACCTTGAGAATCTTGCATTCAGTAGAGCGCTCGAGGCGGCGTGGTCGATAGTTGCTCGTGTCGACAAAGTCATCACCGACTCGAAACCGTGGGACCTCGCCAAAGATGAGAACCAGCGAGAGACGCTTGACGCAGTGCTGTACCGCAGCGCGGAGTCGCTGCGCTGGTTGTGTGTGCTGCTTTATCCGGTCATGCCTGACGCGTGTCGAGCAATCTGGAGCCAGTTAGGACTCGAAGGTTCACCGGCGCAGATCAATCCGGCGGATTTGAAGTGGGGAGAACTCAAGGGAGGGACGAAGATCGGCGAGGTTCAGCCGGTGTTTCCGCGTCTTGATAAAGGGAAGATCATGTCTGAAATAAACGAACCTGCACAGCCGGAAGCGCCGATGCAACACGCCACCGAAGCTGATGCCGTTCCTGCAATCAACTTCATCGAGATTGACGATTTTGCAAAGGTGGACTTACGTGTCGGGCAGGTGTTGTCTGCGGAACGCATTCCAAAGGCTGACAAACTGCTGCTGCTTAAAGTCGACCTTGGTGAAGAACAGCCACGCACGATACTCGCAGGCATCGCGCAATATTACGAACCTGAGAAACTGGTCGGGCGCAAAGTCGTAATCGTCGCGAATCTCAAGCCAAGAAGGTTGCGCGGTTACGAATCGCAGGGAATGGTCGTGGCAGCGTCTTACGGCGAAGAAGGTCGCCCCGTCATCGCCACCTTCACCGAAGACGTCCCCAATGGTGCCCGATTAAAATAGCCACAAAAAGGCACATAAAGCACAAGAGTGTTCACTGATTCTCATGCGCATATTGATGGGCCGGAATTTGACGCCGATCGCGAAGAGGTGATTGAGCGGGCGCGTGCGGCGGGTGTCACTACGATACTGAATGTGGGGACGGGTGATCCGCACAGTGGCGCCTTCGAGCGGGCTGTCGAGTTAAGTCGGAAACATGAGAACGTCTACACCGCGATCGGCACACACCCTCACGATGCACGTCTTTACGATGATCGGGCGGAAGAGAAGATAAAAACACTCATCGCCTCGGAGCGCGTGATCGCCTGGGGTGAAATCGGTCTGGACTTTCATTACGACAACTCACCACGCGACGTCCAGATCGCCGTCTTCAAACGTCAACTGCACGCCGCGCGCGAGTGTGATCTGCCGGTCGTGATTCACACACGCGAAGCGGAATCGGAGACGATCGAGATCCTGCAAAGCGACTATGGGGACGGCCCCGGAGTCTTTCATTGCTTCAGCGGCAGCATGGACCTCGCGCGACAGGCGATCGAACTCGGTTTCATGATCTCTTTCTCTGGCATCGTTACCTTCAAGAAAGCCGACGAACTTCGCGCAGTCGCCAAAGAAGTCCCACTCGATCGACTGCTCATCGAAACCGACTGTCCATTCCTCAGCCCGATTCCATATCGCGGCAAACGAAATGAGCCTGCTTACGTCGTCGAAGTTGCGCGTTGTCTCGCCGGCATTCACAGCGTCGGTATCGAAGAGATAGCCAAGATCACCACCCAGAACTTCCGGCACTTCCTTCGTCTGTAACATCACAAAGTAATTTGTGCTTTTTGTGCCTTTTGTGCCTCTTTGTGGCAACTTTCACATGCTGGCCCTTTGGTGTTATTCTCCCGTCAAATGGCTCAGCAGAACTCCTTTGATATCGTCTCCGAGGTCGACAAAGCCGAGATCGCAAACGCTCTCAATCAAACCCTCAAGGAAGTCAGGCAACGGTTCGACTTCAAGGGCAGCGCGGCGAATGTCGTACACGAGAAAAATGAGCTCGTGCTCAGCGCTGAAGACGAGACAAGGCTGCGCAACATGAACGACATCCTGCAGCAGAAACTCGTGCGACGTGGCGTTCCGCTGAAAGCATTCAATTACGGCAACATCGAGCCGGCGGCCGGCGGCACAGTGCGGCAACGCGCACAGATTCAGGAAGGCATTCCACAGGAGAAAGCCAAAGAAGTCGTCAAGTTCATCAAGGACAGCAAGGCAAAAGTCCAGGCTTCCATTCAGGGTGACGTCGTGCGCGTGTCGGGTCGCGACCGCGACACGCTCCAGGACATTATCGCAAAGCTGAAGGGGAAAGACTTCGGCATTCACATGCAGTTTACGAACTATCGCTCTAACTAAAGCGTTTAAGTTGTTATGGCCACGTCAGGCAACATCATCACGCTCGACCAGGAAGCTCAAATCTCGGCGCGCCGGATCTTCAGTCTCATCGCAAACGATCTCGCGCAGGTTGAGCTGGAATTCGAGCGTCAGGCGCGTTCCAACGTGCAGGTGATCGACTACCTCGGCGAGTACCTGCGTGCTTCAGGGGGCAAACGCGTGCGGCCCGCACTGACGATCCTGTCGAACTACGCAGTCGGTGGCGATGGTGCGCGTTACAACTCGATCCGCATGGCGACGGTGATGGAGTTTCTGCACACGGCGACCCTGGTCCATGACGACATCATCGACAAGGCAGACACGCGGCGTAAGCGTCCGACCGTGAATGCGCTTTATGGAAATGAGACTGCTGTTTTGATGGGCGATTGGCTGTACATGTCAGCATTCGAGACGAGTCTTGCTGAGCGGTCTTTGCCGATACTCGACATTCTTACCAGGGTGACGCGGAAGATGACCGAGGGTGAGCTATTACAGTTGACCTTGCTGAGCGATGCGGATGTGACTGAAGCACAGTATTTCGACGTTCTCAAACGCAAGACAGCGTATCTCTTCAGCGCGAGTTGTGAAATCGGTGCGATCCTCGGCGGCGCCGACGAGAATCAACAAGCAGCGCTGCGCGACTACGGCCTCAGTCTTGGAACGGCCTTTCAACTGATTGATGACGTACTGGATTTCACTTCAAGTGAGGAAGCACTCGGCAAAGCCTCGGGCGCGGATCTGCTTGGAGGCAAGGTCACGTTGCCGCTGATTTACTTACGCGACGCCGAGCCCGAGACGCGGGAGATGATCCAGACGGTTTTGCGTGAAGCGACGTACAGCACCGTCCGAAAGCAGGATCTGCTCGATGCCATTATGCGAACGGGTGCGTTAGAGCGAGCCAGAGCGCGGGCCGACGAATACGCTGATGATGCGCGCCTCGTCCTCGATCAGCTCCCAGATTCAGAATACACAGACTCGTTGCGCGCTCTTCCGACCTACATCCTTGACCGCGACCGGTAAGTTAGACAGGATTTACAGGATTTTTTCAGGATGAACATGTCCATCCTGAAAACATCTTGTAAATCCTGTCCCATTACTCTTAAAATCTTGCGCCGATGAGTGAGAACCTCCTGTCTCGCCTTGAACAGAGCCTGCGCCAGTCGCGCGCGGCGCGTATGCACCTGGCTGCGCGGCTGCGGGAACTGGAAGCGGAGGCTGATAGTGTTCGCGCCGAATTGGCAGAAATGGACACGCTCGCGAGCCAGACAGAGGCTGCGATTTATCGTCTGCTTTCGTCAGTGCTGGCGTCCGGCAACATCAGTCTCGGCCTGCCTTCAGATGCTGAGTTAGAAGCAGCTATGCGCCAATCGCAACCGCAATCGCCAATGCGATCGCCGGTTGCTGCCGTCGAACGTCGCCAGCAGATCCCGACAGTTCGCAATAACGTCGAAGTGATGAGCGATCGTTTTATCGATCGGACGATCCCGCAGGCAGTCACGCTCCTGCTTCGTGAAGAAGGTGGACCACTACACGTCAACGAGCTTTACAACCGTCTGCTTGAAGGTGGCTTCAAGTTTACGGGTCAAAACCCAACCATCAGCGTGGCGGTTTCGCTCAATCGCAATACCCGTTTTCGCAAAGTTGCCCCCGGAACGTTTGACCTCGTAATGCGCGACGCCTCAAAGGCTTCCTGAGCTGGACGGCTGATGCGCGCGATCGTTCTCTCCGCCGGTTACGGCACACGCCTTTGGCCACTCACTGAAGACCGCACCAAACCCGCCATTCCAATACTCGGAAAACCGCTCGTCGGATACGTCGCCGAATATCTCTCCGGCTACGGGATCGATGAGATCGTAGTGAATTTGCATCATCGGCCGGAGTCAGTTCGGCGAGCGCTCGGTGATGGCAGTCGCTTTGGTGTGAAACTGCATTACGTTGAGGAACCTGTGATCCTCGGCACGAGTGGCGCTCTCGACAACACGCGGTCGTTCTTTGAACGTGAGACGTTTGTGGTCGTCAACGGTAAGATCATCACCGATATCGATCTGAAGGCCGCGCTCGAGACTCATCGAAAGTCGAAGGCGATCGCGACGCTCGTTTTGCTTCCCAACGCTCGTCGAGAAAGATTTAGTGTGGTGGACACGGAAGACGGCCGGGTCACAGGATTCGGCGGCATGCCGGTCGATAGTGGCGCCGGACCCGTGCCACTGATGTTCACCGGGATCCACATTATGGAGCCACGAATCCTCGAATACGTTCCGCGAGGAGTCTTTTCTGATTCGGTTGTGCATGTCTATCCACAGGCGATGGCGAACGGCGAGATTCTCGCGGCGCATGTGGCGGCAGGGAAGTGGCGGGAGTTGTCGACGCTGAAACGCTATCTCGAGATCAGCGGTGAACTGCTTAAAGATGCTGGAAGACCTTTCGCCTCGGGAGCTAACGCTCGTATTTCCGGCTCAGCGACTGTTTCTGATTCAATCCTCTGGGACAATGTCGAAGTTGGAGATGGCGTGCGGGTAAGTCGAGCGGTCCTTGGTGATAACGTCAAGATTAGCGCTGGCGAGACAATCGAGAATGCGGTAGTCGTCCCGCGCAGCCTTGTCGAAGGCAAAAAGCCGCCGGAAAAGGCGCTTCCGGGGCATTTTCAGGGTGAAAACTTTATCGTGCCCCTGTGATACAATCCGCCCATTGCCGATTGGCAGTATCCCTATCAACAATGAGTGCTCCAAAACCTGTGATTTCCAACGCATTTGAATCGTCCGCGTCAGATCGACTTGCGAGGTTCATCACAGAGCAAGGAACTGCAAGTAAGGAAGTCATCCCGCTTACCCCCGATGCCTCTACTCGCAAGTACTACCGTATCGGCTGGAAAAAGCGCACCGCCGTGGCGGCAGTCTACGCGGAACCCTTTGATCCCGAGTTTCACCCCTATCTCGATGTAACGCGTCTGTTCCTCGACTCCGACATTCCGGTCCCCGAGATCTATGCCGTAGACGGCGCCGCCGGAATCATTGTTCAGGAAGATCTCGGCGACCGGCAGTTGTTTCAGGTCTATGAGGACGAACCGGAAGAGCAGTGCGATCAGTACAAGGAAGAGGCGATCGAGCTAATCGCGAAGATCCAGAAAGCCACGGCGCGCGCGTACGAGACGCATTCAATCGCAAGTCGCCTGGCATTTGATGAAGCGAAACTGTCCTGGGAACTCGACTTCTTCTTCGATCACTATTTCGGCAGTCTGCGCGGTGAGGAACTGCGACATGCTGAAGTTGCCGAACTGAAAGCCGAGCTTAACGACATCGCCGCCGAGCTTGCAGCCGCGCCCCGTGTGCTCTGCCACCGCGACTACCACGCGTCAAACCTGATGATCGACAAACGGAATCGCATCAGGATCGTGGATCATCAGGATGCGCGCATGGGTCCGGCCAGTTATGACCTCGTTTCGTTTTTACTGGATCGTCAGCCATGTCCGCCGTCCCTGGCCCAATTGCGCGCCCATCGACTTTTCTTCCTTGAAGAACGGCGTCTGCTTGGTCTCGGCACGATCGACCCGGATGATTTCGCCCTCGAGTTTAGATTAATGACCATTCAGCGCGGTTTGAAAGCTACGGGAACCTTCTCGTATCAGACGGCAGTTGCGGGCAGGACCGGAGTCTACCAGCAATTCATTCAACCCACACTCGAGATTGTTTTGCAGGCCGCTGAATGGCTCGAAAGATTCCCCACACTACGCCGGATGTTAAAGGAACGTATCAACTAATTGCTTACACGCTCGGTTTCTAGATGACAACGCAATCAAACGCAATCGCTGCCGATAACCACACCTACATCAACCAACTTTCAAACCACGTGGGCGCTGAAGTAGTCCTTAAGGGATGGCTTTACAACATGCGCTCCAGCGGGAAGATCCTGTTTCCGCAGTTCCGCGACGGTACGGGCGTTGTTCAGTGCGTCGTGCTGAAGAACGCCGTCTCCCCTGAACTCTTCGAAGAGCTGAAGGCGGCCGGGCAGGAATCAGCACTCTCGATCCGAGGGACTGTGCGCGCTGATGCTCGTGCACCGGGTGGTTATGAGATCGATGTGATCGATGCAAAAGTTTTCCAACAGGTACACGATTATCCGATCACTCCGAAAGAGCACGGCACGGAGTTCCTGATGGACCACAGGCATCTGTGGCTCCGATCGCGCCGCCAGCATGCTGTCTTGAAAATTCGGCATACAGTGGTTAAGGCCGTTAGGGATTTTCTTGACAACGACGGCTTCACGCTTTGTGATTCGCCGATCTTCACGCCCGCGGCTTGCGAAGGAACGACGACGCTCTTCGAAGTTGATTATTTCGATGGCGAGAAAGCGTATCTCACGCAGTCTGGTCAGCTCTATAACGAAGCGACAGCGGCCGCTTTCGGTAAAGCTTACTGTTTTGGGCCGACATTCAGAGCTGAAAAATCAAAAACACGTCGACATCTGACAGAGTTCTGGATGGTTGAGCCCGAGATGGCGTATGCGACGCTCGACGACGTTATGAGTTTGTCAGAGCGCTTTCTCTCCTACATCGCTGCGCGCGTGCTGGAGCAGAGAAGTGAGGAGTTGAAAGTGCTCGAGCGCGATACTTCAAAACTCGAGGCGATCGTGCCGCCGTTTCCACGCGTTCATTACGACGACGCGGTGAAGATGCTTCAGGAAGGATTTGACAAAGGCGCACTGGAAACGAAGTTTGAATGGGGTGGCGACTTTGGCGCGCCTGACGAGACGTACATTTCCGGCCAGTTCGACAAACCGGTGATGGTCCATCACTATCCTGCCGCCGTGAAAGCATTTTACATGGCGAGAGATCCGGAACGATCGGAGCTGGCGCTTGGCGTGGATGTGCTCGCGCCGGAAGGATATGGCGAAGTGATTGGTGGCGGGGAACGTGCTACGTCGCTCGAGTTTCTGAAGGAACAGATTGCTTTGCATGAACTGCCGCAGGACGCGTTTGAGTGGTATCTCGATCTGCGTCGTTACGGCACTGTTCCACACGGTGGATTTGGTATGGGTATTGAGCGATGTACGGCGTGGATGTGCGGCATTGAACACATTCGCGAGACGATACCGTTCCCGCGGATGTTGTACCGGATCAGACCGTAAGGTTTTTCATGGTGCGGTTTCACAGGATGAACAGGATACAAAAGATTTACATGTAAATCCTGCTTAATCTTGTCAATCCTGTGAAGTAAACTGAGGAGTGCAGTATGACTTGTCCAAGGTGTGGTGCTCAGTTACTCGAAGGATCGACCTTTTGCGGAGCATGCGGTAATCGTCTCGCTGCCACCACGACAAGGCCGGGAATTCAGATCGACGAAGACTCTCGTGGTCGTGGCAGAGGTTACGACTATGAGGTGTTACATCAACCTTCGTTCTCACTCGCAGTGCTTCGTCTGCAGGCCGAACAATCGATCCAGGCAGAGTCAGGCGCGATGGTTTCGATGTCGGCTAATATCGAACTTCAATCACAAATGAAGGGCGGCCTGTTCGGCGCGATCAAACGTGCTGCTGGAGGCGAGTCGGCATTTATCTCTACTTTCACGGCGCGTGGTGGCCCAGGAGAAGTAACACTTGCACCAGGCGCACCGGGCGACATCGCAGCCATCGAGCTCTCGGGAAACCCGTTCTTCGTTCAATCAAGTTCGTATTTAGCGGGCGATGCAAGCCTCACGGTCGACACGAAATGGGGCGGCGCGAAATCATTCTTCTCCGGCGAAGGGTTGTTTGTATTGATGGTCCAGGGACAGGGACTGTTGTTAGTATCGTCGTTCGGCGCGATTCATCGCAAACGACTTCAGGCGGGCGAGCGATATGTTGTCGACACGGGTCATCTCGTCGCCTGGGAAGGCACCACGCAGTACACGCTTCGTAAAGCCGCATCGGGTTTATTCCGCAGTATGATGAGCGGTGAAGGTATCGTCGCGGAGTTTACTGGACCAGGCGAGTTACTGATTCAAACGAGAAACCTTGCCGCGCTCGCCGGTCTGCTAAAACCATTCTTCCCGACTCAAGGTGGCGGCGGCGGAGGTTTCAATTTCGACCTCGGCGGTTGAGTATCTTGTTCATCCTGTAAATCCTGAAATCCTGTCAAAATATGAGACAGGATTACAAGATTACAGGATTTATTCTCATGCTTTCAGAATCAAAGAAATCGCTAAGCATCCTCGGCGTGCCGTTGGGCTACGGCGCGAGCATGGCGGGCGTTGATATCGGACCCGCTGCATTGCGCGTCGCACGCCTGAATCAACGCATTGCGAGACTCGGATACTCCGTTCACGATCTCGGCGACATGCGCCTCGAACGACCGCAGTCGTTTCCCGAAGTAGATGAAAAGCTGAAATACGTTCGCGAGATCAGCAACGCCTGCGAACAACTCGCGACTGAAGTCGAAGCAATTCTCAACTCGGATCAACTGCCCTTAATCCTCGGCGGCGATCACTCAATCGCGATCGGCTCATTTGCCGGTGTGGCGTCATACTACAAAAAGAAACAACAAACGCTCGGCCTGATCTGGTTTGACGCTCACGCGGACATGAACACCCCCGAGTCCACTCCATCCGGCAACATTCACGGAATGCCTCTCGCTACACTCCTTGGATATGGAACTCCGGAACTAACGAACGTCGCCGGCTTTGCGCCAAAACTCGATCCGAAGTTGTGCGCGCATGTCGGCGCGCGCGATATCGATCCCGGCGAACGTAACTTGATAAAAAACCTCGGGATGCGTTTCTTCACGATGAGGGAGATCGATGAGCGCGGTATGAAAGCGTGCATGGACGACGCGATTCAGATCGCTTCCGGCGGCACTGCAGGTTATGCAGTCACATTTGACGTCGACGTTCTCGATCCCGGCGATGCTCCGGGCTCTGGCACGCTCGTTCGCGGTGGACTGACGTATCGTGAAGCGCACCTGGGAATGGAAAAGATCGCCGAAGCAGGCGGAATGCGTTCACTCGAAATCGTTGAGATTAACACCGCGCTCGATGTGAACAACAAGACTGCTGAGTTAGGTGTGGAGCTGATTCTCTCCGCACTGGGTAAGACAATTCTGTAAAAGGCTGGTGACCTACGAGAGTGCCTAAAAAGCTTCGGGTCGGAGTGATCTTCGGCGGTCGTTCAGGAGAACACGAGGTTTCAGTACGCTCTGCACGAGCGATCGTTGAAGCTATCGATCGAAAAAAGTTTGATGTGGTGCCGATCGCGATCACGAAGGAAGGGAAGTGGCTCGCCCCTGCACACTCTGCTCAACTCCTGCCGGCTTCAGTGCACTCGTTGCTGCCTTCAAAGACTCATGAAGCAACTGCGGACGTCGCAATCCTGGGCGATCCCTCGCGTAAAGGCCTGCTGGCGCTCGAAGGCGACGCGCAGGCGCTGTCCGGTGACAAGCTCGATGTCGTGTTTCCCGCACTGCATGGACCATTCGGTGAAGACGGTACACTTCAAGGATTACTTGAAATGGCGGACGTCCCGTATGTCGGTTGCGGCGTGCTGGCATCGTCGTGCGGCATGGACAAAGTGACGATGAAGTCGCTCTTTGTTGAAGCTGGACTTCCTATCTGTAAGCACCTCTGGTTTCTGCGATCTCAGTGGCGGAAGGATCCAGCTAAAGTAATACGTAAGGTAACGAGCGAGATTGGTCTGCCGTGTTTTGTAAAGCCCGCTAACCTCGGGTCGTCGGTTGGCGTATCACGTGCGAAAGATAAGAAGTCGCTGGGCGAAGCGATCGAGCTGGCTGCGGAATATGATCGGAAGATTATTGTCGAGGAAGAGCTTGTCGCGCGTGAGATTGAATGCGCGGTGCTGGGGAACAATGAACCGAAGGCGAGTTTGCCGGGTGAGTATGTCGTGTATGACGAAACTGCGAGGTTCCTCGATTACACCGAGAAGTATACAAACACGGGCCGCGTGAGTTTTGTTGTGCCGGCGCCGTTGCCAAAAGCAATGACGACGAAGATTCAGCGGATGGCGATTCGTGCTTTTCAGTCGATTGATGGTGCGGGACTGGCGAGAGTCGATTTCTTTCTACCGCGGAATGGCGAGGGATTGGTTATCAACGAATTGAACACGATGCCGGGACTGACAGAGGTGTCGGGATATCCGAAGATGTGGGAAGCGTCCGGCCTTCCATTTCCAAGATTGATTGAGGTGCTCATTGAACTTGCTTTCGAGCGGCATCAGGACAAATCACTCACCAAGACTTCAAGATAAAACCTTTGACAGGATTACAGGATTATTCAGGATGAGCAGGATAAATCATGTCCATCCTGAGAAAATCCTGTAACTCCTGTCTAAACTTACTTCAGACCGCGATAGCCCTTGCGTGTTCGCACTTCGACATTCTCACGTTTTACTTTAACTTCAAGATTGCGCCATTTCCCATCGCGTTTCTTGTTCAGCGGGTGATAGGAGATCGTGTACTGGTGCCCGAGCTCGTCGGCAATTCCGGTGAACGCATCACGCAACGCTGGTCCACCAGGAGTTGCGATGAACCGTCCGCCGGTCTTGTCCGCAAATCCCTTCAACGACGTCGCGCTCTCGCGCTTCCCTGATCCTCCGACCTCGATGCTCGACATATCCACTGCGAAAATGCTAGCTCCTATCGCAAGCGCACTCTCAACCGCTTTATCACTCGTGGCCTTGCTGTACGTGTCCATCCCATCAGACAAAACAATAATCGCCTTGCGCGCCTCAGGTCGTTCAGCGAGTGTCTTCGCCGCTTCAACTATCGCGTCGTTAAGCGTCGTCATCCCTTTCGCACGAATCGCATAAGCAATCGGCGCGAGATCTCTACCACCCGAAAACTCCTGCACACGTTCTACCTTTGAATCAAACCGGTAGACGGCAGCGACATCTTCAGGCCTCAAGCCATCGAGAAATCTGATCGCAGCCGAACGCGCCAGCGAGAATCGTGCTTCCATGCTGCCGGAACTATCCAGCAGCACCACCGCAGCATAAGGTGATTCCTGAACTGAAAAACCCGCCATCAAATCCGGCGCGACCTCAACACCGTCTTCATAGACTTTGAAGTCCGGCGCCTTCAGTCCCTTTACATACTGGCCCGTTTTATCCGTGACCGTAACATTGAGTACGACGAGATCGGTATTGGTCCGTATAACGTCGTCGTCCTGTGCAACGACTACCGCGACGTTGACGAACAAGACAGCGACGAGGAAGAGAATTGTCTTGAGCATGACCATGGTGACTGCGGGGTTACTGCGGGTGACTAAACGTTCGGGCGATCTTTATTAGTTCAAGTAAAATATTAGCGCTGCCAATCACTGAAGCAGAGACGACCTGTCGCGGCGTGTTCTGAACTTCCTTCGATAACGATTCCGACTTCTCACCGATCTGGCAGACCGCATCCGAGAGATCTTTGGGCGGATTCACAATGGTTATGTCCTCAGATTCACCACCAGCTTCACCACGCACTTTCTTCGTGAGTTTCTCGAGCCGGTCGATCTTCTTCAGATTGTCACGGTCGATAGACGATTTACCTTGAAGACTTTCTTTAAGTTCTTTTCCAAGCTGCTGGATTTCCTTCGCGCGATCGACGTTTTCCTGATGGTCCTTTTCGGCCATCTTGATCATACGCTTCGCGCGAAGCTCTTCCTCGAAGGTTGTGAGCGGGGTTTGATCCTCGTCCTTTTTCCCACCTTCACCGGGAATGGTCTGAGGATTTTTACTCGAAGGAGAAATCGTTTGCCCGGACGCGACAGCAACACCGAAAAGGATTAACGCCACGAGAGTGCAGGCTATGTATGAAACTCTCTTCATTCGACTCTCAGAGTTCACCTTAACAATCGGCACGCCGACCCCTAAACAAAAACTTCAAAAGCGGAGAGAGTTGGGAGACTACGGAATGCGCCCTGGGTTGTCCGGCGAGTTGATAAACTCTCCCGGCTTTCCACTGCGCTTAACAACGATCGTTCTCGGTTCGATTCGTTCCGGTGTTCGCTTCTTTCCCTGTGCCGAAGTGTACGCGACTAAAGCCGACTGCGGATCTGCCTTCAAACCTGCAAGACGAATCGAAGCGAATTCCTGGGCAGATACTTTCAACGAATACGAACCTTCCTGCTCAGGCTGCAGTGGGGTCGGTGTAACCGCCAACGCAGTTTGTTCGAGCCCGCTATCTTTTCGCCGCCGCAGTTCAATAACTACTGTAAGTCCGCTTAATTCCTGCTTCGAGATATTGCGCACCACACCGCCGATGGTCGTCATTCCTTTTTCCAGTGTCGGCTCGTCGATAACAATATGAGCCAGCGGTGGGCCTTTTTCGGCAACTGGGGGAGGAGTATTCTCGGCCAGGATTCTCTCAGCGTATCGCTTACGAATGACGCCGTAACCGATAAGAAGGATCGCGGTAACAGCAACCGCGCAAACCACAGCGAGTAGTTTTCGTTTGCTTGACTCGTTTTCTCGTGCGAGGGCTTCCTCGGCGTGCAAGGGGTCGTTAATCATTTCTTCTCAATTGCCAATTTCCAATTGCCGATTGCAAATTTGTTAATCCAACTTCTCAATTGGCAATTGGAAATCGGCAATGGCAATAAACTAGGGCTTCGGGTTTCGACCCGGCGGCGCTGCACCCGTAACAGCTGTTATCAAATCTTCGAGAAACTGATCTTCAGCAAGACCACTGCTGCGAAGCGTGGTCCATTCAGCTCCAGTCGCTCCGTCAGTGCGACCTTCAACTTTTGCATTAACTGCGATGTTCGCCGTGTTGCCGTCGATCGGTTGAACTTCAACTGTCAACGTGTAGCGACCACGTGTCCATGCTCTCGCGCTTTCGGCAGGTACATCCGAATACCTGCTTAAATCAGCATGTGCAACCACCGCTCCTTTTGTAAAAGTAAACGGCTGGCTCACGATGATGCCGTCGGCAAGTCTTGAAGCGGAATCATCGACGACTAACTTTCGATCTCGCATCAGATCCTGGACCGCAGTGATGATCACATCCCGACGGCCAGTTAAGCGATACGGGTTTGGCAGTGGTGGAGCTTCAACTGTCTTACCGCTGCCGAAGTCGATGCCTCGACCAGCACCGACGTCCGTCTTGTTGCCGTTGTTTGCAGGAGTTCGATCCGAACCTGCATCACGGACACGCTCGTTTTGCTTGTCGACACCTTTTGCAGCCTGTGCAAATGCTGGAGCTGAACAGGCAATTAACACCAGTAGACCAGTAATTATGCGCAACATAGCAACCCCTTTATTTTCAAATCAGCTGAAACGACTTCCGGGGACGTAAACCGAGAATAGAGTAACGGTCACACAAAGACAAGCTACCCTTTGAATGACAGAACTCACGATTCTGTTGCCTGCCACAAAGACACTTTAGCCACAAAAAGGCACATAAAGCACATAATGAAGAATCAGAAGAGTGGTTCATCTTTCTGAGATTCTTTTTTGTGCTTCTTGTGCCTTTTTGTGGCTCATCTTGTTTGTGTTTTTTGGTCGCGTTCGCGTTCCCACTTGCGCAGTGCCTGGACACCGGTCTCAAACTCGGCGCCGTTGCTGTAAAAGTTGTGTGCGCCGTCGTCGCGATCTGGGTTGCGAACGTAGTAGAGATAGTCTGACGTAGCGGGATTCAAGGCGGCTTTCAGCGAGCTCTCGCCGGGGGAGGCAACTGGCCCCGGCGGAAGCCCAGCGTAGATTCTCGTGTTGTATGGTGAGCGTCGTTGAATGTCGCTGAGATAGACCTTTCCATCGTAACGCCACTTTCCTTCGAGCTTCGACGCGTAAATGACACTCGAATCAACGGCGAGCGGGATGTCTTTCTTGAGCCGGTTGTAAATGACCGAAGCGACGATCGGCCGCTCGTCCGCGAGCTTGGCTTCGGTTTCGATAATCGACGCCGTCGTCACAATCTCGCGCGGTGTGAAGCCCAGGCTGCGGGCACGTTCAGTCCAACCCGGTTTCCAGACGCTGCGGAATCGCTTCACCATCATCTCGACCACCTCCGCAGGAGTCGTTTCGGGTGAGAACTCGTAGGTATCCGGGAATAAGTACCCTTCGAGGTTCTTAGCAACTGGATCGAGGTCGCTGATCAGGCTCACGTTATTCATTAACTCTAATGCCTGAGCTTCGTTCTCGAGCTTGAATTCCGGCACCTGCACCATTGCGCGAGCGATGTCCCAACGTGTCCAGCCTTCGATGATCGTTAACCGGTCGAGTCGTCGCTCACCTTGCTGGAGCTTTGCCACTACGCCGAGCGGAGAAATGGGAGACGGGAACTCGTATTCACCGGCTCTCAGTGTCGATCCCTTGCCCGTTAGCTTCAAGTAAAGCTTTAACGGCCACTCGTGTTGGATAACTCCTTCGGTAGCGAGTTTCTTGATGATGGCGCTGGGGGACGTACCCTTTGGGATTTCGATGTACTGTCCGCCTTTTGCGTGGGTAATGGGTTTGTGGAGGTTGGAATAGGTCCAGGCTGATAGTCCCGCCACTGCCAACAGACCAACCACGATTATCAAAAGTATGAGCCGCTTCATTCGTATTTTTTGGAGGGCGCCAACTTGTTGGCGCTTTGGTACCAAAGCGGTGACAAGTCACCGCACTCCAAGGAGGTTTTCAAGGTTCAATTTGTATCCGTTTTTGATCGGTTATTAGAAAATCTCGAAGGATCAGTGCCGCTGCTTCGCCATCGACGAGTGCCGGAATCTCCTCGGCCGTACGCCCTTCAGCTTTTAAATTCTCTGTCGCCGCATAGGAAGTCAAGCGCTCGTCCTGAAGATAGACCGGCTGTGCGACCGATTTGGCCAGGCTAAGAGCCAGCCGGCGAACGTTTTTCGCAGCGTCACCTTCACTTCCATCCAGTCTTAACGGCAAACCAACGACTATCGTTTGTGCGTCAAAGCGTTCCAGCAGGTGTCGCACGTCCTGAAGCAGCTTTTTCCAATTTGAACGTTTGAGCGGTTGCAGCCGTTTGGTTGTTACGAGTCTTTCATCTGATACGGCGGCGCCGACGAGTTTCTCGCCGAGATCGAGTGCGAGAACCGGTCCGATGACTTGATTTCGGGTCGTTGTCATGAAGAAAGCTTTAGCTTGCGCCCCTTAAATACCGCCTGTATCATACGTTTCGACCGCAAAATGTGCGATCTTTTGTTGATTCGGGCCTTAACGCAATCCACGAGGTAGGTAAATGTCATTTCGTACTAAGTTCATTCTGACTCTGTTGTCTGCAACGCTGACTCTCTATACCGCTGTTGGTGGCTGGATTTCCACCCGCGCGCAACAGCCGGCAAACGATCCGAACGCACAATTGCGAATTTTTGAGAGTGTGCTGCAGCACATTCAGAACGATTACGTCGATGAACCAAACATGGAGAAGGTTCGCGCCGGCGCTTTGCGCGGCCTGGCGTATGGCCTCGATCCTTACTCCACCTACCTGACGCCCGACCAAGTTAAGGAATACAACGCCGGTAACAAAGACAATCTCGTCGGCATCGGCGCCGAGATGTCCCAAGTCGCGTCTTATCTTTATGTGATCGCCCCGATGAAGGGCTCGCCAGCCGATCAGGCAGGAATCAAAGCGGGCGACATCATCGAGTACATCGACAACAAAGCGACCCGCGACATTTCACTCTACGACGCAAAACAATTGCTGAACGGCTCTGCCGGATCTGAAGTTAAACTCCGCGTCTTGAGAGCGAACTCGAGCCCGCTCACGCTGACTGTGAAGCGCGGAAGCGCACGCGCCGCTGCTGCCGAAGCACGCATGGAAGCAGGCCGCGTCGGCGTTCTCCGAATTAACAGCCTCAACGACGGCGAAGCTAACGAAGCGAAAGCAAAACTTCAGGATCTTCTCAAACAGGGCGCGCAGAAGATCGTGCTCGATATACGCGACACTGCCGGCGGTTCACTCAATGATGCGGTGTCTCTCGCAAACTTCTTCATTAAAGATGGTGTCATTGCACAAACGGTCGGTCGCGAAGGGAAAGCGCTCAAGACCTATACTGCCGATCCCAAAGCGAATCTCTTTACCGGACCAGTCGTCGCGATGATCGACACCGGCACGGCGGGCGCAGCGGAAGTTGTAGCCTCTGCGTTGATCGAACGAAATCGTGGTCAGGTTGTCGGTGAGAAGAGTTTTGGCGCCGGCACGGAGCAGCAACTCTTTACCCTTCGTGGGGGCGACGGTCTCCTGCTTACAACTGTTAAGTGGGCGAGTTCGAACGGTAAGACCTTCCTGGGTGAAGATCGTGCTCATTCGGGTGTCGCTCCTTCGGTTGAAGTAAAGGGACCGGAAGTTTCCGACTCGGTTGACCCTGACGATTTGACCGGCAACGACGACGACGCCATCAAGCAGCCAGAGCAGGGAAATGACAAGCGCGACGTCGCACCGGCTCCGGCCACCAAGCCAGCGCCAGCCGAAGACTTGCAACTGAAGAAAGCGCTCGACCTGTTAAAGGATAAGCCCGCACAGCGCGCAGCGGCCTAACACGTAGCCACAGATAACGCGGACGATATCGGATATGGTGACTCCATATCGGGTACGTCCGCGATTCTCTTTTAAAGCCAAATCGTTGGAGTTTGTTTGTGAATTTCTTGCAGCCGACATTTTTTCGGTGTTGATTGCTAGAATTGCGGCGTCTAACCTTCTTCTTCAAATCACCCGACATTGAAGGAATGGCTCTTGCAGCATGCTCGGCTGGTTGGGAAGTACTGGATCTTTTGCAAGGAGAAGCAGAGCGATGATTTTCACAAACAAATTACTTCCAGTGGCGTTGATTGCGGCCCTTATCGGTGGTTCCGTCGGCGCATTGGTGATGCATAAGAGTCAGCCCGCAGCGGCTGAAACCACAACGGCAGCACAGACCTCGAATTTAAATGCTGCACCGAGTGCTGAACCAGTTTCGAACAATGAAATGGTTCCGGCAGAGTTCACTACGACTGGTGAGCAGTCAGCTTATAAGACAGGCTTTGCGGACGGATTCGCAGCCGCCTCTGAAACTGGCCAGCGAACTGTAACGTCTACCAGACGTGCTCCGTCGCGAGTCGTTTATCGCAACTCGGGTAGCAGCAGCCGCTCCAGCCGCGTTTACTACAACTATGAACCACGTAAGCGCAGTTTCTGGGATAAGCACCGCGACAAACTGACCGTGGCGATGGGTACCGGCGCTGGTGCAGCCATTGGCGGCTTGATCGGTGGCAAGAAGGGCGCTGCGATTGGCGCGCTTTCAGGTGCAGGCGGTTCAGCCTTGTGGACGTACAAGCTGCGCAACCGAAACCGGAACTACTAATTAAGACTAGAGGTCCGGAGTCGTGAGCAAAGCTAAACTTGCTATCGCTCTAAGTACTCTCAGTGTTGTGCTAGTTGCATGGGCGGTTCCTATCAAAGGAATCGCCCATCAACATGTTGAGCCACTGAGAGCCGCCGACGTCGTGGCGCCGATTCGGTTGCGCGACGAGCGCGGGCGCGGTTTGCTGGCGCAGGGATGGATCAATGGCGCGGGGCCGTTCATGTTCGTAATTGACACGGGCGCCGGTGTTTCGTTGATCAATCGGAGCGTCGTCGATCGTGCGCGGCTGTCAGTTACGAAATCACGTCGATCATTGGTCGGCGGATTCAGCACGTCGCCTATATCTTCCGATCAGGAATCGCGAGTTTCTAATCTCGCACTCGGCAGGGCAGGGAACAATGTTCCGGGCAGCTTTACGGCAGCGGTAGTGACCAGTTTGCCTGGTGCGATTGATGGAGTGTTGGATCCCACCGACGTATTTCGCCCGTACGGTTATTCAGTTGATTTGCCGAATAACGAATTGCGCGTGTTTGACACGGCTGCATATCGGCTTCGCGTGACGGACGTGCCGAAAGATGGCGCAGTCGTTCGTTGGGTTGGCAGTGATCGGCCCTTTGTCAGACTCAGCGATGGCAGGCTGGCGTTACTGGATACGGGTTCTGCGCTCGGCCTCGCCCTCAATCAAGGTGGCCGCGCCCCTGGGCGGGAAAACATTACTCACGATCTTGGCGGCGGATCATTTCAATCCCGAAGAATCGAGCCACAGACCGTTAGTATCGGCCCGCTTGTTCTGAACCGCGTGCCAACAGACCTGTTGACGGGAGTCGCACCGGGAACACCAATCATCCTCGGCCGCGGCGCTCTCTTCCCATTCAAGATCACCTTCGATCCCGCATCAAAACTCATCGCCTTCGAGCCCACGAAAGAGTAGCCACAAAAAGGCACAAAAAGCACAAAATGATTATTCAATCAGGGCGTCCATTATTCTTCGGAAGTTTTCTTGGGCGCCTGAACTCAATAATGGTTTTGTGCTTTTTGTGCCTTTTTGTGGCTAAAGAGGAATGTTGCCGTGCTTGCGTGGCGGGTTCGTGTCGCGTTTGTTTTCGAGTAGCGATAGTGCGCGGATGAGTTTTGGGCGCGTTTGAGAGGGTTCGATGACTTCGTCGACGAAGCCGCGTTCGGCGGCGATATATGGGTTTGCGAACTTGTTCTGGAGTTCCGCGACCTTCGCTGTACGAACAGACTCTTTGTCCTGCGCTTCGTTGAGTTCCCGGCGATAGAGGATACCAACCGCTCCTTCAGCTCCCATCACTGCGATTTCTGCCGACGGCCATGCAAAGTTGACGTCGGTGCGAATGTGCTTTGAGGCCATCACGCAGTACGCGCCGCCGTAAGCTTTACGCGTGATCACCGTGACTTTCGGCACCGTTGCTTCAGCAAACGCATAAAGCAGTTTCGCGCCGTGAGTGATGATGCCGCCATGTTCCTGCGAAACACCCGGAAGAAAACCAGGCACGTCTTCAAAAGTTATGAGTGGAATGTTGAAGCAATCGCAGAAGCGAACGAAACGCGCGCCTTTTACAGACGCATCAATATCCAGGACGCCGGCGAGAAATGCCGGTTGGTTTGCAACGATGCCGACGGATCGTCCACCGAGCCGCGCAAAGCCCACACAGATATTCGGCGCAAACATCTGCTGAACTTCAAAGAAGTAGCCGTCGTCAACCACCAAGTTGATAACGTCGCGAATATCGTACGGCTGATTCGAAGCTTCCGGAACAATGTCGTTGAGTTTCGCATCAACTCGATCGATCGGATCGCTTGCCTCGAGACGCGGCGGATCGTCCACATTATTCGATGGGATGAAAGAGAAGAGCTCGCGCACGATTCGCAGCGCATGCTCGTCTGAGTCGGCGGCGAAATGCGCGACGCCGGAAACACTGTTGTGAGTGACCGCTCCTCCCAACTCCTCTTTCGTGACTTCCTCATGAGTCACGGTCTTGATCACGTCTGGTCCGGTAATGAACATGTACGACGTGTCCTTGACCATGATGTTGAAGTCAGTAATTGCAGGACTGTAGACAGCACCGCCCGCACATGGACCCATGATGCAACTGATCTGCGGCACCACTCCGCTCGCGAGTGTGTTACGCAGAAAAATATCTGCGTAGCCGCCGAGACTTACGACGCCTTCCTGAATGCGTGCACCGCCAGAATCGTTCAGACCGATAATCGGAGCGCCGACCTTCATCGCGAGATCCATGACCTTGCAGATCTTTTCCGCATGGGTCTCAGAGAGTGAGCCACCAAAGACAGTGAAGTCCTGCGCAAAGACAAAAACATTCCGGCCATCGATCAAACCGTGGCCGGTAACGACTCCGTCTCCGGGATAGAGCTGTTTGTCCAGTCCGAAGTCTTTCGAACGATGGACCACGAGCTTGTCAAACTCTTCAAACGAACCTTCATCGAGCAGAAATTCGATTCGCTCACGCGCCGTCATCTTTCCTGCTGCGTGTTGTTTCTCGACGCGTGCGGCGCCGCCGCCCTCTTCAGCGTGGACGCTTCGCTCGCGAAGTGATTCCAACTTCGATTTCGTTTTTGGCTGTTGTTTTGAGGCCATATTATTCGTTGAAGGGGAACGCTCGCGATTCGATCAACTCGATTACTTCCGTCAGAGCCCGGCGCGCATTCGCCTGGACGTCGTTCGGGTAGTCATAGCGTTTGGCGTTCTCTTCAAAATCTTCGACGTCGAGAATCTTGTAAGTGAGGTCGGGTGCAACCAGGACATCGATGTCGAGATCGATGTAGCTCAACACGTCTCCGTCAAAAACGGGAGGCTGGTTGACGTTGCAGTAAAAGTTCTTCAACCTCCCGTCTGGATCGCTGAAGCGAAACACGTTGTACCAGCGATCCAGCCAGTAATACTCGGTGCTGATTGTTCCTGACGAGATCGTGCCGAGTAAATCGTGTTCGATCTCCTCGTCGAAGACCGCATCCAGCACCAGGAGTGAGCCTTCTATCCGTGCTATCCGTGCCGGCCAGCGTCGATGCTCGAGGCCATCGTATTTGCGCACGCTGACGACGATGGCTTCACTTTCGTCCACTCTTTGCCCAGTCGGCCAGAAACTGCGCCTGTCCCTTGTCCGTCAAAGGATGATTAAAGAGTTGATCGATCACTTTGAACGGCATCGTCGCGATGTCGGCGCCCAACCGTGCGGCCTCGATCACATGGATCGGGTGTCGCAAACTTGCGGCGAGCACTTCCGTCTTCCAACTGTAGTTTTGATAAATCTCGACGATGTTCTGCAACAGGATGAGCCCGTTCTCGCCAATGTCGTCGAGACGCCCGAGAAACGGACTGATAAATGCCGCACCTGCTTTCGCCGCAAGAATCGCCTGCGCTGCCGAGAAGCAAAGGGTGACGTTTACCTTAATTCCTTCGTCTGTCAGTTGACGTGTTGCTTTAAGGCCATCGCGTGTCAGCGGGCACTTGATCACTACATTCGGCGCGATCTTCGAATACTCACGTCCTTCACGAAGCATGCCTTCAATATCCTGGCTGGTGACTTCAGCCGACACTGGGCCCTGAACGATCTCGCAGATCGCGGCGATGTGTTGTTTGAAGTCAACGCCGCCTTCCTTGGCGATGAGCGATGGATTCGTGGTCACTCCATCTGCAAGGCCTAGCGCTGCTCCTTCGCGAATCTCATTGAGATTGGCGGTATCAAGAAAAAATTTCATAACAAGACTCCTATGCTATTACGGAGAATACCAATCCCCGTCACTTCAACTTCTACTGTATCGCCGTCCTTCATGCGGGAGACGCCTGCGGGCGTTCCGGTCGCGATCAGGTCTCCGGGATACAGTGTCATGATCTCAGAGATGTACCTTATAAGAAAGGCGACAGGAAAGGCCATGTCAGCCGTGTTACCTTTTTGTTTTAGTTCGCCGTTGAGACGTGTTTGCACGGTCGCCGTCGTTGGATCGAGGTCCGTTTCGATCCAGGGACCGACGGGGCAGAACGTGTCGAACGATTTGCCACGGGTGAACTGCACGTCTTTGCGCTGCAGATCGCGGGCGGTGACGTCGTTCACGCACGTGTAGCCAAAGACGTAGCTGAGCGGATCTGCTGTTTCTGAGATCTTGCGCGCGACGCGTCCAATCACGACGCCGAGCTCTCCTTCATGCTCGACTTGCTGTGAAGCTCCTGGTAGTTCAATCTCATCGCCAGTAGCAATCACAGCGGACGGTGCCTTCAAAAACAGCAGCGGCTCCTCGGGCATCTTATTCCCCAATTCCGCCGCATGCTCGCGGTAGTTCCGGCCGACACAGACGATCTTCGACGGTACTACGGGCGCGAGCAGCTTCACTTCGCTTACGTCCAGCGCCGCAGCCTCGTCGAACCGCTCGACGGGCTCGAAACTATAATCGCCCGGCAATGGAAAAACCCGCTGGTCCCTCAACAGCGCATACCGTGCTTTAGTCTGGTATTCAATACGACAAAGTTTCATTGTGTACCGTTCACCGAACTGTAGGGGCGGCCCTCCGTGGCCGCCCGGCGTGGAATCGATCTCTTTGCCAGCAACGTGATTAATTCACGCGAACTCTAAATC
>JBKPPU010000210.1:0-29085 GCA_046733695.1 Acidobacteriota bacterium
CTTTACAACCGCGTCAACATCCTCTTCCCCGGCGCGCTCCAGGGCGTTTACTCCTTCAACTCGCTGAACAGTTTCCTGAGTGGAAACTACTTCAGCTATCAACAAGCGTTCGGCGCTCCGAGCCAGGTTCAATCAAATCCAAACCTCGGTGCGTTTATTCAGGACGAGTGGAGAGTGCGACCCGATCTGACGTTGAATGCAGGACTCCGGTACGACGCTCAGTTCTTACCGGAACCGATCGAAACCGACAGCAATAACTTTGCGCCACGAGTAGGCCTCGTTTACGCGCCCGGCGATCGCAAAACCGTCATTCGCGCCAGCATCGGGCTCTATTACGATCGCATTCCTCTGCGTGCAACTTCGAACGCACTGCAACGCGATGGCTCGAAGTACCTCGTCGTGCAATTGTCACCGGGACAGCCCGGCGCGCCAATATTTCCAAACGTGGTGGCGGTGAAACCGTCAACACTGCCGACGAAACCGAACATCACACGCATCGATCCAAATATCGAGACGAGTTACAGCCGGCAAATAAACTTCCAGGTCGAGCGAGAGCTGCCGGGTAATGCAGTGCTGTCGGTTGGTTATCTGAATCTGCGCGCCTACCATGTCATCCTTTCGCGAAATGTAAACGTGCCCACGGTTCCGGCTTCTGCCGGTATTCCGAATCTAGGTCGACCCGATCCGAATTGGGGCAACATCTCGCGTTTTGAGAGTTCGGGTAATTCGTACTACGACGGCATGGTTGTTTCGCTCAATAAGCGAGCGGCGCGTTGGGCCAACATACGTGTGTCGTATACGCTCTCGAAAACGATTGACGACTCCGGCAACTTCTTCTTCTCGAGTGTTCAGGACAACTTCAACATCCGCGACGATCGCGGCTTGTCTGACAACGATCAGCGCCATCGACTCGTTGTGAGCGGGTCACTCGAAGCGCCGGAACAGGGAAACACGAAGGGGTTTCGGCGTGCGCTCCGCGGTTTCCAGTTCGGTTACATCTTCACCTACGCTTCGCCGTTACCGTTCAACGTGCTGCTTGGAGTAGATCGTAACTTCGACACGAACAACAACGACCGGCCTGCCGGTGTGGGAAGAAACACTGGACGTGGTTTTGATTACGCTTCACTCGATTTGCGTCTGAGTCGAAGGTTCAAACTTACCGAGAGAGTTGGCGTGCAGTTTCTTGCGGAAGGTTTCAACGTTTTGAATCGCGCGAATCTCGGCGTGCCGATCAATACGCTTAGCGCGGGACCGCGTTTTGGGCAGCCAACTCAGGCTTTCGATCCGCGCCAGTTTCAGTTTGGACTCAAGGTGGAATTTTAAGATATGGGCCACAAAAAGGCACAAACAGCACAGATAGTGGGAATTATATTGACGTGTGTGCTCTTCTCGGCGGGTTGTAAGCACCTTGCAAGCAGTCGAGCCTCGGTCGAGAATTCCGGCCCGCCGCGGCCGGTTCAGATCTCAGCGCCTGGTATCGATGCTGCCGAACCGGCAATCGCGCCTGCGCGCGACGGTAGGTTCTACGTAGCGTGGGTCAATCACGACGCTAAACAGGCTGACGTAATGATCGCGCGATTCAACGAAGCTGGAGAGTTACAAGGCTCGCCTGTTCGAGTTAACCGGCAACCGGGCGCAGCGACTGCATGGCGCGGAGATCAGCCAAGCCTCGCTGTCACCCCCGATGGTGCGGTCCATGTGTTGTGGACGGCTCGTGTCGAGGCAGGCGAGAAACACGGTACCGACATTTATCTTTCCAGTTCGAGCGATCGCGGGCAGAGCTTTGCGACGGAAGTAAAAGTTAACGACGATAAAGCCCCTGGCGCACATGGCATGCACTCACTCGCCGTCTCCGGCGATGGCCGGATCTACGCGGTGTGGCTCGACGAGCGAAATGTGCATGCTCCTATGCCTTCAACGAAAGGCGAAGGTCATCACATGGAAAGCAATCGCGATGTGTATCTCGCATACTCGGCTGATGGCGGGCGCAGTTTCTCCGCCAACAAGAAGGTGGCGTCAGAAGCGTGCCCGTGTTGTAAGACCGCGCTCACGGTCTCTTCTGATGGGACGCTGTATGCCGGTTGGCGGCAGGTCCTGCCGGGAAGTTTTCGTCACATCGCAGTGGCCGGCTCGACTGATGGTGGTAAGAATTTTTCGTCTCCGGTGATCGTGAGTGACGATCGTTGGGTGCTGCAAGGATGTCCCGTGTCTGGACCATCGTTGTCGGTCGATCGTGCTTCGGGAAATCTTAAAGTGGTCTGGTACGCCGCCGGTGAAGGAACCGCTGCTGGAGTTTACTTCGCTGAGTCGAAAGACAAAGGGCAAACCTTCACGCCACGCCAGTTGTTATCGCAGGAAACAGTGCGCGGCACACCGGCACTGGCAGGTCCAATAGCTCTATGGCAGACTTCAGAGACAGCCGAGACAAAAATGCGTTCGCTCGGAAACATGGGCTCGGCCCTGAGCATCGCGACGAATGCAGAACTGCCGGCAGGCACTTACGTGAACGACAAGCTCTTTGTTGCGTACATCGGGCAGGAAAAGGAGAAGCGAAGTATATGGCTCATAAGAGCCGCATTGTAATCATCTGCGTAGCGCTCATCATTGCAGGAGCGTGCAAGAAACAGTCTGCTAACACTCAAGCACCGACCGGTCCCGCAGCCGCAGTAGCATCGAATCACTACCAGGGTGTTGGAGTCGTAAAGGCCATTGATACCAAGGCCCCGGCGATCGAGATCGATCACGGCGACATCGACGGGTTGATGCCGGCGATGCAAATGGAATTTCCGGTGACCAACCCAAGCATCCTAAACGGCATCGCCGTCAACGATCGCATCGACTTCACCATCGAAGCTGCAAAAGGCGAGATGAAAGTGATCGCGATCAAGAAGAAGTAGCCACAAAAAGGCACAAAAAGCACAAAACAGGAAATCGATGTTTTGTGCTTTTTGTGCCTTTTTGTGGCCAACTTTTACTGCTTTTGGAGAGTGGCCAGGGCTGCCAGCACTTCCTCGCTATGGGCGGCGACTTTCACTTTCTCAAACACTTTCACGACCTTGCCCTGAGGATCGATGATGAAGGTGTTTCGTGCGGAGAGCTTGGCCCCGTTGTATTCCATGACCGAACCATACTGATCAGACACTTTCGCGTCTGTGTCGGCCAGCAGTTTGAAATTCAAACCTTCCTTGGCGCAAAACTCTTTGTGTGATTCGGCATTGTCAACACTGACGCCGAGAATCACGGCGTTCGCGGCTTCGTACTTTGCGATGTCGCGCTGAAAGTTCCGCGCTTCAATCGTGCAACCCTGTGTAAAGTCCTTGGGGTAAAAGTAAAGGACCACCCATTTACCTTTGAAGTCGTTGAGACTTACCTGCTTGCCTTCGTTCGTAGTGAGATTGAAACCTGGCGCCGTCGCTCCCACTGCCGGCAGTTCATTGACTGCACTGACACGATTGCAGGCCAGAACGGCCACGATAGCGAACGCCAAGAGAAAAACGTACTTACTCATTTAATACTCCCTCCGCACTCTGTTGGAATTGATTTAGACCAGGACTATACAACTAGTGAGAATACTGCGCCACGATGGTGTCGCGGATCTGCGCCGGCGTCATCTTCTCCTCTTTTTCGAGTTTCAATGCCAGTAGCGCTTCCCTCACGCACACATCGCAGTGCGCCGCGTGATCGTCCTCGTAACAACTGTAGAGACTCTTGTGTCCGAAGCCCTGATCGCAATGGCAGTAACAAGGTAACTGCGCGAGCGTAACGGGAATCTCTCGCGCCGCGCGGTATGCGTCGCGCGTGATGCCGCTGAACTGCCCCGGATCGAGTGTTGGTCCAAGGCTCGATTTGCTGGGCGCCACTTCAAAGTGGGCCGGAATGGTATTAGACGCGGGAACTGCCGTATGTTGGTGCTCTGTCGCAGGTTGAGCGGGCGTATTGCTTGAGGCTTGCTGCGACGATGGTTTTTGGTTTGCCGAATTCACCATCAACACTGCCGCAACAACCAGCAGCGCGATGCTGCCAATCAATAACCAGTTTCTTTTCATTAAAACGTACTCCTTATTATCAGTGCGTTCCGTGCATCGCACCCATATTCATCTGACTCGGTCGCACTCTGAAAAACAATTTCCACGAAACCGGATTCGAACCATAAATCGGATCGAGCAGCGACGGTTTCGAGTAGAACGTCAGATCGCTGCCGATAGCAAACGACGTCGTGCCGGTGTTCCAAAGATCGCGGGCGCCGCCGAACGTATAAGCTCCGATGCGAAATGACGGATGATCGTCAGTGATTCCCAGACTGATACGGTCAGCCGGACGCAGTAGCTGGTTCTTGTCCGCCAATTCCAGACGCGTGTAGAAGTAATTCCAGTCCAGAAACTTCACCGTGGATTCTGCCACATATCCATTCAAGTTAAAAATTTCGCCGTCGTGACTTTCGTGGTTCCGTCCCCAAAGCAGGCTCGAGGCCCAGTTACCACGCTCGAAGTGCCGGTTGTAACTGATGGACGCAGTGGTGCGGCGAACATCTCCCGGCTCGAGGGCTTCCGGATTCCGCAGCAAGCCATGACTCACCTGCATGGACCAGTTGCTGTTTGGCGCGAACCATAGTCTTGCCGAACGCGAGTTCCACGGATGAGCTTCGAAGTTGTAACGGTTTTCGTCAGGCTCACGGCCATTGAACACAGAACCTTCGAGCTTAAACCAGCGATATTGAATTCCGCTTGTAATCACTCCGAAACTGATGTGACTCGAGTCCTGCAAATGATGCGACAACGGCGCCGACGTATTTTCAGAAGCAGACGCCCGGTGCATAAACGCATTTGGTCCAAGTGCCGGCTCTCCGGGATAACCTGCATAGACAAACCAACTCGCGCGCTCGCTAACAGGCACGGTGTACGTGGCGCTCAGCTCCATGAATAGATCGTGTGGATGCTGGCGATCGATCAGGGGCTGACCTTTGTAAGTCTCACCAGTCTGGAACAAAAGCGGCGAGCCCCCCGGCGGAAACGTGAAAGGTTCGGCGCTAACCATGCCGCGCAATTGGAGAGTGCCTGGTCCGACACGTCTTGCTGCCGAAGGCATGAACCAGTTGGCTGATTCAAACTTCGTCACGCCTCTTGGTCCACCCTGTCGATTCACACCCGCGACGAAGTTGTAATGAAACATCAACAACCACTCACCCGATTGTTTGTGCACCATATACATCGGGGTTGAATCAGGCTGCCACGACGTTCCCGATCCCATTTGACCAGTCGGCATCAGGTCCATCGCTCTTTCTTCCATGGCCATTTCCGGACTCGGAGTTGGCATCGGTGACGCCGAGGGTGACGCCGCAGGTTTCGGCTGCGGCATCGTGTGCCCTTCATGTTGTGCGATAACGGTCTGAGCGGTAAAAATCAATACCACCCAAAGGAATACGTATCTCATTTATAACCCCCTGAATTTTAGCCACGGATTTACACGGATGACACAGATCTGATCCGTGTTACCCGTGTAATCCGCGGCTTAAAACGCTTACGCAGCTTTCTTGTTCTTCGCCTTCTTCTTAACGTTGCAGCAGTCTTTCATGTCGTGCTTCATGTTCGCGTCATCTTTCATCTTCATGTCGCACGAATCACCGGTACAACAGCAACACGATTCCGTCTCGGTTGCTTTCTTAGGGTCAGTTTGCGAAGGGGTTTGGGCTGTGCCTGCTGTAAACGCAGTCAGTAGTAAGCCCAGAACAAGGATCAGGGAAGTTTTCTTACGGGATCTCATTGTAGCTCTCCTATATCAATAGATTAGTGCCACGCATGCCAACCAAAACGCACCGGCACGCTATCTTGAAAAACGCTCAAGCAGGCAGATCTCTAGATCAGGAAAACACAACACTGAAGGTGGGTAGATCCACGATTATGGAGGAACGGAACAACGCGTGGATATTCTGGTTGAAGAGCCTGTTTCTCAAAACTGGGTAAAGCCGCCATAGGACCACGTCCGGGTTCCGGCATGTGAACGCTACTCTTCGAGGTTGCGGCAGTCGCATTCACGCCAAGTGGACAGTCCCGCATAAGGCCGCGTGGGCCAGGAACAAAGTAGGCCACACCCTGAGGGCGGCGCTTCAGATTACTCGTCGTTTGCTCTCCTGCATGACAGCTCGCTTCGTGCTCGACGCCGTTTTCCTGAGCACGTTCAGCGCCCATTGCGTCAGTCGTACATCCGAAGAGACAACCGCCAGCCATCCAGATCGACACGGTGACGGAGAGCAGCAATCGCACTGCCTTGTCCGAGAAGAACAGACTCATTTCTGGGGTGAGTCTACGCCCGTGGAAGAAAAATGTCGAGAAAGTGAGGCATCACATAAAGCTCGGTCCAATTCCCGGGGCATATTCCAGGCGGATCACAATGGGAGCGCACGATCCGGCGCGGTCTCGAAGAGTCCGAATGGTTCTTGTTGGCGATGACGCCAAACTCTCTTGCTTCGAAGTGGGTTGCCCTTGAGGTTCATTGGGCGATGGAAGAACGTTTTAATCGTTTTGTGCCGGTCCCGCATGATCCTCGACAGTCGGACAGGTATAAGAATATGAGCGACCCCAAAGCGGGCGCCATCGTGATAAGTGAGGATACGATCTAGTTCATGCGTCTCCTGAGCCGTCTGAAAGTGTTCTGAGCGATGTTCGCTGTAGTTACTACCCAGACCGCGCCCCAGATCATTTCTCATTCGGTCGCCTACCTATAACTATCGGCCGTTCGCCTAACAATGATCTCTGCATTCCTGATCCGTTAGCTTCTCGCGTTCATGCTGTAATTCATCGCGAAGGCAACGAGTACGTGTTGCAGGATTTTGGGTCGAAAAATGGGACACTCTATAACGGCACTACTGTCGAAGGAGGGATGCATCTCACCCATGGCGGATGCATTCAGATCGGAAAAACGGAGATCGTCGTTTACGACAGCCTGTTCAACGACCGTATGCGTCCGATCCACGCGACGTTCAACTACCCTGTGCCTGAGATCACTGTTGTTAGTGGTCAAGTGCTCAAAGTCTTCAAGGACCAACCCTTCTGGCCCTTATATGTGGTTACAAACGCAATAAAAAACGTCGCCGAGCATCCTGAACGAGTAATCATGATCGCCGAACGAATACTGAGATATGACGCAAATTGTGAGGCCGCAGCATTCAACAAAGCTGTGGGTTTGACGATCAAGAAAGATGAAACGGCATTGGATGCATTCGATCACGCTATCGCTATTAATCCGACTGATTTGTGGAACTGGCTGCAAAAAGGCGAGGTGTCTATCAACCTTCAACCGAGATGAGGAAGCATTCATAGCGTTCTTAGTTGCGACACAGATCGACGGGCGCGGCACAAAGGAATGCCTGCGTCATGTGGCTGGAATTCGTGTTTCGATTTCTAACGCCTTCGGTCGGCTGCTATCAAAGGCCTCATCCGATATAGCGGTGCACGAACGGCTTGCTAGCTTTGGACTGTTCACATCACAATCGTCATAAAAACCCAGCACTTCCGTAACCGATGACTTGTTAGCCTAAAGCATCGGGAGAAACTGGAAATATGAGTATCGACAAAAACAAAATTAAGACACAGGACGAACTAAACGAACCGGCGCCGATGGATAAGGCAGAGCAACGTGTTGAAGCCGAGATGAAAAAATTGGAAGACGAGGCAAAGAAGGAAGTAGCAGAAGGATTGAAACAACAGGGGAACACGGATCAGACGGATACATAAAACAGATCAGCGCAGATCAGAATAAAGATCCGTCTAATCTGTGGCTTAACTCTTTAATGCTTCGTCGAGTGCTTGCCGGATTTGTTGCGGCGTCGCATCAGGTCTGAAACCAATAAAACGTTTCAAGATGCGACCGTCGCGAGCGATGATGAAGCTCTGAGGGATATTTGTGCGTCCCTGCATCAAAGCGATCGCAACGTCGCGCGTCGCCCAGCCGATGTGATACTTCACGTTGTATTCCTTAACAAACTCGGCCACACTTTCCGCAGACGCGTCCGGGTCTTCAGTAGAAAGCCCAACCATCTCCACGCCACGACTCTGATACTCGCTGTGAAGTTTCACCAGTTCAGGCGTTTCCATGCGGCATGGACCACACCAGGTGGCCCACAGGTTAACGAGCAGGACTTTTCCGGAATAATCCGCCAGCTTTATGGCGCCACCACTCGCGGCCTTGTTTTCCGCGTCGAGAACTGGACGCGGTAAAGTAATTAGTCCAGGAGGGCGAGAGCCAACTCCCGGGGCACCATTCGGACCACCTCTGTACGGCGGATCGTTCGAATTGCAACTCGATACGCCAAAGGCTGCCAGCAATCCCAGCGAGATCACCGTACACGCGATGCGCAACGGCGTCCAAAACTTCAATTTGTTGACTACTTTTCTTTCTGACATTACTTATTAGAAAACCTATTTTTTACCAAACCTGAACGAGTCGAGTATCACCGGAGCTTCACCCTGCGTACCGACATCTTCCACTGAAGACAATTCCGGCGCAAGTGAAGTCGTGAACATACTCAGCACCGCACCTGTCGAGTCACCTTGTTTTCCGGTCGGCAGGAAGATAACACGTCCCCAAAGGTGAAGGTCGCCTTTTTCCGTTCCCCTCGACATACCTTCCCATCTGAATTCGTAAGCGTCCATCGAGTTTACTTTGGTTGCACCCTCCGAAACCTTTCGGTACTCAGGAAAAGACTTCGCTAACAAATTGCTGAACTCCTCCACCTTCTGTGGCAAGGTCTGCAAGTCGCCGGCCAACGTGCCGGAGCTTGGATACCAGCGTACGACGAAATTTTCCTGCGTGAAGTCGGGCGGGATGCGACGTTCGACCTTCACAAAATTAGCCGCCCCGGCCACTCCGGCCTTTGGATCGGCAGCCCATGTCTTCGGGTAATAAAAGCTGAAGTCGAAATAATGCTCGGCCAAAACGCCGTCGAGCTTGTCTTTGGAATTTACAAACTGAACCGCTCCTGCCGGCGGTACATAATTATCCTCGGGTGTCGGCGCCGGAGTTGAAGCTTCGACGGTGCTGGCCGGAGTCGGCGTGCTCACGTTTGTATTTTCGAGCGGGCGATTCGGATTCCGCTGCGCTGCCATCTCGTCCAACTTTGGTTTCACGACAAAGAAGAACACGCCGGCGAGAGCACCACCACCGAGCAAAAGAAGCAGAAGCACGCCCGCGATGATAAACGGCACCTTCGACTTCTTCTTCGCCACGGGCGGTAACGGCGCTGACGGCGCCTGAGCAACTGCCGGCTGCGCTGGTGCTGCAATCTCACCTGTCGTCGCTCGCGGCGGTTCTGCTGCCGGCGTTGGCGGCGCAGGAGGCGGCGTAACGGGCGGTGGCGGCGCAACCCACTGCGGTGGCGGTGGAGTCGGCTGCTGAGAAATATCTGAAGTGTTGGGAGTCGTCACGGCTGGGCCAGTCGTTGGACCTGTGTTGCGTGGCAGTGCAACCGTTGCCGGATAGTTCTCTATGATCGTCGCATTCGGATCGGGCAGGTCGCGACTGGTAGGTCGTTCCGCGGCCGTAGCATTCAAGTCAATCGACGTGGCGCGAATCGTCGCATTCGGATCGAAGTTGGTTTGCGGCGCGATTAAGAGACCGCCGTCGAACGTGCAAAACTTTTGGCCTTCATCCGGAAAGGTACGATTACACTTAGGGCAACTCTTCATACACACGGACCTCTTAAGAGGGAATCAAGATTTCATTAATCCGACGCCTCCCTGGAGTGCGGTGCCTTGGCACCGCTTTGATAAACATACCAAAGCGCCAACAAGTTGGCGCACTCCAAAGAGGCGCCCATTAATTCGCTCGCGCTCGGGCGAGTTTCTGGGCAGCGCCATTGTTGTTTGGGTCCAGTTCGAGCGCTCGCTGATACGCGCGAATGGCCTTGTCTTTCTGGTTGGACTTAAGGTAACCGTCGCCCACACCTTCGAACCCAAAGATCCCGGCAAGTTGCTTTTTCTCGCCTGCTCCTGCGTTTGCCGAGGCGCGCTCATAAGTCGCTTCAGCATCACTGTAGCGATCCATTCCCAGATAAGCACGTCCCAGCAGGTTGAATGGTAGAAACGCGCGGGAGCTCACTTCAGTGGCAGACTTCAAATAAGGCTCAGCTTCCTGATATTTCTTGTAAACAACCAGCAAGCGTCCCATCAACAGCAACGAAGTCGGATTGTTTGGGTCCAGTTCGAGCGCACGTTTGAGCACTGGTTCCGACTGTGTCCACAACTGCTCGCCCTGAAGTGACTCGGCAATAAGGTTGAGCGTGGCCGGATCCTTCGCCAGCTCCGTCGCCTTTTCATAAAACGGCGTTGACTCCGTGCCGCGGCCGGCACGATTTAGCATGCGGGCGAGGTGTGCGTAGGCCACCGCAAACTGTGGATCCAGTTCGATCGCACGCCGGTACGAATGTTCGGTTTCACTGTTCGAGAGACCACGCGCTTGCAGTGCGACGCCGAGACGATCCCAACCGACAGGATTCTTTGGATCGATCTGCACGGAACGTCGTGCGAACTGTTCAGCATCCGCGAACCGCTTGGCGTTGTCGGCGCCGGCGCTGGGTTGCACGAGCACCACACTCAACGCCACGTAGGCGTCTGCATCGTTCGGAGCCCACGCGACGGAGTTTCGATAAGCGGCTTCAGCTTCGTCCCAACGTTGCTGATCGGAATAGACGTTGCCCAGGCCATATGCTGCGCGGGCGTCGCGTGCTTTTAGTTTCAAGACTTCTTTGTAAGCGCTTTCGGCGTCAGCATACTTTTTAGCGTCACGGGCCTCGTTGCCCTTATCCAATAGTTCTTCGACGCGCTCGGTAACAGCGGACGGTCGGGGATGAGTTGATCCCGTTGTTCGAGTTGGGGGCTTGGTTCCCGTGTTTGGCTTGGGTGTCTTCTTCGTTTCGGGATTTTTCGGCCGGAAGATTCCAGCGCCACCGCCGATATCTGAACCGGTACCCTGGCCGAGTGCGGCTGAAACGGTCCAGAGACTCAAGCAGAGTGCGGCCAAACTCAAAACCGCGACGCGCAGTAGGGCTTTAGTGCTCATCGTTACTCTCCCTGGTGCTGTTTGGATTGCTAATATCGAAACTAACCTCGGGTAAAACACAGTCGAAAAAAGAACTTATGGATCACTGAAGAACTACTGCTTTGGATTGTAGATCAGCTTTGCCAATAGGTCGAATTGGTCCTACAGGACATATCGGCCCTATTTTACCAGCCTGAATCCCAATAGCGTTGTCTTGGTGCCGGCGGGGACAAAGTCGCGGAAGCAGGACGTTATTGGAGTATCCGCGTTCGACGGATCGCTGACATAACAACCGCCTCGAATAGTAATCCACTCCTCCATACTTTTAGGAACTTTCGCCGTATTCCCTGGATAAACTGAAGCCTTTGACGCGGTCCACTCCCACACGTTTCCAATCAGATCGTATACTCCCCACCGATTCTTTCCGTCCGCACGAGATCCGACGGGTGACGGAGTAGCATCCTTCAGCACGGCAACACCGTCTTTCCAGTCCGGGCCCCACGGATACAAATCTGCTCTCTCTCCATTTCGTGCTGCGTATTCCCACTCTTCTTCCGTCGGCAGCCGGTAGGTCACTGAGTCGCGTTTAGACCGCCATGCGGCAAAGTCGTTCGCATCTGCGAACGTTACGTTTACGACTGGCCAATTTTCCTGACCAAACGGAGGCTTGTTGCCAATCCAGTGAGCGGGCGACGAATGATTTGTTGCCCGCACGAAGTCGGCGTACTCGGTATTGCTGACCTCTGTGCGGTCCATCTGGAACGGCGGCACTGTAACCGCATGGGCCGGATTTTCCTGAGGTGGACCGCCCTTGCGTCCCATCAGGAAACTTCCACCATCGATTGCGACAAGATCTGCTTTCGTTTTGGGCGGAAGAACCGGCGTCGGAGTTGGCTTTGGATCGGCCGGACCGGATGTTTGTTTCAACATCAGATAAGCAGTGACACCAACGCCTCCGAGCACGAGGACAAACACGACAGCACCGATGATCAGTAGTGGTGACCCTTTTCGTTTTGGCTGTGAGAAGTCGACGATCATCTGCTGCTTTGCCGGTGCAGCCGGCGCGGCTTGAACGGAGTTTGCGGCCCAGTTCGGATTCGTGGGACTTCCCTGCACTCGGGTCGTCTCCGGATCCATCGACGGCGGCATGCTTCCTGACAATCGCTCCAGCCTGTCTTCGAGATCCTTCGCTTGCTGCGCCATCCGGTCGAATTTTTCCTGCTGCTCTTTTTCCCGCCGTTCTCGTTCCTGTTGTTCCTTGCTTACACGCTCCTGCTCTTCACGCTGTTTTCGTTGTTCTTCTTCAAGGACTTTATCGAGCTGCGCTCCGCTAACTGTGCCGGCCATGGAGTCGAACGAGGTGCCGAATTGCGTGTCGGGCGCGATCGGCGGTTGAGCTGACGTCGCCGACAGATCCGGTCCCTGATTGACGGGAGGCACTGAAGCGATCGTCTGATGAGGATCCATGACGACAGTTTTCGGCAATGAGGCGGCGACTACTGGTGCAGAATTCAACGCGGCATGCAGATCTCTCAAAAAGGACGGCACCGAATCGATGCGCGCTTCGACTTCCTTCTCGAGCGCGTGACGAACAACAGCCTCGATTGGCGGCGGCACCGAAACTCCCATCGAATTAAAACTCGGCGGCGGAAGCGTGAGATGCTTCTTCATGATCGACGGAATAGACGATCCTTTGAACGGCACTTCGCCGGCGAGCATTTGATAAAGAATGACTCCGAGACTGTAGATGTCGGCACGCGCATCAGGCTCTTCATCGGACCACTGCTCCGGAGCCATGTAAAACGGCGACCCCATCAGCCCGCTTGTTTGCGCCTGCACGAACGAGCCCAACAAGTCACCGGATTTGATCTTGGCCAAACCGAAGTCGAGGATCTTCACACCCTCGGCGATCGGCACATCTTCCTGGACCATGATGTTGAGTGGCTTCAGATCGCGATGAACGATGTTCTGCCGGTGAGCGGCTCCGACGCCCGCAGCGATCGCGCTGATGTATTCCCACGCGCGTTGCGGCGGCATTGCGCCTTCCTTCGCGAGGATGTCCTGCAGCGATCGTCCTCTGACAAACTCCATCACGAGGAACGGCATCGTGCCTCGGACCACACCGAAATCGGTAACGGCAATAATGTTCGGGTGACGAATCGCAGCGGCCGCGAGTGCTTCCTGTCGAAAGCGCGTGGTGAGCATCGGATCGTTACCAACCAGATCCGGCAGAATGACTTTGATGGCGTGCGAGGTTTTGAGGAAGATGTGCCGCGCCTGAAACACCACGCCCATGCCGCCTTGCCCGAGACGACGCTCGAGCAAGTAGCGGGCATCTAGTGTGGGTTCACCCAAAAGTGACGGCGCAGTAGCATCACCGTCCTGGGGACAGTGATTGATTTCGTCAGGGTAACAGCGCCTGCAGGAGGGACACTCTTTCATCTATTCCGTAACACAGATTAACACGGATATCTTCACCGGATCACGATATTCACGAGGCGGCGAGGAACCACTATCACCTTCAATACGTCGTGACCGTCGATTTGTTGCTTCACACGTTCATCTGCGAGGGCGGCGGCGCGCAGGTCCTCTTCAGACACATCCGGCGCGACCACCAACCGCGAACGCAGCTTGCCGTTTACCTGAATCGGAATCTCCAACTCCTCACGTCGCGCGAGCTCGGGATCCGCGACGGGCCATCGCGCCGTCGCACCAACCAAACCGCCACCATGACCCAAGCCTTCCCACATCTCTTCAGCAACGTGCGGCGCAAACGGCGCGAGCATAACGACGAGCGCCTCCAGCGCCTCACGTACCGCAAAACTATCTTCGTCCGAAGCCTTCGGCGGATCGGCGTTGAAGTCGACGATCTGATTGAACAACTCCATCAACGCAGCCACACTCGTGTTCAAATGCAACTGTTCGAAGTCGCTCGTGATCTTCGCGATCGTCTGGTGCGTCTTGCGCCGTAACGTTCTCGCCTCCGGACTAAACTCCATCGCGCCAGTCTGGATCGGATTCGACAGTCGCTCCTGCCATTTCCAAACCATCGTCCAGACGCGTCGTACAAACCGGATTGCGCCTTCAACCGCACTCTCCGACCAGCGCAACTCGTTTTCCACCGGCGCGGCAAACAACACGAACAGGCGCGTGGCATCGGCGCCGAATGCCTCGATCATCTGGTCCGGATCGACTCCATTCCCGAGACTCTTCGACATCGCCTTCCATTCGTCAGTTCCTTCGACGCGGTTCGTGACCATGCCCTGTGTCAGCAATCTCTTCACGGGCTCGTTGAAGTCAACCATTCCGATGTCGCGCATGAACTTGGTCCAGAAGCGCGTGTAGATCAAATGCATCACGGCGTGTGAATCACCGCCGATGTACTGGTCCACCGGCGTCCATTGACTCGTTATACGATTGTCGAATGGTGCTTCTTCATTCCGCGGATCGCAGTAACGGAAGAAGTACCAGGATGAGTCAACGAACGTATCCATTGTGTCGGTATCGCGACGGGCCGGCCCATCGCACTTCGGACACGATGTGTTTACAAACTCCGCCACACCAGCCAAAGGCGACTCGCCCGTGCCGGTGAAGTCAGCGGTCTGCGGCAACATCACGGGCAATTGATCGTAACGAACCGGCACCATGCCGTCCTTATCGCAATACACGACGGGCACTGGCGCGCCCCAGAATCGTTGCCGCGAGACACCCCAATCGCGAATGCGATACGTGACCGCGGCTTCGCCGAATCCATGCTCCTTCGCGTAAGCCGCCATTATGGGGATCGCTACTTCAGACAGTTTGCCGCCCCACTCGCCGCTATTGATCAAAACGCCGTAGTCGGTGAACGAGTGCTTGATCTCCGCGGAGGCATCACCGGCCGTTGTCGGCGCGGGCTCGGCGTCGATGTGTTGATGATCGACCGGAGCGATCACCTGACGTATCGGCAACGAGTACTTCTGCGCAAACTCGAAGTCGCGTTCGTCATGCGCGGGAACACTCATGACAGCACCCGTGCCATACTCTATCAACACGTAGTTTGCCACCCACACCGGAATGCTTTCGCCGCTGAACGGATTGATCGCGAGCACACCAGTGTTCAGTCCTTCCTTCTCTTCTTCGCCGACTTCGCGACCCGCTGCTCTCTGCGTTTTGATCTTTTCCGCGAAGGCATCGACGTCCTGCTTCAATGCCGAACCTTTCAGCAACTCCTCCAGCAACGGATGATCGGGAGACAAGACCACGGCCGTCGCACCATAGATCGTGTCGATCCGCGTCGTGAACACACGAATCTTCGCGTCGCTGTCCTTAACCTGGAAGTCGATGTATGCGCCTTCGCTACGGCCGACCCAATCGCTTTGACGTTTCAAGACCTTGTCAGGCCAACCCGCTTCGATCTCTTTAATGTCGGCGACCAGTTGTTCTGCGTAGTTCGTGATACGCAGGAACCATTGTTCCAAATCTCGCTTCTCGACCTGCGTGCCACAACGCCAGCAGATTCCGCCCGACGACTGTTCGTTCGAGAGGACGGTCTCTTCTTTAGGACACCAGTTGACCTGCGAGACCTTCTTATAGGCCAGGTCGCGTTCCAGCATCTTCAGAAAGAACCACTGGTCCCACTTGTAATAGTCAGGCCGGTGCGCAGCGATTTCGCGCGACCAGTCGTAACTGATACCGAGACGCTTCAATTGCCCGCGCATGTGCGCGATGTTGTCCTCGGTCCAGTCGCGTGGATTCACACCGCGTTTGATTGCGGCCTGTTCCGCCGGCTGTCCGAAACTGTCCCAGCCGATGGGATGCAACACGTTGTAGCCCTGCAAACGTTTGTACCACGAGAGCGCATCACCGATGGAATAGTTGCGCACGTGTCCCATGTGCAGGAAACCCGACGGGTAGGGCAACATCTCGAGGCAATAGAATTTCTCGCGAGGATCGTCCGTTTTTGCTTCGAAAGTCCCTGCTTCAGCCCAGCGCTGCTGCCACTTACTCTCAATCTGTTCAGGAAAGTATTTTTCATCCATAACGTTATCCAATCATACACGTCTCCAGATAAATCTTGCTTGCTTTGAGTGTTGGAATCGCCGCTCCGCCGGACACGCGCTTACGCGCGGCGCAGAAGCGGCACCGTTAGGAGGAGGTTAGTAAAGGAATGCTTCACAAACATTAGACCCGCATTCTACACGATCCGTTTAATCCGTGGCTACAAAGGATCTCAGCATTTCGAGATTCTTGAGGTCCGCACGCGGATCGTCGTACGGGGTTTCGAGAATAAACGCAGCGTGTTTGAGTTTTGGATGACAGGCGACACGGCGCAATGCATCCGCGCCGATGTGACCTTCGCCAATATGCCAGTGGCGATCGACGCGTGAGTTGTACACGGCGCGTGAGTCGTTGAAGTGAATCGCGCGAACGTTTTTAGTCTTCACCGTTTTTTGCACACGCTGAAGCAATGCCTCGAGACCGTCTTCCTCACGGATGTCGTAACCGGCTGTGAAAGCGTGCGCCGTGTCGAGACAGACGGCCAGCGGGAGCTTTGGACAGATGCGCATGATCTCTTCGAGGTGTTCGAAACGATGCCCGATGCAATCGCCTTGTCCCGCGGTGTTCTCGAGAAGTATCTGTAGCGAACCAAACTTCAACCCTTTGCAAGCGATCTTCAAACTCTCCGCACACAGTGCGATCCCGTCAGTTTCGCAAGCACCGCGTGCGCTGCCAGGATGGACCACTAGATAGTCCACACCTAATAACAGTGCCCGCTCCACTTCCTCACGAAACGACGCGCGCGACTTCTCGAGAAACACGTCATCCACTGCGGCGAGATTCACGAGGTAGTTGCAGTGGATCAAAACGGGCGAGATCTTTGTTTGCTTACGTATCTTCCGAAACTGAAGGATATCTGCACGCGTCAGCGGCTTCGCCATCCACCCACGCGGATTTCGCGAGAACAACTGGACGGTATCGCAACCTGTGTCCTTCGCGACTATCAGCGCATTGTGAACGCCGCCTTTGATGGGCGCATGAAATCCGATCTTTGGAGTCCTTTTAGCCACAGATTAACGCGGATTTTTTACGGATTGATCCATCACCCTTAACATGTTTCCGCCGAGAATCTTGTCGACGTCGGCTTCAGTGTAGCCGCGGCGCAAGAGTTCTTTCGTGAGGTTCGGCAGGTCAGCCACATTGCCGAGATCAGCGGTTGTGGCTTGGACTCCGTCAAAATCCGATCCGATTCCGACGTGGTCCACACCAACGAGTTTCACTATGTGATCGATGTGGTCCACGATGCGCGACACGTTAACCGGTGGCAATCGACGCGCGTACTCACGCTGCCGCACGAGATCGCGCGCGATTTTCTTGTGCACTGCATCGCCCTGTTCGGCAGCAGACGCGGCCTGGACCTCACTCGCGATTTCAGCGTCCACCTGCTTCTTCTTCTGACTCCATCCCGGCTCGAGATGTTCGGGATAGAAGATCACGTTGACAACGCCGCCGGTTTTGGCAAGCGCACGAATCATATCGTCGGTAAGATTTCGCGGCACGTCGGCAATCGCCCTGCATGCGGAATGTGTGGCGATGACGGGCGACGTCGACGTGTTCACGATGTCCCAGAACGCCTGATCGGACACGTGCGAAACGTCGACCATCATTCCCAAACGATTCATCTCGCGCACCACGCTCTTTCCAAACTCGTTCAGACCACGTGTGGCGCCAACGTCATCACCGGACGAGCCGGCCCAACTCGTACTCACGCTCCACGCCGGCGACATGTACCGGACACCGAGATCGTAGTAGCGCTGAACATTTTCCAACTTTTCATCGATTGCGTAACCGCCTTCGAGTCCCAGTAACGCTGCAATCTTTCCTTCACTCGCCGCGCGCCGGATATCTCCAGCGGTCGTTGCCATTACCCATGTCTCCGGATGTTTGTCCGCTAGCGTACGAATCGCTTCGATCTGATCGTCGGCACGCTTTACTGCTCGCGGTCCACCGCCGCCGAATAGCTGCGGCTCCACCCAGATCGAGAAGAACTGCGCATCGAGATTTCCCGACCGCGCGCGCACTGCGTCGAAATGGCCGTCGCTCAGTTGCTGTTGAATATCGACGTGCTCGTCGAGGATCCGCTGCACCGTATCGACGTGCATATCGATCGCGATTGCGCGTTGATGAATGGAAATCGGGTCGGTGGCTGAAGTTTCTGTCACGGACGTGTTTTGATTGTTTTGGTTCATCTTTTTCTCAGTGCAGCCGCCAGAAAACGTTGCAAGTAAAAATAACGTAATCACGATCCGCATGGTCTGTTTGTGGCATTCTGGTCTTCTTGCCAAGCGACTCAAAACTACTGTATTGTGCCATGTTTGATAACCCACTCCGAACAAGCGAAGAGTATCGGGATCTCCCAGTGTCGAAGTGTTTCTACGCGACGTAGATGAAGGCCTTCCCCCTGCATCACAGTATTTCCTGAAGGAGTAAAACATATGTTCTCAAAAGACGGCCACACCAAAGATGTTAAGACACCGCGAATCTGCGACCTTGTCTGGCATAACGGCGAGTTCATCCAATGGAACGACGCCCGCGTGCACGTGATGTCGCATGTCTTGCACTATGGCTCGAGCGTCTTTGAGGGTATCCGCTGTTACTCGACCAAACAGGGTCCAGCCATCTTTCGCCTCCGCGAACACATGCAGCGATTTCTGAACTCCGCGAAGATTTATCGCATGGACCACGAGTGGACACTCGATCAGTTGTGTAATGCGGCGATCGATCTCGTGCAACGCAGCGGAATGGATCAGTGTTACATCCGGCCCATACTGTTTCGCAGTCTCGACGAAGAACATCCGGCGTTCGGTGTGAACCCGTTTCCGAATCCTCTCGCTTGTTACATCGGCGCGTGGGATTGGGGCAAGTATCTTGGCGACGAAGCGATCGAGCGCGGCGTGGACGTTTGCGTTTCGACCTGGCAGCGACTTCATGCGAACGCGATGCCCGCGATGGCAAAGAGTGGCGCCAACTACATGAACTCGCAGTTGATCAAGATGGAAGCGCTTCTCAACGGCTTCGCGGAAGGCATTGCGCTCGACGATCGTGGCTATGTTTCAGAAGGTTCAGGAGAAAACATCTTCGTGATTGCCGGTGACGTCGTACTAACGCCGCCGCTCTCGTCGTCAATTCTTCCCGGCATCACTCGCGACAGCGTGATCCAGATCTGTCAGGAACTCGGACTCACCATCAAGGAGCGGACGATTCAGCGTGCTGCGCTTTACGTCGCCGACGAGCTTTTCTTCTCCGGAACGGCCGCGGAAATCACGCCGATTCGCTCCGTCGACCGTATCACGGTGGGCAATGGCGCGCGTGGTCCAATCACCGAGAAGATTCAGAAGGCGTACTTCGAAATCACCAAGGGCGAGCGTCCCGCTCCGGGCAAATGGCTCACCTATCTCAACGAATCCAAGTCGGCCCCAAGCGACAACAACGGCTTCTCTCGAGCGGCAATCGAGACCCCGGCGGGCACGATAAACTAGTGAATCCGCGTTAATCCGCGGCCAAAAATAGAAATTGACGCCCATCACGGCGTCAAGCTATATTCGATTTGTCCCGAGCGCGCCTCATCGCGCTGACACTCCTTAGCATCCTCGCGTAATCCACCAGGTTTCAGTAGTTCAGGATATTGCATGGGCCTAAAAATCGACGATTTACTTCGAGTCGCCACCGGACAAAACGCGTCCGATCTCCACCTCAAGGTGGGGGCATTCCCCGTGATGCGTATCGGCGGCGAGCTCCACCCCATTGCTGACGCTCCCCGCCTGAAGCCGGAGGACACTTTGGACATGGCCTTCTCGATGATGTCCAACCGGCAAAAGCAGCGCTTCAAAGAAGTTTCGGAAGTCGATATCGGCTATGGCGTGTCCGGTCTGGGCCGGTTCCGAGCAAACATATTTCAGCAACGCGGCACCGTCAGCATCGTGCTCCGCGTCATTCCGGATCATACGAAGACGGCGGCCCAGCTCGGTCTGCCGCCGGTCATCGATAAGATTGCCGAAGAACGTCGCGGTCTGATTCTGGTTACTGGAGCCACCGGTTCCGGTAAGTCGACGACGCTCGCGGCGATGATTGATTGCATCAACTCAACGCGCAGCGGTCACATCGTTACCATTGAAGACCCGATCGAGTTTCTGCATCGCGACAAACACTCGTTTGTGACGCAACGTGAAGTCGACGTCGATACGCTTTCTTTCGCGCAGGCGCTGCGTGGTGCATTGCGCCAGGATCCAGACGTCATTCTCGTCGGCGAGATGCGCGATCACGAAACGATTGAAACAGCATTGACGGCCGCAGAAACGGGCCACCTCGTGCTTTCAACTCTGCACACACTCGATGCGACAGAAACCATCACTCGTATCGTTTCTTCATTTCCCTCGCACCAGCAAAAGTCTGTGCGTCTTCAACTCGCGGGAATTCTGAAGGCTGTCGTCTCGATGCGTCTGGTACGTGCCGCAAAAGGCGCAGGCCGTGTCCCGGCGATCGAAGTGCTGGTATCGACGGCTACCATTCGCGATCACATCATCAACGAAGAGAAGACCTATCTGATTCGCGAAGCGATTGCGGCGGGCACGTCACAATACGGCATGCAGACGTTCGATCAATCGTTGTTTCATCTACTCCAATCACGTCTCATCACACAGGAAGAAGCGCTGCACAACGCCACCAATCCCGATGAGTTCAGGATGCGCGTGTCCGGCATCTACGCAAAGGACGACACGCTCGATCACATCACTACTCCAGCCACAGCCAGCGTCCTCCCACCTGCACTCAGCAACGAACCCGACAGCATCTTCGTCAAACACTAGCCACAAAAAGGCACAAGAAGCACAAAAAAAGATTCTTAGTCTGGTTTTCTTTTTTGTGCTTTTTGTGCCTTTTTGTGGCTAATTCACTCTTTGGCGGCGCATGACGCGGACGCCCGAGCGCCAGTCTTCGTTGATGTCGAAGCGGTAGAGTTCGATGTCGGAGGAAATACAGTGAGCGAGTGTTTGGAAGCTCGGGTGGACGCGCAGGGTGGGAGCGACGAGATAGACAAGGGGTGCCTCGTCTTTGATCGCTCGCGCGCCGAATAGTTTCGCGCGAGCGATGTGCCCGCGGCGTCGATGAGCTTCAACTCGCCGCCAGTAATCGGCACCTTGCAAAACGTGCTCACGGTCTTCTGAGACTTTCAACTCAATTACAACTAAACGGCCATCCTGGCGCTGAGCCAATAGGTCTATTGGCCTGATACCGAGCTTCGCTCCGCGTGCGGTTCTGAATTGCGCGTGCAGCGGCGCGATGATCAATCCCGGATCGAGTCGAGTGATGTCTCGACGCAGGAGTGACTCAAGCCACGCTTCCGGTGCGGAGCGATAAAAGGCGTGACGATGATCGAGCGCCGACGACGACCGGTGCAATCCCAATTCGTGCAGTAAGTTTTGCCAGCCGTTCAAGGTTGATCCGTCGAGCAGGCAACGATGCGCGCGGTCAATACCAAACCACGCTCTTTCGTGTCCAAGCAACGAGCGCACGCGCGCGAAGGGCAGACCGAAGTAACGAAGTGTCTCGCCGTGGCGTGAGTGCACCACATCAATCGCGTCCGGCGCTTCAGCAATGATCAGTGAACTGAGTTCGCCCGGTGTTGCGGCGGGCACTGGCGGGAAGCGGGCGAGCTTTTTCTTCCACAACTCGACTTTGCCAGGACACGGGACTTCGGTTAACGCCGTCAGATGCTCGTCGACTGTGAATACTTTGATGATGCTCCGCAAACCACTGCGCAAGAGCGCGACACGGTAGATCAACGGCTGCACCAGTTCTGGCGAAACAGTCAACCACAATTGGTCTACAGACGTGCGTTTGAACCACAGCAATGCCGACGAAAGAAAGGCGTCGACAGCGGAAGGTTGACTGGGGACAACAGGACCAGTGACGGCGATTCTCTCTCGCCGCCGTCGCAGAACAATTTGCGCGTACCGTCCAGGCTGACCTGGCTTTGTTCCACGACTCAAAGACAACCGTTCCACTGTAGTTTCACTTCCTACCGCCGCAGCGAGTTGGGCCAAACGTTCACACAGCATCTGCCGCGCGGCTCGAATGGTGGCCGTAACGACTTTCGCCGTTGTCCGTGGAATCAACTCAATCAGCAAAACCTCCGCTCCCATTCGTCGTGAGACTTTCATTTCAAGCAGTTGCCCGTTCCAATCCCAGCCCAGGACACGCCAGATGCGCGTGCCCGCTTCAGTCCAACAGGAGAGCATCAATTTCCGGTGAACGAAGCTGATCTCGATTTCTTCTCGTCGCAGCGACTGGATCACTCCATCGGAGAGAAACAGCCATTCGGCATACTCGCGAAGCAATGACGCGATTTGTTGATACGCAGATTCCAACTGTGCAGGACTCGTGAGGTCGTGAAGCATGTGAGGCGCCTTCTGTGCTTTTTGTGCCTTTTTGTGGCCTAGTTCTACCCTGTGCTACATTTTTGGTCAACTTATGAAGAACGTTTTTCTTGCGGGAGCAGTACGAACGCCGATCGGTAAATTCGGCGGCACGTTGTCATCATGGAGCGCCGCCGACCTCGGCGTAGCGGTAGCAAAAGAGAGCCTGCGGCGCGCACGCATTTCACCGGAGCAAGTCAGTGATTCGATCTGGGGATGTGCGCGACAGGCCGGTGGTGGACCAAACGTCGCGCGTCAGATCACGTTTCGCGCCGGCGTACCCGAGAAAGTACCTGCTACGACGATAAACCAGGCGTGCGGGTCAGGATTGAAAGCCATCATTCTTGCGGCGCAGGAGATCATGCTCGATCGCGCGGGCGCCGTTCTGGCCGGCGGCACAGAGAGTATGTCGCGCGTGCCATACTTCGCCGAAGGTGCGCGTTGGGGTATGCGGATGGGCAACATGCAGCTCGTCGATGGCATGTATCGCGACGGCTTCAGCGATCCGCTCTCAGGACTGTTGATGGGCCAAACAGCCGAAAAGCTTGCCCGACAATACGAAATCTCGCGGCAGGAACAGGACGAGTTTGCTGTTGCGTCGCAACAGAAAGCGGAGGCAGCACTGGCGTCGGGAAGATTTAAAGACGAAGTGATGTCACTCGAAATCAGCGGTAAGAAAGGCGAGACGACGAGCTTTTCGAACGACGAACACTGCCGCGCCGGAACCACACTTCAGGATCTCGCGAAGCTGTCGCCCGTGTTCTACAAAGACGGCTCAGTCACAGCCGGAAATTCTTCGGGTATCACGGATGGCGCAGCCGCGGTCGTGGTCTTGAGTGAAGATGCGCTCAAACAATTCGGGACCACGGCGCAAACACGAATTGTCGACTATGAAATCTGCGGCGTAGCTCCGGACGTCATGGGTATCGGGCCGGTGCCAGCAGTGCGCGCGATACTCGAGCGGCAGCATCTGTCGCTGTCCGAAATCGATTTGATCGAGTTGAACGAAGCCTTCGCGGCGCAAGTGATCGCATGCGATCGGGAACTCGGATTCGACGTCGAGCGTTTGAACGTCAACGGCGGCGCAATCGCGTTGGGCCATCCGATCGGGTGTACGGGAGTTCGCATCACGACCACGCTGATCTACGAGATGAAAAAACGACAAGTCAAACTCGGTCTCGCAACCCTCTGCGTAAGTGGCGGCATGGGACTCGCGCTTTTGCTGGAACGCGTATGACTTTCCGGCAGAGACGTGCGCTGATCGTCGTTTGGTTGGTCCTGCTCACGCTGTCCTGTCGTTCGCAAAATAATACCACCGCAAACGAAAACGCGAGGACCGATACCGTTGTCTCCTCAACGCCACCTTTTCAGACTAAGGAACCCGATCGCTACCGTGCAATCCGCAACATCACAGTCGTGGCCGCAAATGGCCAGACTTTAACCACCAAAAACCTGATCGCACGCGACGGCGACTTGCGTCGTTCTGAGTCGCAAGTGGCGTCGAAAACGGTTGCTTATCTTGAAAGACCTGAAGGGAAGTTTGTTCTGTTGCCGGATGAGAAGATCTACGCTGAGGTCGCTCCCGACACGAGTTTGCCAACAACCCAGGATCCAGAAACATTGGAGCGTTCTCCTGAAGGTTTGTTGCACGCTGACGTGGGAAATACGAGTTACGAAAAGCTGGGGAAAGAAGCGATCGGACAGCGCGGCACGGACAAATACCGGGTTGTTGTTAACGCTGCGAGCGCCGCAAGCGTCAGCGTAAGTGAGACGTTGATCTGGATCGATGAGGCGCTCGGGATGCCGATCAAATCCGAGACGAAATCGGCGGACGGCACGCGCGTGCTGATGGAGCTTTCGGACATCTCGGTTGACGTAGATAACGTCCTTTTTCAGATTCCGAAAGATTATCAGAAGATTACATTTGCCGAGTTTCTCAAACATTTGAAATGAATTTCTCTGTGCAACGTCTGTGTTCTCTGTGACTCTGTGGTTGTGTATCTCGGGTTCCTATAACCACAGAGACACAGAGAACACAGAGGTTGCACAGACAAGACAAAACAACCCCGGGGTCGGATTGAGGCATCAACTAGACTCTCCATTTCTTTGGTAGAAAGGCAGTTTGTAGTGAAAAGAACACTTTTGACGCTCGCGATTGTTTTCATCGCACTCGTTTCACAAGTCGAGACACAAGCCCAGACGCGTAGCCGTAACACCCCTGCGGCGACCCCGACGCTGATGTCCTCATTGCCCCAGTCTGACGCAGTAGCCCAGGTTAAACTCAATCAGCTTCTGAACGAGGCGATGCCACGCATACTCGCCGGGAATCCGGCGAAGCTCAGCGAAGTCAACGCCAGCATCGACCGCTTTAAGGATCGCACCGGTCTCGATCCGCGCATGTTTCAACAGGTCGCACTCGGAGTTCGTTTCACTTATCCGTCCGAAGGCGTAACAAAAGTGCATACAGTCGCTCTCGCCAATGGAAGCTTCAGTGCGGCTGCCATGGTCGCTGCCGGTAGAGTTGCTTCAAACGGCAAATATCGCGAAGAAAAGTATCAGGATAAGACCATCTACATCTTCACCCTCGACGAGAACCTGAAGCTGCTTGGACTTTTTAATTTGAGGATCGGCGAACTTGCGGCCGCACCGCTCGACGCAAACATTCTCGCACTCGGCGACCCCGAAGGCGTTCGCAGCGTGATCAATGCGAGTCGTTCCGGCAAACGAGCAAATGGTGAACTCATTGCACTCGCCAGTCGCGATCCGAATGCCGTGATCGGATTCGGCAGCAACGTCAGCGAGCAGTTGATTGGGAATCTCGATATCGGCAATGCACCGATCGCGAACGATTTGCGCACGCTGCGACAGGTTTATGGTTCAGTCGGCACGACTGCAAACGACCTGCAAATTTTTCTCGCGGCACGAGCCGTTAACACTGAGGCGGCTAAAAACCTCGGCGACACACTGGAGGGATTGAAACAGTTCGGAGCGCTATTAGTGGGTCGTTTATCAGGAGCGAAAGGAGTGCTCGCAAAGAGCGCCCTCTCGAACATGCAGATACAATCACAGGCTAACGAGTTGCAGATTCGTACGACAGTGGCCCAGGCTGAGATTGGACCACTCTTCGGTTACTGATCCACAGATTTCACAGAATCAAAAATAAAGAATCTATGTAATCTGTGGATGGCTCTACTCCTGGAGACCTATGGGTAGGTTCGGTTCAGCGGCCGGCTCCTGAAGCTGGTCCAGCACGTTCTGATAGATCTTGATCTTGCCGTCCTTTTTCATTTGCTGCTGCACGCCGGCGATGTAATCTTCAAACACCTGGTCCTGGCGTTCGCTCATCATCGACTGCTTCAAGGTGTCGCGCTGAGCGGCAAAAGCACCCTGATCGGCGTCGTATTTCTTAGTCACGCCGACAATCACCCACTTGTCTTCGACTTTGAGTGGAGTCTTACTAAACTCACCCGGTTTCAGACTGTAAATCAATTCATCAAGCGCCGTGCTGATTCCTGCCTTGCCGAGCGATGAACCGAGTTTGAAGGCGTCTTCGGTGCCCGAATCAAAACCCTCTTTTTCACCAGTGGCTTTGATCGCATCCGGACCAGTCAGGCTTGCGGCAATTTCTTTCGCCTTCTGCTCCAATTGATCTTTCGCGCGCTGATGTTTGATAGCGTCTGCGACCTTGCCCTTCACTTCATCAAACTCAGGAATCCGCGGCTCTCTCTTTTCGATCAACATCGGAATGCCGAAACCGTTTTTGATACCAACCGGCTCACCGACGTCTTTCGGATTGTTCAGTGCGTCCAACGCCTGCTCAAACTGCTGATTCGATCCGATTTCCGGAATGTCGTCGCCCGGCTTGATGAATGCGGTTTCGCGGACCATCTCCGCCGGAGTCATATGCGCTTCGCCGGCGAGTTCCTGCGCGACTTTCTGCGGATCCTTGGTTTCATCCAAACGCTTCTTTGCTTTTTGAGCCAGCTGAAACGCTGTGTTGTAGGCTCTGCTGTTACGTGCCGAGACCAGCAACTCCGGCTTTGCTTCCTCAAAAGTCTTCTGAACGCTATCGCCACGCCGAAGGATGTACCAGTCGCCGTGGTAGCGAATAGGAATGTCGGAAACGTCTCCTACCTGCATGTCGACGGCGCGATCATAAAGTCCCTCCGCCGGCTTGTTGGGGTTCTTCTTGAACGGCTTCAACAGGAAACCTCTGTTTTGCGCTGTGGCCGGATCTTCAGAGTTTCCTCTGGCTGCGTCTGCGAATGCCTGCTCGGTCGTCTTTCCATCGGGGCCGCGCATTTTTGTAATCAGGTCTTTCGCTTTCTGTTCGACCTGCGCATCCAGATCCTTACGCGCGACCTTCAAAACAATCTGCTGGATCTTGACGCCAGATTCCTTAAATTGCGGTTTCATGCTGTCGAACTGCTGCTTTAGATCTGCATCGGGAATCTGCAGCGTGGAACCAACCTTTTCAGTGTTGATGTAGAGGTACTGAACTTTCTTCTGCGGCTCGAGAAAACGGTAATCAGTTTTGTGACTCTCGTAATAACTCTTCAGTTCGTCGTCGCTGGGTTGAATCTTCTCCGCGAGCTTATCGGTGGAAAGCGCGATGTAGCTGACGTCGAATGATGAGTTTCGTCGCTTGTACTCTTCTTCAACTTCCGTATCGGAAACGTTGACACTGGCAGTCACAAAAGCGCGTAGTTTTTCCTGAGCAATCTCGTCGCGGAGCTCATTCTCGAAGACTTCGATATCGCCGTACTGGGCCTTTATTATTTCGTTATACCTGTCATCGCCGACGAACTTTCCGGAAGCATCCACATATCGCGTGCGAATCTTTTGGGCGACCTCAGCATCACTCGCGCCGAGGCCGAGACGCTCGGCTTCCTGCGCGATCACGTGACGGCCGATCAGTCCATCGAGGAAACGCTTGTTACCACCGAGCTGGGCCAGGTTGACGCGGTTTCCGAACATCCGTGCATAGTTCTCTCGCACGCGCGCGATATCGGCGACGGTGACTTGTCTCGAGCCAACCTTCGCTACGACTTCGGTGTTCTTGCTGGGGTCGAGAGCACTCGAATTGCGGCCGGGGGCGTAAAAAATCACAAGACTGACGGCCATCAGGACGGCGAATATGAGAATGACGATGTTGCGGGTTCGTTCGAGTCGGCTAAGGGCTTTGAGCATTGTTGATTACCTTTCAGAAACTGCGGATTGTAAGTGAGAGTACGGAAAGGCTGCAACTGTCTGAAGGAAGTATGCGAGAAGGCAGGAGCAGCATACAGGAGCAGGATCGACTAAAACCACCTGCACCTGCACACTGCTCCTGCTACTGATCCTGCTGTTTGCTCCAAATCAAAAGCTGATGCTATTTTGGGGCACTTGATTCTCCTAATGAACTCATTCGGCGGCAACTCCTGGCTTTGGCTGGGGTTCAGTCTGTACATATTAACCATGCTGGCCCTCGACCTGGGCCTCTTCAACCGCAAAGCTCACACAATCAGATATCGGGAAGCTTGGATCTGGAGTCTTGTTTGGATGACCCTCGCCCTGATCTTTTCGGCTATTGTTTTTCGCTATGAGGGTTCGGAACGCGGTTACCAGTTTCTCACCGGTTACATCATCGAGCTGTCGCTTTCAGTCGACAATCTGTTCGTATTCCTGCTGATCTTTTCCTACTTCAAGGTTCCGGCGAAGTTTCAGCACCGGGTGCTTTTCTGGGGTGTCATGGGCGCCCTCGTGATGCGGTTGACGATGATTTTCGTCGGCGCGACGCTCATTAACCGCTTTCACTGGATTATCTACATTTTCGGCGGCTTCCTGATTTACACCGGAATCAAGATGTTCCGGCACGAAGAGATTGATGTCCAGCCGGAAAAGAATATCGCCGTTCGCGCCGTGACCAGGTTTCTGCCGATTACGCGTCACTACGAAGGTGAAAAGTTCTTCACCCGTGAAAATGGCAAGCGGACTGGAACCCTCCTGCTGCTCGTGCTGGTAGTGGTTGAGGTCTCCGACCTGGTTTTCGCAGTTGACTCGATTCCGGCGATTTTCGCCATTACCACCGACACGTTCATTGTCTACACGTCAAACGTTTTTGCGATTCTCGGCCTTCGGTCGATGTACTTCCTGCTGGCGGGCGTGGTCGAAAAGTTTCGTTATCTCCGCACCGGACTGGCCATTGTGCTCACATTTATTGGCCTGAAAATGCTGCTGGGTGCCGTCCATGTCGTGATTCCGATCAAGTTTTCGCTCGCGTTCGTGGCGTTCGTACTGGCTGGCTCGGTGGGGATCTCGTTGATATTCCCACCCGCAGCCGACACCACCATTGTGGTCGACCTCCCACCCGATTTCGACCTCCCACTTGGTGAAGAACTTAACGAAGCCGACCAAAAACCAGAGTAAAGCGTGATTTGGCCGCGGTTGAACGTGGATGTGTACAAACATCTTGTACGCGGATTCACTCGTATGTTAAATTCCTGAACTGGTAGTGTTGCTGCCTGATAGGACTCACACCTGGTCTCAACTTGTAGGACCCCTTCCCTAGATTTAGCCAATGGTTGCGAATAAAACCAGTCGTTTTGCTTTTGATTGGTGG
>JBKPPU010000211.1:0-6216 GCA_046733695.1 Acidobacteriota bacterium
AACACAATCGATTCAGGCATTTGGCAAAGAGATCGATTCGACGCCGGGCGGCCACGGAGGGCCGCCCCTACAGTACGTTCCGAAGCGCCAGCGTGATGTTGCACAAACATCGATAAAGCGAAGCGGGCTGAACGTTTGAGACGTCAGCCCGCATTAATTAACACTCGCGATGCGCTAGAACGCGTATCGGAACCCAAACTGCATCACACGGCGGTTTCCCTGAATAGAGACGAAGTTGGAAAAGTTCGTCGGCGCCGATGATGCCTGCGGAACGTCAACCAACCCGTAGCCATCGCGTGTCGCCAGGATTCCACCCATGCGTTGTGTGTTCGTCACATTAAACGCTTCGAAACGAAGTTGAAGCTTGTGACCCTCTTTGATCGTGAATGTTTTTCCGAGGCCCATATCAAGCGTGAAGTACCCGGGCAGACGGAACACATTCCGATCGCCTGTTTCTCCGGGTTTCGCATTGCGGAAGCTTTGATACGACTGATCCGGATTGCAGCCGAAGAGCCTGGGCGGCTGGAGGTCGCCGCGCGTCGGGCACGCCTCGATGGGACGCACGCGTGTTCCGTAGCTCTGCACGTTCCAGTTCGTGGCCCAGGTGGCCGCGTCGAATGGCGCGCCAATCGGATTTCCGGAATTCCAGCGCATGATGCTATTGAGGTCCCAGTGGCCCAGCACTGCATCAGCCACCTTATTATCGCCGAAGGAGAGCTTGTGACCGCGACCCATCGGAAGTGACCATAAAGAGTTGAAGTTGATGATGTGCTTAACATCGAAATCCGACACAGCCCAACTGTCGTGCTGGCGAAGCGGGTTAAGTATGAATGTCCCGCCGTAGCTCCCGCTGGTCTGCAAGCCGGAAGCATCGTCCATCGATTTCGAGAGCGTGTAATTGAAATCAAAACTCAGGTCATCTCTGAGACGTTGCCGGATTGAAAGCGTTCCAGCATGGTATTCGGAGTTGCCCACGGTCGAGAAGGATGACAGCGCTCCGTATTGAGGCTGGTAAAACTTGAGCGGCAGTCCTTCATCCAGCAGTCCGAAGATGTCGATATCAGCTTGCGTTGTGGTCCAGTCGTTGCCGGTGAAGAAGAAAGCGTCACCAAATACGGATTTCGTGGCGTTGTTGACGTTGAAGTTGTTCCTGCGGGTGTTACCAACCATGTTGGCGGCAAAATTCGGAACGGACCCGAAGAAGTTCTCAAAGAACGGGATAACCGGAAGGTTGTTGAACGCCTGCAGGATTACAGCGTTTGAAGACGAGGAGGTAATTCCCTGCAACGCCAAACTGCGGCGAATGTCTTCAAGCATTCCCGCGGCGGTGTACCAGTCCATTCCCGATTTCGGATCGGTCAGGTTGTTCGGCATCATCACGTCGCGCGATACCAGCAGATCGCGTCCGAGACGGCCGATGTACGACGCCTGGACCACAAAACCTTTTGGCAGTTCGCGTTCGAACGTCAGGTTCCACATGTAGTTTGTGGGCGACTTGATCCTTTCATCGAGCGACGTTTCGATCACGAGCGCCATGTCGGCAGGCCGTTGACGTGGAAAACTCAGATGATTCTCGATCACGGGTGACACGAGAGGGAAACTACGAACGGGCTGATTGAACCCTGTGAACAGTGGGCACGGATTACTCGTTGTGTTGCAGAAACTGAACGGGCTGTTAATCGTCGAGAGAAATCCGAGTGAGTTAAGCTGGTCGAAACGAGTGGCAAGTTGCTGGCCGAGAAAATCGTTCGTCATAGCGAAGCCACCACGGATGACTGACTTGCCGGCGTCGCCAAGAATGCTGTGCATAAAACCACTCCTGAAATTAGGCGACCATGCAATTCCAAGACGTGGTTGGAAATTATTCTTGTCCCACGGATACATGGAAGATTTTCCATTCGCCGCACCGGACAATTCCATCAGGAGTGGTTCGATGTAATTTTCGCCCTTCGCTGAAGCATCGATGCGACGCTGGAAGTAGTCGGAGAGCGGGATATTCGGCTTCGTTTCGAAACCATTTGTCTCGTAGATCGGGCGGCTCAGGCTGTAACGCAGACCGTATGTGAGCGTCAACGACGATCCAATCTTCCAGATATCCTGTCCATACCATTCATATTCCTCGGTGGCGAATTCGCGCGTTGTCGGCGTGCCTGCCGGTTGCAGATTGCCTTCCTTGTCGTAGGTCAGCCTGGCATTCCAACTTGTCAGGCGCCCGAGCAAAGCGGAAGCCGCATTCTGAATAACGGATGTCTGGCCGCTTCTAACGGCGTTTGGCGTGTTCGCGAAGAAGCTGATGATTGGATTCGAAAGCAGTGAACCGGATGTGTAGCCGGAGGGATTTGAATATGCGGTATCAAATGCGCCGGCAAAACTGGTTCGACGATTGCGCACGATGCGGAAGTTTCCACCGAATTGTACGGTGTGGTTGTCCCGCACCCAGGAGAAATCGTCGGTGAAATTATGCACCGGCGTCGTGCGTTGCAGCGTGCGTGAATCAAGCACGGGGAAAAACACGAAACGGAAGAAGATCTCATTCTTGGCAGCGTCGCCTTGTTGCGTGAATGCTTCGCGCGTTAATCCATACCGGAAATTATTTACGAACCGGTTGCTGATGGTCCATGTGTGACCAGCGGCGATGCCCCACGGATGTGACCATGTGTCCGGCCGTGGTGTGTCCGGAAAAGCCGGAATGCCGGCGATTTGATCGTGATTGACGTTAACCCGAAGGAACAACTGTTGTTTTGAAGTCAGGTTGTGATCGAATCGCGCGCTATGTGAATTGAAGTTGCTTGGAAGATACGCATTGAAACGGTAACCGGCAGTATTGAGCTGCACTAATTGCCCGGTAGCTGGATCGACAAAGCTGTCGCCGGTGGTACCAAAGTCGTTGGCACGATATTTAGCCGCGGCTGCAGCAAGAGCTTGGAGCGCGACAGGGTTAGTACCTTGTAGTGACGGAAACACGGACGCGAAGTTCGCGGCGTTAAATGTCGTCACTCCTCCGGAGACGTTTGCGAACCGCAGTTGGCCCTGGCCCATGGTGGGCAGCGGCACGCGCTGAAGCACGCTTTGCTGACTGCGATCGGTGCGGCCCTCGTAGCTGTAGAAGAAGAACGAGCGGTCGCGAACGATTGGACCACCGAGAGCGCCACCGAACGTATTCCGGATAAGTGCGGGACGCGGAACCTTTTCTTCCCCAACCTTCGCGAGACCCAGCGGGACCTGCGGATCGTTCGGTCCATAAACTCCGGCTCGATTGTTGAAGAAATCATTCGCGGCGAGAACTGTCGGGCGGTGGAACCAGAACAGTGATCCGTGAAATTGGTTGCCCCCGCCTTTCGTGATTAGCGAAACCTGTGCACCCGATGAGCGACCGAATTGTGCGTTCGGATTAGCCGTTACGACGCGGAACTCGTCAATCGCTTCGGCATTCAACCGCAGCACAGTGTTGGTCGACGGGCTCGCGCTGGAGGCGTCGCTGCTGCTGGTGCTGCCGATTTGGTTTGACTGCTGCTCGTTGATGTCAACACCGTCGAGCGTCACGTTCGCCTGGTCCGCGCGTGAACCGGTGACGGAACCATCGCGCGTGACACCAGGTTGAAGCGTTAGCAGCGCTGCGACGTTTCGCGCCTCGAGCGGGAGTTCTCCAATTTGCTTCGTGACGAAGTTATTACCCAACGAAGCGTCCTGAGTGTTTACCGCCACTTCGTTTCCAGTCGCCTGCACTGTCACTGATTCAGTAACAGCTCCGATTTCGAGCTGTACGTTCACTTCAGTGGCCTTCGCCACCAGTGCCTGAACATTGGTGACGATCTTTTTCTTGAAGCCGGTGGCTTCCACGTCCACGCGGTAAGGACCTGGCGGCACGAGCTCAAAAACGTAGATACCGCTGTCGCTTGTTTGCTGGTTGCGTGCAGTGTTTGTTTCAGTATTTGTGAGTGTCACCGTAGCGCCGCTCACGACCTGTCCGTTCTGATCGACAACCGTTCCGCGCACTGATGATGTGCCGGTTTGGGCAACGGCCGTCATACCTCCGATACATAGGAGGACGAGTAAACCGAAGGCCAAACAAAGTTCTCTGACGAGATATCTGAATTGTTTCATTGGTTCCTCCGAAACATGGGTAGGTTTCCTGGTCCGCTCGAAGGATCTGAACTCCTTTGCCTCGTAAGCCAGAATGCGACCTGGACCAACAACACATTCCTTGATTTTTAGGCTAAAGCAGATCCGAGCAGATGTGTTTTCCCGAAGGAACTGCCGGCGTTAGTGGCTGGTCCGTCAGACCTCGGGCTAATCAGTAATCATCGCCGGTGGATGAGTCACTGATCCCTTGATGTCTTTAAGAAAACCCGGCGAAGTGTTGATCGGCGCCGGCATTATATACAAAAATTTCCAAACTTCATCCACATTTTTGTAGGCATTGCGAGTTAGTCTAACGGTACTTGGACGCAGTCAGTACCACCTCGCGGTAGCGGGTGGGTACGCCGTAGGCTCGATCGAAAAACGCTGCGCGGCACCCACCCGCTACCGCGTGGTGGTTCTGACTCTATCCAAGAGAAAACTGTGAGCCCCAGCTACGAATTTCTATAGACGCCCATAAATTTGAATGTACTTTCCATCACTCGGAGCCATTCAATTTTGTCCTGAATTCAAAAATGCGTGTGTTTTATGATGATTTTTCGGAGCCTACTCCGCGGAATAATATCTGCAAGAAGTCTTTTCAATAAGCTAGTTAGGGCGTCAGAGCCGTTCTCATCTTTGCAGGCTCTATAAAGTTCGAGCGGGAAGTCCGATTTGTTTTACCGCTTTCACGAGCGGTAGCAGCAGTCAAAAAACATTCAAGTTCGCGACAGGATTGCTGCCAGATCAAGCGGGTACGTTAGCGACGCAGCATTCCAGGTCATCAGTCACATTCTCGGAGGATTTCATGAAAAGTAAAAACTTGCTACGAGATTTTGTGCAGGGCTGTAGCACTGTCGTCCTGTTGTTGTTCTTTGCGGTTGCAGTTTTTGCCCAACAGGGTACCTCAACGATACGCGGTATAGTTGCAGACCCGAATGGCAACCTCGTGTCCGGCGCTTCCGTGACACTGACCAACCTCGGTACTGCCGCCACCCGCACGACTACAACTTCGGACGCTGGAGTTTATGTTTTCGATTTCGTTGCTGTTGGCGATTATAAAATCGAAGTTGAAGCCACCGGCTTCAAGAAAAAAGCAGTAACAGACATCCACGCGCTGATCGCCAAATCTCAAACGGTCGACGTAGCGCTCGAAGTCGGCAATGTCTCTGAGATCGTAACCGTCACTGCCGGAGCGGCAGAAGTATTAGTGAACAGAGATGACGGCACTCTCGGAAATCACTTCCAAAGTAAACAAATCACCGAACTGCCGCTCGAAGGTCGCAACGTTACCAACCTGTTGTCGTTGCAACCGGGCGCTACCCGAGACGGCTTCGTCGCCGGAGCTCGTGCCGACCAGTCAAACATTACGCTTGACGGTGTAGACATCAACGAAGCCGAGACCAATCAGACCACCAACCCTAATTCTGATCCTGCCGACAGTACGAATGCCCTGAACCTCGTCCCCGACCGTAACACAGTGCTGCGACTCAATGCCGAGGCGGTTGAAGAATTTCGCGTAACCACCGCGAATGCCAACGCTAACCAGGGCCGATCGGGAGGCGCGCAGGTTAACCTCGTGACTAAAGGTGGTACCAACGAGTTTCACGGAGCGCTCTTTGAGTTTTATAGAACCAAGAAGTTTTCTGCGAATGACTTCTTTAACAACCAGCAGGGTATCGAGAAACCGGCACTTATTCGCCACACCTTTGGCGGTGCTTTGGGTGGACCAATAGTCAAGGACCGCGCGTTCTTCTTTTATAGCTTTGAGGGAGATCGGATTACGCGATCGGCGCCCGTCGTAGCACGCAACGTTCCTCTTGCGAGCCTCGGCCGCGGAGAGGTGAAGTTCATCGGTTGTCCTCCAGGCACAGATCCTGACGCCTGTGGCGATACGGTCACGCCGACAGTGCAAACTCTGACAACGGCGCAGCTAAACACGATTTTCCCGCAGGTAGGCATCAATCCTGCTGCCGTGGCGGTTCTTAGAGAGGCCGCCGCCAAATATCCGGCAAACGACTTTAGCACTGGCGACGGATTGAACTCCGCGGGCTTTAGATTCAACACGCCGTTGCCGGCCCAAAGAAACTCTCACGT
>JBKPPU010000212.1:0-12444 GCA_046733695.1 Acidobacteriota bacterium
GGCTATAAAGCGAATGGGCGCGACATACGTGGGAGTGCGTCGCGCCCATCCATATTCGTGGTTACTGTCCTCACCCCAGCAACCACTTGAGACGGAGGATCCACCAACCGTCTCTCTTGCCCCACAATATACATCGCAACGGTTGTGCCGTGCAACAACCTTTTTATTTTCGAGATAAACCGATTGTATTTGAAGTCCGAGGCTTTGAGGGACGCTTTCGCTGTGTAGATTTTTCTAGGGTCGTCGTGTAGAAATTTCACCAGACGGCCTAAGTGCCCAGCCCGATCTCAGTTTCGATTGCTCGGGCAATTTTCGCGGCGTACTCCTCGATCTGGCGCTGGTGCTCGCCTTCAATCATGACTCTGGCCAGCCGCTCCGTTCCCGAGTAGCGAAGCAGCAGTCTTCCTTTTTGCGAAAGTAGTTCCTCAACCTCCACCACTGCCGCCTGAACTGAAGGCAGTTCGCCAAAAGGAACCTTCTCACGGACCTCCACATTCACGAGAACCTGCGGGTATTGCTTGAACCCGGCGGTCATTTCAGACAGTGTTTTTCGCGATTCGCGCAGCGCTCGAAGCAGGCAGAGCGCCGTGATCATGCCGTCTCCGGCCAGACTGAGCTCGGGCATGATGATGTGGCCTGACTGCTCACCGCCCAGACTTGCTCCGAGCTCCAGAAGTTTCTCGAGCACGTACTTGTCGCCGACATCGGTGCGGACGAGCTTTATTCCGGCTGAACGAAAGGCGATTTCGAGTCCGATATTGCTCATCACTGTGGCGACGACTGTCTCGTCTTTCAGTTTTCCATGTGACTGAAGATGCGACGCGAGCGCCCACATAGTTGCGTCGCCATCGACGAAGATTCCATGGTCGTCGATGTATAGAGACCGGTCTGCGTCCCCGTCAAATGCGACGCCCAGGTCAGCCCGTTCTTTGACTACTTTTTGCTGGAGCGACTCGATATGAAGCGAGCCACAATCGCGATTGATGTTACGACCGTCCGGAGAAGCATTGATGGCGAGCACTTTCGCACCGAGTCGTGCGAACAGAACCGGAGCGAGTGCCGAACTGGCGCCGTTGGCGCAGTCGACAACGATCTTCAGGCCCTCGAGATTCAGATCGTTGCCGATTTCGTCTGCGAGGAATGACAGGTATTCCTGCTGGAGTTTGTGCTGCAGTTCTGGTGATGACGGCGGCGGACCAGATTGAGTTGAGGGCGAGAGCTCGGTCTCAGCGAAGATATCGGTCTCGATCATCCGTTCAACTGAATCGTCCATCTTCTGTCCCGAAGGAGCGAAGATTTTGATCCCGTTGTCCTTGTACGGATTGTGAGATGCGCTGATTACGACGCCCGCCGACGCGCGGTGTTTGCGCGTCAGGAATGCCACGCCCGGCGTTGTGATCACACCTGCCGAGAGACACTCGACGCCGGCTTTGTTTGCGCCTTCGATCAGCGCTCGTTCGATCTCTTCGCCCGATTCGCGAGTGTCGCGTCCAATGATGATTTGCGGATCGGGAGCGAGTTCGGCGAGATGCTCGGCGAGCGAAAAACCGATGGCTGTGACGGTTGGCGAGTCGAGCGGAAATTTTCCCGCTTCACCTCGAATACCGTCTGTTCCAAAAAGAGTCTTCACTTTACAGGGACAAACTTCGAAGTCTGGATAGATTTTAAAGTCACTCTTCCCTGTAACGATTTGGGTAGCTCGAGTCGCGGTTCTTCGCCATCGAGAATGATCCGAAACTGTTCAGGTTTGATTGTTTCGAGCGTGCTGGTGCCTCCCAGCAGAGTTACAGACGTAGTCGGTGGTTCAACTTTGCCGCCATCCGATGTTATCACCTCAACGCCGGCAAACGTTTTCTCAGTTCGTCGCTCGCCGATCTCGATCGTAATATTGACCATCGGTTCCAGCAGATCGACTTTAGCATCGGGAACATCAAGCGCTACGTTGTTGGCGGGGAAACTCTGTTTGTGTCCCGGCAGCCAAATGCTTTCAGTGGGGATTTTCTGAAGTGCGTTAACGCGACTGGCAGGTCCTCGCACTGAAACAGTGGATTTATTCGGCGTCACGGAATATACCTCAAATCCCTCGTCAGGTTTGCCTTCGAGTTTCGGTTCCACCGGAACCTGCCGTTCGACGATTTCTTCGAGGCGAATCGGAATCGCACTGGGTTGAAAGCCGTCAATCTTGATTCCCTGTGGCAGAGTTATTATTGCTTTATCGGCGAGTCGCAACACTCGTTCACCGGAGCGTTGATCACTGATATCAACTGTGGCTACCAGATCCAGCGATGTAAGATCGTCCAGCTTGTTGCGACTGCCGGTGAGCATCACGTCGACAGTACGCGGTGGATCGTTACTGATTTCCAGCGACTGAGGTCTGATGAAGTTGAGTTGGACATTGAGGTGCGCCGTGACGGGTTGATTTTGTCCGGTCACAAGCAGCCAGAGGACGATCGCGATCGCCAAAGACAGAAGCTTCAGACTCCAGTCTTCAACGAAAACGCGGCGCAGCAGCTTTTGCGTCCGATGCCGCGCCGGCCGTAACGGTGGAGTGATCGTTTCGTCGATGTCTTGAAAAGGCATATTGAATAATGGTCATATAGACAGGATTGGCAGGATTATTACAGGTTTGACATGTAAATCCTGATCAAATCTTGTTCATCCTGTGAAGCAAACCTAAATCGATGGGATCTCCTCGGCCTCGCTCTCCGATTCCCGTTGCTTCTCTTTCTTCGGCGCTACGTCCAACGCCTCGAGGATCGCTTCCTGCAATCGTGTCGCATCGAGGCCACGTTTGATCTCGCCTCGTTGGACAAACGAAATCAAACCCGTTTCTTCCGAAACAACAACCGCGACTGCATCAGTGTCCTCGGTAACACCAATCGCGGCGCGATGACGAGTTCCCAGATCTCTCGAAAGTCTTGGATTCAACGTTAACGGCAGGAAGCACGAAGCCGCAGCGATGCGATGGCGACGCACAACCACAGCGCCATCGTGCAACGGGCTCGCCGTGTTGAAGATACTTATCAGCAAGTCGTAACTGAGCTCTGCGTCGAGCTGCACGCCACCGTCAACCACGTTCTTCAAACCCACGTTACGTTCGATAACGATTAGCGCCCCGGTTTTGGTCGAAGCAAGCGTAGTCGCGGCGAGAATGACCTCATCGTAGATACCTTCGCCAAACTGTCCTCGATGCCGCGAAAAAGGCACGTGAAAACGGTTGCCAAAAGTAATCAAAGCCTGTCGAATTTCTGACTGGAAGAGGACGATGATCGCGATTCCGATGTAAAGCAGCCCGTTGCTGAGAACGAACTCCAGGGTCGCGAGATCTTGTTTGACTGAGAGCCAGTAAAGGAAAACGATGAAGCCGATTCCGGCTGCCATTGGTGCGGCGCGAGTTCCACGCAGGAGTTTCAAAACTGCATACACAAGCAAGAAGACGAAGATGATGTCCGCGATATTGCGCGGCTCGATCATCCGTCTTAAATACTCGGTGTATGGCAGTAGCAGTAACATTTCTCCCGTGATTTTCTGTTAGCGGTGTTCATCCGTGAAAATCCGTGGCAAAAACCTTCAACCCCGACTTCAACCAACGTGTTCTGCAACGGCTCGATGTTGGTCAACCTGATCGTCGCGCGCGGCCTCCAGAAAGATCATCTCCACTTTCGGCTCGGCGCTCTTGATTCGCTCTTCGATCTCCTGGATCGAGTTCACAATATCGTCAGTAAGCAGCTCAGGTCGCAGTTTCACATGAGCATTTATCAAAATCTTTTTCGGCGCCAGGTGCATCGTTAAGAGCTCAACCACGTGTTCGACGTTGGGATGACTCTCGATTGCCTGTCTGATCGCCGTCACTGCTTTCTGACTCGCTGCTTCGCCGAGCAGCAAGCCGCGCGATGTACGCGCCAGCACGAAAGCGACGACGGCAAGTACGAGGCCGATGACGATCGATGCAACCCCGTCCCAGTATGCTCCAACGGCGCCGCCGACCTGATAGTCGGTCAACACAAGACCTGTCGCAGCGATCACGATTCCTACTAGCGCGGCTGAGTCTTCAAAGAGCACTGTCTTAGCAGTTGGGTCCTTCGACTCGCGCAGATATTCGGCAAAGCTCAAACCCTCGTGATGCGCCTCTTTAACTTCCTGGTAAATGGCCAGCGCGATCGATCCACCCTCCAGCACGAAGGAGATGGCGAGCACTACATATGCCCAAACCAGGTTTGTTGGTGCGTGCGGATGCGCGAGTTTTTCGATGCCCTCGTAGATCGCATACGTCGCACCAACGCCAAAAATGAAAATAGCTGCAATGAAAGACCAGAAGAACCGTTCTTTACCGTAACCGAACGGGTGCTTGTCGGAGGCTGGTCGTTTGTAGAACCGCAACCCAAGTAACAGAAAGACCTGGTTCGTCGTGTCTGCAACCGAATGGAGAGCTTCAGCCATCATGCCGGAGGAGCCCGTAATCACGGCAGCCACCAGCTTCAGTATCGCGATCAGTCCGTTGGCAAAGAGCGCGCCAATTACAGCCAGCATATCCACAGATTACACAGATTCCTCAAATTATGTAAAACAATCTGTGTAAACTGTCGATGGTTTTTATTTGCGTTTTTTGCGTTTGAATTTTCCGCTCTGCAGAAAACCGACGAGTTCGCCTGTTCTGCCCACCACTGCGACCGAACCAATCCCGTTCCTTTTCATCAATTCCCGCGCGTAGTCGAGGGTTGCATTGGGTTCGACAAAGAAACGTGGAGCAATCGGACGCATGACGTCGCGTGCGCGCGTGAGGTGCCAACGTTCGCGTGGTAGGGTCTTGAGATCTTCGAGCGACAGCATTCCGTGAAGACGCTGGTTCTGTGCGACTGGAAAAGCAACCTGCCGGTGCATCGGCAAAACAGAATCGATCAGTTTACTGATCAGCAGATCGGGTTCGATTGAGTAAGGAGCCGACATCGCCTCGCTGACAACGTTGCGAACGCGTCCGCGAACATGCTTCACCACGCTATAGGCAGCGTCGAAAAGAAACAGACCAACCAGGACGGACCAGAAACCCATGAAGTAGGATCTGAAAGTCGGCGCGATCACCATGTAGACGCCAAAGATGATCAGAATCGCGGCGATCAACATGCCGCAAATTCCTGCGAGTCGCGTCGCTTCTTTGATGTCGCCGGTACGTCCCCACAGAATAGCGCGCAGAACGCGGCCGCCATCGAGTGGATAACCTGGAAAAAGATTGAAAACTGCGAGCAGCAGATTGCCGGCGGCCAGCAGTAACAGCACACCGCCGACAATCGTGTAACCCGTCATCATCGCGGGCAGCATCAACACAAAACTGATGGCGCCAAAGAGAAAACTCGCGGCTGGACCAGCAACCGCAATGCGAAACTCGGCGCGCGGGCTTTCAGGTTCATTCCGAAGTCGTGCCAGACCGCCAAATGGATGAAGCACGATCTCTTCGATCTCGATTCCTTCCGCGCGACCCATCAACGCGTGTGAGAGCTCGTGACCAAGCACCGAAAGAAACAGACCCAGCGTTGTAACTACAGCAAGCCCCCAGGCTGCCGCGACGCCAACTGGAAGCAGTTTGTAAGACCCGACCCACATCCCGCCGCGACTGAGATTCATCGCGATCAGCCAGACACTCAGAAAGAAGACGACGAACCAGCGATAGTCACAACGCACCGGAATCCCGAATATATGCGCCACTGTGATTTGCCGTTTATAGAAATCTACAACGTTCATTCGGAAAACTTGATCTTGTTAATCTTGAAATCCTGGTAAATCCTGTCCAAACTTAAGTCTCGAAAGCGGTCGCTTCAGTATCAATTAACGGGTGGGCTTCGGTCCGCGCTACGCGGCGAAGTAACAGGGGCTCGTCATAAAGTTGGGCCAAACCGCGCACGATCGCAAAGCGCGGATCATCGGCAACAGTCACCGCGAGGTCAAGCTCCTTGTTCAGATAACTCGGCAGTCCTTCCAACTCCGCACCCCCGCCGGTCAGAATCAATCCGCGATCGAAAATATCTCCTGCCACTTCAGGCGACAGGTCTCCCAACAACGTTCGCACTTCCTCCGCAATACGACGAATTATCGGTTGTGTGATGGCGTAGACCTCGCCAGCGGAGATGTCGACTGCAGCGGGGCTGCCAGTTTGCACGTCGCGACCACGCACGTTGATCTTCCTATCCGGATCGGCAGGCTCAATCGCGGAGCTTAGTTCGAGTTTCAGTCGTTCGGCTGTCTGCACACCGATAGTTAGACCCCGATGACGGCGCAAACGGTCCATGATCGCGACGTCGATATCGGAACTGCCCATCCGTTCAGCACGCGAAGCTATGATCGAACCGCTGATGATGGCGGCGACGTTTGTTGTGCCACCGCCGATGTCGACGACCGCCGCGGCCTTTTCATCATTGACGGGAATCCCGGCGCCGATTGCAGCTGCCTGCCCTTCTTCGATCATGTACACGCGACCGATGCGCGCTTCTTCAGCGGCGGCGAGCAACGCGCGTTGTTCGACCTGCGTGACTTCCGAGAGCACACTCATGATCGCGCGCCGGCTGAAATGAGAAGTTCCGCTGCGTGCTGACTTTACGAAGTGGTCCAACATCGTGCGGGTGCGTTCAAAATCGGCAACCACGCCATCGACGAGTGGAGCAATGACAGTCACATCGCGTGCTTCGCGGCCCTGCATCTTGTGCGCTTCGTTGCCCACCGCGATGACTTCACCGTTGACTTTATTGACGGCCACGACCGACGGTTCATCGACGACGATGCCACGGCCACGCACGGCAATGATCGTGCTCGCGGAGCCCATGTCGATTGCCATCGAATCTGAGACAAGATTCTTGAGGGCATTGAGGCCAAGGAGGGTGCTGGTTTTCCCGATGAACGACATAAAAACAATAGGTCCTATAGGACCTATAAGACCTATTTCAAACTCAGAATGATCCGCTGGCTCTTTGCCAGTCAACTTCCCACAGATTCACGGGCTGTTGGCGATTCTTAACCATAATCGCTTCGCGTGGCTGCAGTTTATACCGGCTGTGCGCTGCCTTTGCAGTCGCATCGCTAATCAGAATCTCACCGCCACGTGCATTAGATTCCAAACGCGACGAAGTGTTCACAGTATCTCCGATCGCCGTGTACTCCGAGCGACGTTCCGAGCCGATATAACCAACGACAACCTCGCCGGTGTGGAGTCCCATGCCGACTCCAATCTCGGGAATTCCCTCATCCCGCAACTCGCGATTGATTCCCAAAAGCCGGCGCTGCATCGCCACAGCCGCATTCAGAGCATTGGATGCGTCGTCGGGCGTCGCGGTGGGCGCTCCAAAGAGTGCCATTAGACCATCGCCGAGATATTTATCGAGCGTGCCACCGTGCGCAAAGATGATGTCAGTCATGGCTGAGAAATAACGATTGAGCAAACTGACGATCTTTTCAGGTGGCGCATGTTCGGAAATACGCGTGAAACCACGAATGTCTGCGAACAAGATCGTGATGGTCTGACTCACACCGCCGAGTTTGAACGACTCGGGATTCTCGAGCATCTGCTTCACCACATACTCGGGCAAAAACCGGCTGTAGTTGGCACGTGCGACTTCCTCGCGAGCCAGTCGTTCGTGTGCGCGGGCGTTCTCGACTGCTATCGCTGTCTGCGCAGCGACTGCACTAATCAACTCCAGATCGTCAGGCTTAAACGCCGCAAACGGATCGAGGCGATCGGCATACAGCGCGCCATGAACTCGCGACTCAGCAACGAGGGGCGCACAGATCGTTGAGCGCACTCCCTGCGAAACGATTGAATCCACGCCCGCGAACTGTTCGTCAGAAGCCGCGTCCTGCGAGAGCAAAGCCACGCGTTCTTTCATAACCTTGCGCGTGATCGTCCGTCCGATCGACAGTTTGCGCGCATGAGCCTCGAGCTTGTTGTCGCGCGCGCGCACCGCAATCGGCGTCAGATTGGCATCCTCACGGCCGTCCTCGGCTATCAGCGCCACGACACGATCTGCCGGCGTCGAACGGAAAATGATGTCGGTGGCCTTTTCAAAGATCGCATTAAGATCGAAGACGGAACCGAGCGTCTTGCTCATCTCATACAATGCACTAAGGATGTTAGCTTTGCGTTGCAGAGCTTCGAGGACTTTGTCACGTTGTGGTGAAGTTGCTACTTCGTCTTTGGAGCGAAGCACGGTCGACATTACGTCGTTTGCAGAGATCAACAACTGCGTGTGGCCCAGCGGCTTGTCGTCGTAGCGGACGTCGGTCGTTCGTTCTTCTACCGGTTGCTCGAAACGCAGTGTGCTTGCGCCGATCGTGACGCGATCGCCGTTTTTGAGCTGATGGTCGAAACGCGGCTCACCATTAATAAAAACCTTGTTTGCACTGCGCCGGAGCTGGCCGTTTATGACCGCTCCATCGACGATCGTAAAATTTCCATTGTCCAATTGGTTGATATGAGCGTGATAACGAGAGGCACGCGGATCATCCAGGACCACCGTATTGTCGGGCGCCCGGCCAATAGTGCACGCAACGTTTGGCAGAAAACTAAACTGCCACTGTCGCCCGCTTGCGTCGGTGATCTTCAAATGAGCCATGGCCCGGCGATCCTAACAGTAGAATTTAAGACTGACAACAGTAGTATCCTCAGTCTATGATGCGTCGCAGCGCCGCTCACACAACCAAAAGGAGTAAACCCGTATGCGTTTCTCCGCTCGCTATCTAAGCACATTTCTGCTCACGCTGAGTCTCCCAACTCTGTTAGCAGCCCAATCGGTTACGCCACAGACTAATAAGACTCCCCGCAGTTCCATCTCGGGTCGAGTAACGGTTAAGGACAAAGGGGTTGGTGGTGTACTGGTGGCACTGCGAAAGAACAATGAGATTCAGATGCCTAACGATCCCGTTCAAAAAGCGATTACCGATCCGGACGGCTTTTATCGCATCACCAGCGTCGCGCCGGGAAATTACGAAGTCTTTCCTACGTTGCCGGCCTTTGTCCCAACAGAGCGAAGAGATGTGAGGAGCAAACTCGTTCTTGTTGGCGACGACGACAACGTTGAAGGGATCAACTTCGCCATGGTCCGTGGAGGTGTAATCACCGGCCGAATTACCGATGCTGACGGACGTCCACTCATTCAACAGCAGGTTAATATTTACCAGGAAGGCGCTTTCAACCAGCCACAGCTACCCCAACGCCCATCGCCGCCAATCTTTCCAGTTGCAAGTGTTCAAACCGACGATCGCGGGATCTACCGCGCGTTTGGACTCCAGGCGGGTCGTTACAGAGTCGCATCGGGCCGCAGTGATGACACTATGAACACCGGGGCTAGTTTTGGAGCGCGTTCATCATACAAACAAGTTTTCCACCCGGACGTTACCGAAGCCGATAAAGCCAACGTCATCGAGGTCAGTGAAGGAAGTGAAGCCGCAGACGTTGATATCACTCTCGGTCGTGCGCTTCAGACGTTCACGGCCACCGGCCGCGTTGTCGACGGTGAAAAGGGACTACCAATACCGAATATCAGGTTCAGCGTTCAACGACTCGTTGGTCAGCGCGTCGAGTTTGTAAACTCCCAGACCGTATCCAATGTTCAGGGCGACTTCATAATCGAGGGATTGCTTCCCGGAAGGTATGGAGTCAACCTGTTTCAAAATCAAGGCAACGAAATGCGCGCTGAGGCGTTGAACTTTGACATCGTCGATCAGGACATCAGCGGAGTGGTTGTCAAACTCGCAAAAGGCGCAAGCTTGAGCGGAGTTGTGGTGATCGAGAGCGAAGACAAAGCAGTGCTCGCAAAACTGTCAGAATTCCAGGTACGAGGCTTCATCGTGCCACAGGGCGGCGGCTTCGTCTCATCCTCCGCGTCCTCGCCGGTCGGTCCTGACGGAAGCTTTCGGCTGGCTGGGTTGGGGAACGGAATGGTGAACTTCAACATAGGAACCATGAATCGCCCGATGCCGCCAAAAGGATTCAGGATAGCGCGATTGGAGCGCGACGGAGTCGTCGTAAAAGGTGGGATTGAAATAAAAGAAGGCGAACAAGTGACTGGCGTGCGTGTGGTTCTGTCTTACGGCAGCGCAAGTATTCGCGGAGTCGTGGTAACAGAAAACGGTCCCCTGCCGGAAGGAACGAGAGTCTCACTGACCCTCGGAAAACCCGGTGAGGGCGTCGGTACTCATCCGTTTGCTGTCGATCAACGCGGGCGATTTTTGATTGAGGGAATAACGGCGGGTACCTACGAGTTGACAACGCTCGTCTCCATTACCGCACCAAGCAGACGGGCTCAAGTGTTTAAGCAAATTGTCACCGTTCAGGAGGGCTTATCCCAGGAGGTGACGATAAAAGTCGATCTGTCTGCTGATCCGCCTGCGAGGCCGTGAGTTCCAATGATTCATCGATCACTTTTTGCTGTGCTGGTGCTCATGTTGTTGTTTGGTCTCTGCGTTGTCGCGCGGGCACAAACCGTATCGAATAGTCCGGCGAAGACGGACCAACCGACTGTAGGTTCGATCGACGGCAAAGTCGTGAATGAGAGTGGCCAGCCTATGGCTGGAGCGGGAGTGTTTGTGCGGACGGTAAATTCTGGATTCAACCGTACCACCACTACTGACCTCGAAGGAAATTTCCGCGTTAATGGACTTGAAACCGGACTTTACATCGTGAGCGCGAACACTCCCGCATATACAAATGCACCGGGCGATCCCGACGCTCCGAAGTATTACCGGCTCGGTGATTCCGTGCGGGTGGATATGGTCCGTGGCGGAGCAATTACCGGAACCGTGACGAATGCGATGGGTGAAGCCGTGATCGCCGTGCGTGTGCGCGCCCAGATGATTCGCGATGCGAAAGGAACGGTTTCCAGGTTTTCCGGCACCTTTGAACAACAGACAGACGATCGCGGCGTCTATAGAATCTATGGACTCCCACCGGGCACTTATCTCGTCTTCGCCGGTGGTTCGAGTTTCACTCCTTCTTACACCGCGTATGACACCGACATTCCAACATATGCGCCATCGTCAACCCGTGATACTGCCGCCGAGGTCAGCGTAAGAAGCGGTGAAGACGTGATGGCCGATATTCGATATCGAGGTGAACCAGGTCACAGCATCAGTGGAACGGTCAAAGGTTCAGGGACGAGCAATGGTTCAGTAACATTGATGCGGCCGGGAAGTAGTTTTCCGATAGCGAGTTCTCTACAGTTTCAATTCTCGAGAGGTTTTATATTCAACGGACTGGGCGACGGCGATTATTTTCTTGTGGCGCAGGAATCCGTCGGAACTCAAACAACTCCACCCGCATTTACGATTTCGTTTTCAGACCCGAAAAAAATCACAATCAAAGGCGCCGATGTCACGGGAGTCGAACTGGTGACAAAACCGTTGGGTTCGATAAGTGGGAAGATATTGCTCGAACCCACGAAAGTTCCCGAGTGTCAGGGAAAGCGACCGCCTGTCATGGCTGAAGCGCTGGTACGATTTCGGCGTCCTGAGAAAGAGATAGAGGCGGGCGAAGCACAAGGATTGCGATCGATCGCCGGTGCCGCTTCGCCAGACACTGCCGGCGCATTTGTGTTGCGCAACCTGCAAGCAGGTAGTTATCAATTCGACCCGCGGTTCTACGCGCGTTACTGGTATCTGCAGTCGATAACAGCGAACAGTGCTGGTCCAAAGCCGCAACGAACTGACGCCGCCGCTAACTGGACCATACTAAAACCAGGTGAGCAGCTATCGAATGTTATTGTCACGCTTGCGGAAGGTGCGGCGTCGGTGCATGGAAAGGTGCCCGCGCCCGATGCAGCGCAGCCTCCTGCTGTGGCTGCTTACCTCATTCCGGATGATAAGGACAAACTGGAAGACGTCGTGCGTTATTTCGTCACGGGTATCGAGGCTGACGGCACATTCACATTCAACAATGTTCCGCCAGGAAAATATCTTGCTGTCACGGCATCAACTGTCGAGCCTCAAATCGCAAACCTGGCAAAGCTTCGCCAGCCTGACGCGGGCGCTGCACGAACTAAACTTCGTCGCACGGCCGAGGCAAAGAAATCCGAGATCGAACTGAAGCCCTGCCAGAACCTCGCAGACTATCAGCTAAAACAGTGAGCCGCGGACGAACCTAGATGAACGCTAATCTGCGTTTATCCGCGTTCATCTACGGCTTAATGTCTTGCTGCGGAAACCTTGACCATCCGCAAGATAGCTTGCTAGACTCCAAGCACTTACCAAACAGGGCTTCGACGCAATCAGCGTCCTCGGAAATTCCCCATAGACCCGCGCGAGCGGCGCAGTCTGATAGATATTTTCAATTCGATGGAGGTGCATGGTGGGCTTCAAAGTCGGCCAGAAAGTCGTTTACCCGAATCATGGAATCGGGACCATCGAGCAAATAGAACAGAAGCAAATAGGCACTCAGCTCCTACCTTTTTATACGCTTCGTCTTGCTGC
>JBKPPU010000213.1:0-3428 GCA_046733695.1 Acidobacteriota bacterium
AACTGCGGCCTGGGGAGACAACTCGATATCGAATGCTGGGAGAGTCATAACAAGACCTCATCCGACAAACTTGTAGCCACTTCCGTGAACGGTAAGAATAAAACGAGGTTCTTCGGGATTCGGTTCGAGCTTTTGTCTTAAATGAACGATATGCGTATCGACGGTGCGTGTGGTCGGGTAATTCTCATATCCCCAAACAGCATCGAGCAGTCGATCCCGACTGAGTGTTTCAACCGGATGCGCAATGAAATACGTCAGTAAAGCAAACTCTTTCGCCGAGAGATCGATCACGTTTCCAGCGCGGCGCACTTCGTTGCTGCGAATGTTTACTTCAACGTCGCTGAACTTATAGACCTCCGCAGCCGGCACCGGCGATGAGGCTCGTCTTAATACAGCCTTAACACGGGCCATCAGCTCGCGCACTGAAAACGGTTTAGTAACGTAATCATCTGCGCCCAACTCGAGCCCGACAACTTTGTCGATCTCCTGACCGCGCGCAGTAAGCATGATGATCGGAACGGCGGGCCTCTTCGCCTTCAACTGCTTACAAACGTCGAGGCCACTCATGCGCGGCATCATCACGTCCAGCACCACCAGATCCGGATTGTCTGATAGTGCTCGATCGAGCCCGCTGACACCGTCTGCAGCGCTGATCACTTCGTAACCTTCGTACTCGAAGTTATCGCGCAGCCCCGCAACCATCGCCGGCTCATCTTCCACGATTAAGATTTTGCTTTTCATAAAACCTCATTCAGCCACAAAAAGGCACATAAAGCACAAAACAGAAAATGAATCTGATTTCTGTTTTATGTGCTTCTTGTGCTTTTTTGTGGCTAATCATATTTGGTTTGCCAGTGGCAACCACACGGTGAATTTGCTGCCGCGTCCGGGGGTGCTTTCAACTTCAACATCGCCGCCGTGAGCCTGCGTTATGTGACGTACCAGCGACAGCCCGAGTCCACTTCCCTTCGTGGTATGCACAAGCGGATCGCACGTTCGATAGAACTTCTCGAAAATTCTTGCCTGCTCGTTTCGGTCGATGCCGATCCCTCGATCACTGACTTCGAGTTTGAGCACACTCTGATCGCGATAGAGTCGAACTGCCAGAAATTTTTCACTGTCAGAATACTTCAGCGCATTGTTAACGAGGTTAACAAGCGCACGCGCGATCGCTTCGCGATCGACTTTGACCGCCGGAATGCTCGCGTCGATCTGTTCCTCGAGCGCAAATCCCTGCTGCTCGATCTGGTAACGATATGAGTCGAGCGTGTTGCGCACAAGCTCGGCGATGTCGGTCTCTCTGAAGTCGTATTCCTTGCGACCTGCTTCAATGCGAGAGAAGTCGAGAATATTGTTGATTAAGGCACTGAGCCGTTCACTCTCTTTACGAATGATGCTGTAGTACTCGTGCTTCTTTTCCTGCGTCGTGATACGACCGAGCTCGAGGGTTTCGGCGTAAAGCCGAATCAAAGCGAGTGGTGTTCTCAACTCGTGTGAAACGTTAGAGACAAAGTCAGATTTCAAACGCGCCAGGGCGACTTGCTTATTAACACTTCGATACGTCAAAACTAATCCACCAATCATCAACACTGACAACACAGCGAGAATCATGAAACTCTGCCAGACCCATTTCTGTCCGATCGCTTGCGCCGTTGTACCCTGAAACTTGATACCTAACGCCAGACCGCTGAAAGGATGATCCAGATTGAGGGAAACTTCAGGCTTGCCACCATTCCATCCTGCCGATGTTGCGAACGGTCGGTCGGGCTCCGAGCGGAAAGGATCGGCCGGAAAAATGATCATGGCCAGGCGCTGTTCCTTGTGCTCTTTCAATCCCTGCGAGGTTAACTCGTAAAACATGTGACCCTCGCTTCGTCCGGAATCGTCAGCAAGTTTTGGTGAGGTGAATTCTTCCAGCAGTTCGGGGAAAAGTTTTTGTTTCAGATACTTTATATCGAAAGTCACGCCTCCCAGGACGGTGCGATCCTTGCTGACTTCCGGAAACGTAAAGATCGCGGTCGAAGTGTAGACTGGCCCCATGCCGCGATCAGTTTCTCCGCTATACCACATGATGGGCTTGGGCTTTTTGCACAACTGATCCACCATGGATCGACCATCGAGCTCCAACCACCCGCCGTACATCCTGTTCAGAGTGGCGAGCTCTTTTTCGTCTTTGTGCTCACGTTGCTGCTCAACTATGATTCCTTTTTTCGCCTCAAAAATGAATGCGTGTTCGAACCAGGGGTTCTTTTCCAAAATCTCATCGAGCTTTTGTCGCTTCTCATCATCCGAGTCGGAGTCCAACGGAAACACATCTTTAGCCTGCTCGGTCAATTCGTAGGCTTTGCCGCTCATCTTCTTTGCGGAGCTTGAAAGCAGGTACTGAAAGTCGCGATGAATCAGCGCCTCAATCTTCTTGTCTCGCTGAATCGATTTGACGTGCTGAAAGTTGACGAAGATGAGGGTTAAAGCCGGCAGAACGACGGCCAGACCAAGCGTCAGGACCAGACGAAAACGAGCATTTGCTTCTCTTCTCGACTTCATTGCGGGGCAGAGGATACTCCCGGCAACACCGGGCTGTGTCAAGCTCAGGTAAAAATTTGTTAAGAGTTGTAAAGTCCAAATAGGACCTATAGGACCTATAGGATCTGTTCTAGTATAGTGGCGCTGTGAAACATTTGACGATGCAGGAATTGGAAGCGGCGCTGGAACACCTGCGAGAGGCGCCCAAAGACAATGGCCTTTTGCAACTGATCGTGTGTCGGCCCAACGTCGACCAGCGAGAAGAAATGGACCAGGCCGAGTTGGATCCGGTTAAGGGATTGATTGGAGACAATTGGGTCGTCCGCCCGAGCAGCAAAACACCGGACGGATCTCCGCATCCGGAGATGCAGATCAACATCATGAATGTTCGTGTGACTGCTCTCGTGGCTCAGGAAAGAGAACGGTGGTCACTCGCAGGCGATCAACTGTATCTCGACATGGATCTGAGCAAAGAGAACCTGCCGGCTGGCTCACGTATTCAGGTTGGCTCAGCGGTGCTCGAAGTTAGTCCGCTGCCACACACCGGCTGTGCCAAGTTCGTTTCGCGTTTTGGCGTCGACGCGATGAAGTTTGTGAATTCCGAGGTGGGCAAGGAACTCTGCCTGCGTGGTATCAATGCCAAGGTGGTCCAGGGCGGTATCGTCAAGCTGGGCCAAACAGCGAAGAAGTTATAGCCACAAAAAGGCACAAAAAGCACAAACAGAAGAGCTCTTTTTTGTGCTTCTTGTGCCTTTTTGTGGCAAGTTATGCGGCTTGTTGCCGCGAGTGACGACCTTCAGCAAATTGCTCGATCATCTTCTTATTGAACGCGGGTATATCGGCAGGCTTCCGACTGGTTATTAAGCCGTTATCTACAACCACCTCTCGATCAACCCAACGCGCGC
>JBKPPU010000214.1:0-4615 GCA_046733695.1 Acidobacteriota bacterium
GCCGGCCTTAACCCGAGACGCCGAGCGGCGGGTTCGAGTTTGTCAGGAGCAATAGCGCGTTCTTTTTCGAGAGCGAGTCGTTGATTCTCCTCTATTAATTTCTTGCGCTCCGTGCGCAAGTGTTCGTTTTCATAACCATACTGGACCGCAGCGAAGTGTTGCTTGGCGGCGAAGACGAAACCGCCGGCCAGTATCAATCCACAGAACAACAACAGCCCCAATCGCGACAGTGCGGTGGTGTCGCGCGTACGGCGAATCTTCGTGTTGAGTTGATGCTCAGGAAATCTCTTCATGATCATTATAGCTTTCTGCACGCTCTCAACTTCGCACTTCGCGCTCTTGGGTTCTCGTCGATCTCGCTAACCCCAGGCGCCACGGGCCGTCGCGTCAGCACCTCAACAACCTTGCGTGCCCCACACGCACACACCGGCAAGCGCGGTGGACATTCGCAGTGACCCGAAAGTTTTTTCAGCTCGCGTTTGAGGATCCGATCCTCGAGCGAATGAAAACTGATACCTGCAAATCTGCCGTCGGGAATTAAAAGATCAACTGCTGACTCGACAAACTCTCCCAGCCCTTCGAGTTCGTGATTGACGGCGATGCGCAAGGCCTGGAAAGTACGCGTCGCCGGATGAATCTGATTCTGCTTGTGCCCGCCGATAGCTTGCCGCACAAGGTCTGCTAACTCCGTGGTGGTCGTGATCGGCGTCCCTTGTTCGCGACATTCAACGATGCGACGGGCGATGCGTCGTGAGTGTCGTTCTTCGCCGTATTCGAAAATTATTCTGGCAATTTCCGATTCGGGAAGTTGCTGTAGAAGATCGGCTGCGGTGTCTCCTCTGGTCGGATCCATCCGCATATCTAAAGGAGCATCGAAACGAAAACTAAACCCACGCTCGGGGGAATCGAACTGCAGTGAAGAGACGCCCAGGTCAACCAGAATGCCGTTTGGATCGCGTTCATTCGCCTGTTGCAGGACGGCGTTGATAGCGCGAAAGTTGGCTTGAAAGGCATGGAATCTTTCTCCGAAAGGCGCCAAACGCTGTCGGGTGTAAGCCAGCGCCGCCGGGTCAAGATCCATTCCGAGTACGCGAGTGTTCTGCGAGGAATTCAGAATCGCTTCGCTGTGTCCGCCAAGACCAACCGTGCAATCGACAAAGAGACCGCCTCGCTCAGGAGCGAGAAATTTTATTGTCTCTTCAAGCAGCACGGGGCGATGGGGCGCGCCTCTGCCCCCCAAAGGCGCAGCCGTCACCACCGCCCCGTGATCTCGTTCAAAGAACTTTGGAGCTTTGTGCTTTGTTCTCTGTACTTTGGTTTTTGACTTGCGCTTCACAAAGTACAAACTACCAAGTACAAAGCACTAAATACCAAGTCTCGCGATCGCCGCCTCGTCTTCTTCCGTGTACGGATCCGAGAGCATGCGAGCTTTGAACTTGTCCAACTCCCAAACTTCCAAATAGGTCAGATAGCCCAATACCGCCACATCACCCAAAACTTCCGCACTCTTGCGCAGCAATGGATGGATCAGAACGCGGCCCTGCCCGTCGATCGTGGCTTGCTGACCGTAATAATTCGTTCTATCAAGGAACTTTCTTCGCGCCGGATCCATTGAAGGCAACAACGTGAGTCGCTGCTCGATCGATTCCCATTCCGGCAATGGGTAAATTCGAACGTACTCACCGGTAAGGCTCGTGATATAAAAATCTTTGCCGTGCTTCTCTTCCATCAGTCGCCGAAATTCCGTTGGAACCTTGAGGCGACCTTTGACATCTATCCGAGCCGTGTAATTGCCTCGCAGCATAATTCAGAGCCTGACGAGAGAGCATTGGTGGGTGGCCTAAAGGAAAAGTGTTGCTGATGATCGGTGTTGCTACGAGGTTGGACCCACTTCCGACCACTTTTGACCACCCAAGGCCGGATACTACGCCGCGCTTTAGAGTGTGTCAATAGGCTTACTTGCCGAGATGATCGCCTTCTGTCGGCCTTTTTGGCCCAGGAGCAGGAGCAACGATCAGGGGCAGGACTACCGATTAGCCATCGGCCGCAACCTGCTCCTGCCACGTGTTCCTGCCGATTGATGCTAAACTGGCCCACCGACAAATGACATCCATTCTTCTGTTTGGGTTGCTGGCTGCGGGTGCCAATGTCCTCGGAGGGCTGATTCTGGTTAAATCCGGCGCTCACCGCATGGGCGAGCGTTTCCTGAAATACCTCGTTGCTCTCGGCGCCGGGTTCATGCTGGCCGCGATTTTCATCGAGATTCTCCCGGAAACTGTTAGTATCTGGCTTCATCGCTCTCAGGGCGCGTCGCCTTCCGAGGCCATCGTCGAGGCGATGACACTGCTTCTCGCCGGCTATTTATTGATTCAATTCTTCGAGCACACTCTCGCTCCACACTTTCACTTCGGCGCCGAAACCCATCCCGAGTCGTTTATGAAACCCTCGGCAGCCTATACCGCTGTCGGTGGTCTTTGGATTCACACCTTTTTCGACGGTGTCTCAATTGCATCCGCTTTCCTCGTCAACTTCAAAGTCGGAATTCTCGTCTTTATAGCGATTCTGCTTCACAAAATGCCCGAAGGCTTCACTGTGGCATCGATCATGCTAGCTAGCGGACGTTCGACTACGACGGCCTTGATTGCTACGGCTGTAATTGGTGCGGCGACTCTGGCGGGCGTGATTTGTGTCGCCCTGGTAAACGAAAGAATGACGAACGTGGTTGGTTACGCGTTGCCATTTTCAGCCGGCGTAACGCTTTATGTCGCGGCCAGTGACCTGATCCCGGAGGTGAATCATAAAGAAGAAAGAAACCCCACGGTGTCAATTGTCGTTTTTGGAGGAGTCGCCCTCTTCTATGTGTTGCACAGGTTGATCGAGGGTTAGCACTGACGAGAAGTTCGCCATTGCGTTTGCGCTTGAAAAAATTTCAGTTTGCCACGGCCAGTTTCGGCCTCCTGCTTTTGGTCTTTTCGCTGCTGGCGGTTGAAGTCAAGGCCCAGGCCACACCTCCATCACCTGTTCCTCTACCCGTTCCCTTCAATCCGATCGTTGACAACGCGCACGTAATCGATGCCCAAACACGCGCGCGCCTCGAACAGATCTATCGGGACTTAAAGGAACGTGGAAATATCGAATACTCGGTATTGACCGTCGATACGACGGGAGATCTCGATATCTTCGATTTTTCGCTCGCAGTTGCACGTGGCTGGGGAATCGGATCGAAGGAAGGTGAAAAAGCCGGGTTACTGCTGGTCGTCGCGATTCAGGATCGCAAGTACTTCACTCAGGTGAGCCGGCATATCGAAGGTGAATTGCCGGACGGACTCGTGGGCCAGATTCAACGTGAACGACTGGTGCCACAGTTCAGACAACAGAATTACAGCAAGGGAATTCTCGATACGATTGAAGCTTACGTTGCGACGCTCGGAGCAAAACGTGGTTTTAGTGTCGAGGGCATCGGTGAAAGCAAAGTCTATCGAGGCGAACCAGAAGAACCACTGCAAAGACGTCCGCAAACCAGTGTGAGTTCAGTCTGCGGCACGGTGGTCGTGATCATGGTCATCGTCATCCTGCTGTCGGCGGCGTCGCGAAGGAGAGGCGGTGGCGGTGGTTGTTTACAGGCATTGCTGTGGGGCAGCCTGTTCAGCAACTTGAGTGGTGGTAGACGCAGCGGTTGGGGCGGCGGAGGCTTCGGTGGTGGTGGATTCGGAGGCGGCGGCGGCTTCGGCGGCGGTGGAGGATTTGGTGGCGGCTTCGGTGGAGGCGGTGACTTTGGCGGTGGGGGCTCAGGAGGTAGCTGGTAAAGAGCCGTATGAATAAGACGACAGTACAAGAAGCACTCAACGGACTCGTAGAGGATTTGCGCGCGACGCACGGAGACAATCTCGCGTCGGTGGTCCTATACGGTTCGGCGGCAGCCGGCGATCACATCGAGCTGCGTTCCGACTACAACATCCTGATCGCTTTGAAGCAGATCACGCCCGAGGATTTGCGACAGGCGCAAGCACCTATGCGCGAGTGGCAACGGTTGGGCCATCCGCTTCCTGTCTATTTCACGGTGGAAGAACTCGCCGATGCCGCTGATGTATTTCCGATCGAATTTCATCAGATGGCAAACGCGCGCATCGTTCTCTACGGCCACGATCCTTTTGAGTTTGTGCAACTGTCGAAGGCGAATCTGCGACACCAAACGGAGTATGAGCTGAGAAGCAACTTGATTCAGTTGCGCCGTCGCTACATCCCCGCTTCAGTTTCGATCGAGAAGTTATGCGATTTGATGAACGACAGTTTGTCGAGCTTCGCGGCACTGTTTCGCGCGGTGCTGATGCTGCACGGTCAGGAAGCGCCGGTATCGAAACCGGATTGCGTGCGTGCGACCGCGCAGTTATTGAAACTCGACGTGGCGCCATTCGAAAGAATTTTCGAGTTTCGCGCGAGTGACCGGCGTCCCGCCTCGGAGAAAGAGGCGAACGATCTTTTCGGAGCCTACCTGTTTCAGATCGAGCAGGTTGTTGAGGCAGTTGACGAGCTTGAAAGAGCAACACAGTAACTTACATGGGAGATTTGAGATGAAGATCCGAAGACTAACGATTTTTGCCGGGCTGGTACTGAT
>JBKPPU010000215.1:0-23412 GCA_046733695.1 Acidobacteriota bacterium
GCTGATAGCCGGGAATAGATCGAGTATGAACGTACTGTAGGAGCGGCCTCCGCGGCCGTCCGGCGTCGAATCGATCTCTTTGTCAAATGCCTGAATCGATCGTGTTGCCGAGATCGAGTTCCACGCCGGGCGGCCACGGAGGGCCGCCCCTACAGTACGTTCCGAGATTAAGGAGAGTGGCGTGACTACTATTGTGAAATTGAGTTTGTTACTGGCAACGTTCTTTATCTCCGGCGCTTCGTGCGACACGCCGTCTAGTGCATCGCAACGGCCGTTATTTACAAACGCGCAAGGTTCACCTGTGCCGATGCAGGGTGGGCCGAACAATGTTTTGATCGGCGACATGAACAACGATCGAAAGCTCGATCTTGTCGTATCCTGTGCGCGTGCTCGGTCGATTACGGTCCTCGAAGGTAAAGGCAATGGCCAATTCGGTGCCGCCCTCAGCACCACGACCGTTGCAGACACTCCAAACGAGATGGCACTCGGCGACGTGAACGGTGACGGCAAACTCGACGCCGCTGTTGCTTCTCACGATAGTTATGGAGTGACGCTATTAACCGGAGACGGCCACGGTGGTCTAACGAAAGCGCCGGCTTCTCCGGTCGTGATGAGGCTTGGCGACCATCCGCACACACACGGTCTCGCAGTGGTGGATGTCAATCGTGACAATAAGCCGGACCTTATCACGTGCAATGCAACCGACAACGATATCTCAATCGCATTCGGAGACGGTCGCGGTAATTTTACTCGTGCTCCGCAGTCGTATCCCGTTGGTCCAAGCCCGTATCCATTCGGAGTCGGCGACGTCAATAACGACGGCTGGCCGGATATCGTAGCCACGGCCACTGCGACTGGACCATTACGAAGACAACAACTGCCATTCAGTCGTGCGTTGACATTGCTCGTCTCCGACGCAAAGGGCGGTTTCTCGACACGCCAACTCCCAATGCGTACCGGTGAACCATGGTTTGCCGCCATTATCGATCTGAACCGGGATGGAAAACCGGATGTCCTCGCAACGCATCACGAACAGAGCGCATTGACAGTGATGATGGGCGACGGCCGCGGCGGGTTTACTGAGGCAAATGGATCACCATTCGATTCTGGAGCTGCGGTTTATCAGTTCATCATTGCTGATGTAGATCGCGATTCGAAGCTCGACGTGGTTGCGACTAGTGGCAATGGCGTGCGCGTGATGTTGGGAAATGGACGCGGTGGCTTTAAACCAGCTGCTTCAATAGCCATTGGCCCAGGCGCCTGGCGGATGGCGGCCGGTGATCTCAATGGCGATGGTGCAATCGACCTTGTGACGAGTAATTCCGAGGCCAACAGTCTTAGTGTTTTGGTGGGGAAACCTGTTGGTCCTTAACTTCCGGAAGCTTTTTGAATCCTTTGCTCAATGCCTTTCGCAAACGATCTATCGCCGTCGTCGGATCGCCCTTAAAATCCGGATCGGTGTACAACAACACTTCACCGTTTCGCGCGTCCACGATCCCAATCTGGAGTTGTAGATAAGCCGGAACGCCGCCAACCAGCAAATTAAAAGCAGTCTTGCCACCGCTTAGTTTCTTTCCTGCGCCACGAATGAAAACGATCGCGTCCGTGCCCTTCTCCAAATTCAGATTCAGCACTTCGTCGCCCATCGTGAACCGACCTTTCTTAACATCGCTACGTTTCTTCATGATCCGCGGCAACAGATCGTCAAACTTGGTTTGAAAGTCAGCGACGTTGTACTTCTGCGAGTCGGCGTCAGCGCCCGGCGCGGTTGGCGACACAGTCGTGATGCTATGGTTTTTCGACAAGACTTCAGCGACCATCGCCGCTACGCGAGTGCTCAACTCGTCTGACTCAGCGGCCATTCCTTCGGGGCCTTTCATGCTATCGCGCACGACGTTCACTTTCGCCGGCAACACGACAACGCGACGAATTGTGGTTTCTTTCGACTGGATCTTCGGGTGAAGAAACTGGCCCTGGACCTGATGCAAGCCGGATACGGTGAGTAATACCACGAGGGCAAACATCTTTGAGCGAGCACTCATTTCTGTTTCTCCTTTAGCGCTGTAATGCGTCTCTGAATTCGTTCATGATCGGTCGCTGCGGGCGCCTGCTCGAGGTACTTCTCGTATTGAATGACGGCATCGGTTCCTCGTCCGAGTTTCTCGTACAGCATGCCCAGCCCGCGATGGGCCACCGGGGTCGGATTCTCATCGTTCAAGGCGCGCTGGTAAAGCTCTTCGGCGAGTTGCTGATGTTTTTGCCAGTTGTCCTTACCAGCCGGCGTAGCAAGCAGGTCACGCTCTTCTTCTTCCGCGGTGCGCTTCTCTCGTAGCTTCACAGCTTCTTTTTTCCCGCTGTTCGTCAACTCTTTCTCGGTCAACTGCGGCGCACGTGGTCCGAGCGCGCGATAACTTTCCGCCAACCAAAACAGGTTCTCCGAGTCGTTATGAAAATCCACCAGACGCTGCGCGAGGTATACAGCTGAACGCGCGCGGCCAACGTTGATTGCGAGCTGAACGTTGTGCCGCATTACGGGTTCCAGCTTCTGAAAATACAACTTCCGCTCTCTATTCAACTCCATCTGCGGCGTCACCGTGTTGGCGCGCGCGCCGAGATAACTACTCAGATACTTGATTCGTTCATCGAGCGCCGGATGATCGTTATAAAACAGCTGGACGTTCTCACCCTCGATGTCTTTATTGAGCAGCTTCATCACGTTAACCATTTCTTCCGGCGGGTATTCAGCGCTGATCATCATGTCAATGCCTTTGAGATCAGCTTCCCGCTCGAGGTCGCGGCTGTAACCGTACATCGTTGCCATCATGATGAATGGAGCTACGGTCGTGACAGCCATAATGACTGCTCCGACAACACTCAGCGGCGCATACGCGCCGACCGCTTGCATAACGTTTATCGTGAGAAACTTTTTACGGTTGCTGCGATTGCTCAAATACGTATGTCGCCGCATTACGTGCGTCAGTTCATGAGCGATGATCGCCGCCAGCTGTGATTCGTTATCGATAAGAGTAATCAAACCGGTGGTGACATAGATCGAGCCGTTCGGGAGTGCGAAGGCGTTAGGCTGCGGGTCGCGGAGTGCGCGAAATTTCCACGTCACTCTTTCGAGCTTGAGGTCCCGTGGAATAAGGGACTGCCCGATGCGACGCAAGTATGCGTTTGTTGCTTCGTCGAGGAGCACGAGGCCATCGCGCTCGAAGCGGGCGTCGAGCAGATCGGCCTGTTCGAGGATCTCGATATCGACTTCACCAAACTTGAATTCAGCGTTGACGGGCGGTGGCGTGGCTTCGACGGGCGCCGTCTTCTTCTGCGCGCGCACGACGGGCCCGAGCGAAGTGAACACGATGCAGAAGCAGAGTGTTATAACAATCCGATTTGTAAGCTTGCGGGGGAGCATAGCGAGCAAAAGATATCCTAGAGAATCTTCAGATGTAAATGCAGTAAATTTCCAGCGTTACTTATATGTGTTGCCGTTGTGTTTCAGCCAACCTGCGACACGCCTGCCCTGCGGGTCGTGGTGCGTCCAATGGACGACTCCGCCTTTCGCGTTCCAGACGTACTCGCCGTTAAAGCTGACGCCGTCGCCGACCTCAAGCCCGTTGATTCGCGGAGCGATTCCACGATGCTGCTTGGACACAGTCAGAACCACCTCGCGGTAGCGGGTGGGTGCCCGCGCAGCGTTTTTTGATTGGAGCCTACGGCGTACCCACCCGCTACCGCGAGGTGGTTCTGACTGTGTCCAAGTACGATGTCTGACGTCACGACATGGTGAGTACGACTTTGCCGAAGGTCTCATTGGATTCGAGACGTCGATGAGCTTGCTGGATTTGATCGAGTGGGAAGACAGAGTCGACTACTGGTTCAATAGTTCCGTTCCCGAGTAGCGGTACAACCTCCTCTGCGAACGCGGTCGTGTTTGCGATCTTCTCCGACAGAGATCGCGCGCGCATCACCGTGCCGACGATGTGAAGGCGTTTACGCAGGATCTGATAGAGGTCGACATTCGTCTTACCACCTGCAACTCCACCGATGAGGATGAGACGGCCCCGCAACGACATCGCTTCGAGGCTGGCAGCGAAATACGGACCGCCATTTAAATCGAGCACGACGTCAAATCCGTCGACCTTCTCGGCAAACGCAGCAAGCCCCTCCAATGAGCTAGGCGGCGCAACGACGAATCCCGATTCCAGCCCGAATGGTTTCGCCCGCTCAATCTTGTCGGGCGTACGCGAAGTGCCGAACGCGCGACCACCCAAAGCTTTGACGAGTTGTGTTGCCGCCAGTCCGACACCGCTCCCAACGGCGTGAATCAGAACCTTTTCTCCGGCTTTGAATCGCGCCTGCTGAAGCGCATCATGTGCAGTTATGAAGACTTCAGGAACAGCACCGGCCTCAGGCCAATCCAAATTCGGCGGTACAACGGCCACTGCATCCTGATGCGCCGTCACAAATTCGGCATGTGCGCCGCCGGCAATAATGCCCATGACGCGATCGCCTTTGCGCCAGCACTGCGCGTTCGTTCCCAATTCGGCGACTTCGCCGGCGAACTCGAGTCCGGAGATATCCTGAGGCGCACCAGGCGGCGCAGCATACCCACCCAACCGCTGCAGGAGGTCTGCGCGATTGAGCGCGCTACTTCGCACGTGTACGAGAACTTCGTCAGGTCCGGGCTGTGGCGCGGGGACATCCTGAATTTCCAATACCTCCGGACCGCCGAACCGAGTTATAACAACAGCTCTCATGGTGTGGAGATAATATGGTTGATACTACCGTAGCAGCGCAAGCCTGTGACGCCGCGAATATCGATGGATCTGCATTCGACAGATTTCCGGCACGTGAAACGACTCTCGGCACATTAAAAATCCTGCGAGCGTTACCGATTCGCCAGAAGCGACTCGTCGGCGCGTGGTGTTTTCTCGATCGTTTCGGTCCGCTTTCCTTCAGCGATGCAAAGCCCCTGGATGTCGCGCCGCATCCGCACATTGGTTTGCAAACTGTGAGCTGGCTGCTGCAGGGAGAGATCGTTCACAAAGACAGCCTTGGTAGTGAAGCATTACTGAGACCTGGCGGTGTCAACGTCATGACCTCAGGCGGCGCCATCGCGCATTCGGAAGAGACACCTCCGCAGAACAGCGGCCTCCTGAACGGGGTCCAGTTGTGGGTTGCGCTTCCCGACGCTCATCGACATGGTCCAGCAAGCTTTCAGCACGTCGACGAGGTTCCGCGCATTGAGAAGACTGGCGGCATAGTGAGTGTGTTCGCAGGATCTCTCGATGGAAACTCGTCTACAGCAGAACACTTCTCACCGCTTATCGGACTGGACATTTCGGTGCACGCAACTGGCAGTCTCGAACTTCCGTTGGATCGCTCATTCGAACATGCAGCACTTCTGTTAACTGGCGATGCCGAAATCGATGGTCAACCGATCGACTCGATGAGTCTCTGGTATCTGGGGACAAGTCGTTCCAGTGTTGAGTTCAAGAGCAAAAGCGGGTCGCATGTATTGCTGATTGGAGGACCTCCGTTTCCGGAGACGATCCTGATGTGGTGGAACTTTGTTGCGCGCACTGCTGACGAGATTGCGCAAGCACGATCTGATTGGCAACGCCATGAGAGATTCGGCGACGTGACTGCCTACAATGGACCACGCCTCGATGCACCTCCACTCCAGCGGTTCGCATCTCCGAACGTACTGTAGGGGCGGCCCTCCGTGGCCGCCCGGCGTGGAACTCGATCCTTTGGAATAACAATGTGCGGCTGTATGTGACCTCACCTGACGTGTGGCAAAGAGATCGAGGCTCACGGAGGGCCGCCCCACGGGACGCTCCGAGAATCGAGTTTATCCTTTGGGTGGGTAGCGGGCGAACATTTTGCGGGTTGCGGTTTCGGCTTTCTTTTCCCCCTTTGAATAATCTTCGACGAGCGTGTTGGTCGCGATGCCGCGCCAGACGAGTCGATTGTTTTTGGCATCCACCAAATCAACGATCAGCGTTTCCGGCTGCTCGATCAGCGGCACTGAACCAAAACTCCCGTACCTGTACTCATACCCCTGAATCGAAACCTCTTCCTTAATCCCGGCGTTGTACACAATCAACAGATCCGGCTGCTCACCTTCGTAAACCGGCAACACACCCCGCATCGCCAGACTCACCTGAATCGTATCCAGAATCGTCTGATGATAAACCTTCATCTTCGAGGGATTCTTACTCTCCAACAGCGCGTAATTCTTGAAGCGGGAAAAATCCACAGTGGGATCGAAGCTGACTTCTACTCGCTGCTCACCTGCCGGTAGAGCCAGCATCACGAGAAAAGCTAAGCTGATTATCAAGCCGCCAAGTTTCATAACGTCAGGAGTCACTTCGCTGCCAACTCAATGATGCGACCGCCACGCAACACCTTGCAGCGTATGGGAGCGTGAGATTCGGAGCTTGCGATGCGAGCGAAAACACTCCTGTAAGTTTCGCGATTGCCGTCAAGGACAGTTCCATCGATCGAGAGAATAACGTCGCCGCCGACCAGTACTTCCTGGTTATTGATCACTGCTGCTAGCTCGCCGCCCTTTAGACCCAATCGTTCGGCTAACGAACCCTTCGCAACAGTCGTCACGAGAAATCCGGCTGACTGCGGGACGTTCAGAGCGCGAGCGAATGTACCCGTGACCAACAACCCCTCGATGCCTGTTTGCTTCCCGTTACCCTCGAGCAGTTGCGCGCGCGCTGAGTTCACAGTCGCAGCAAAACCAACGCCCTGAAACTCACCCGACTCGCTGAGTATGCTGGAAACGATCCCGATAACTTCTTCCTGCTTATTGAAGACAGGACTACCCGAATTCCCCGGATTGACTGTCGCGTCCGTTTGCAGAAACTCAACCGAGCTCATGATGCCGCTGCGTGATTGATCGGGCCGGCGCGCGCTAATTCGACCAACGGTCAACGTGTAACTGAGTCCGTACGGCGCGCCGACAATAAAGATGTCGTCACCTGTCTCGGCTTTGTCGGAATCACCGAGCTTTGCCGGAGTCGCGTCTTTGGGCACCCGGTCACATTGCAGCAACGCCACATCAGCAGTCGCAGATGAACTGATGACTTTGGCCGGTACCCACTCGTCATTTGCGAACTCGACAAGCAGCCGCTCTTCGCCGTCGACGACATGTGCCGCGGTCAGTACTTTTCCGTCGCTGGAGATCAAAACGCCCGATCCTAATCCGGAATCCTCAACTTCGCCGGGACGACTCGATTCCGTCGGCTTCGGATTGCTGCTGTGGACGACCACCACGGAGTTCTTGACTCGGCGAAAGGAGTCGCGCAGTTGCTGGCCACCGGCTAAGTGGAATGCGCAAAGGAAGACAACTAGCGCGACTCCTGGTTGAAAAGACTTATTCATGGCTCGAACTTCTCTCGATGAGGCAGACTCCGCCGTCGTTGGGGCTTTCTCTTTCTGACGGGCATCGTACCGAAGGAAGTGAGAGGAATTAACTGTCACTTTTGACAGTCGCCGGAAACCAGCGCCTGCCCCTAAATATTTCGAAAATTGGACGGAATCGAGGAGCTCATCATGGCCAGACTAATGTTTTCCTGCCTAGTTTTAACTATTGCTTTCGCCGCATCCGGCACCACTGTTTTTGCGCAAAGAGAAACCGCGACAGGCGTTGAGGTCGAACGAGATCTGGCGCTGCTACGCCGCGATCTGCGTGGGGAGAAAAAGCAGTTGATCGCGTTGAACGTGCCGCTGACGGAAACGGAAGCTACCAAATTCTGGCCGGTCTACGACCAGTACGCGGCCGACATGTCCAAGGTTTATGACGAGTTTTATTCCATCATCAAGGAGTATGCGGCGAATCAGAAGACGCTGACTGATGCTCAGGCAAGCAGCATGATCAATAAGTGGGCGGAGATTCAGGTTCGCCAGGCACAGACCAGGCAGAAGTACATTCCGATTGTGGAGAAGGTGATTCCGTCGCGGAAGGCGGCGCTGTTTTTTCAAATCGATCGGCGGCTGTATGAGCTGATGGACCTGCAGGTCGCCTCGCAAATCCCGCTCGTCGCGCAGTAAGAAGGACAGGATGGACAGGATTTTTTCCGGATGAAACAAGATAAATCCTGTTCATCCTGACAATCCTGTCTAAATTTACCTCGGAATCTCGGGGACGAGGTAGAACATCAATGCGATGATCGCGTAGACCGTAGCCAGTTGCACGCCTTTGTACCAGTTGGATTGCCCGTCGCCGCAAACCAGCGCGCCAATCAGCACCGCCATAAACAACGACCCAATCTCCGCCCGACTAAACGCTAGCTCGAGCGGGTGTGGCGCGATGAAATAACTCGCAATCACAAGTATGGGCGCAACAAACAACGCGATCTGAATACAACTTCCGAGCGCGATCCCCACCGACAAGTCCATCTTGTTCTTCCGCGCCATCGCCACTGCCGAGCCACTCTCCGCAGCGCCTCCCACAACCGCAACAAAAACGATACCGATGAAAACCTGCGACATGCCGAGTGCTTTTCCAGTCGCCTCAGCAGCTCCGACGAGAATCTCGCTCATCCAGGCCGCGAGTGCCGACGCAACCAGCAAACTAATCACAGCACGAGGCACACTCCACAGCTCCTCGTGATGACCTGTGTCTTCTCCGGTATCCAAACTGGCGAAAGCACTGGAATGTGTCCGTAGTGAAAACAGGATGTACAGCCCATACGCGACGAGCAACATGATCGCAATACCGACGTTGAGCAGTTGCTCCTGACGAATCACTTCGTTGGGCGCAAAGATGCGGCTAAACGAACTCGGCACGGTCATGCTCACAGCCGCGAGAAACATCATCGAGCTGTATGCGCGCGCAGCCGTCGCATTGAATCTCTGCTCATGAAAACGAAGACCACCCACCAGGAACCCAACTCCCAGCGCAAGCAGTAGATTCGCCAGTATGGCGCCAACCAGCGATGCTCGAACCATGTCCAGATAACCGGCCCTCAACGCCACGAGCGCAATGATCAGCTCGGGAGCATTGCCGAATGTGGCGTTCAACAGCCCGCCTATTGCATCACCAGTGCGATGTGCGATCTGTTCGGTGGCGCGAACGATCAGCGCCGCGATGGGAATGATCGAAACGGCGGCCATGAAGAACAGCACCGGCGCGGACACGTGAGCGAGATGTTCCAACCCGACCGTCAGCGGAATGAAAAGTAACAACCAATTCATCGGGCTGCGCAGAAACTTGCTCAGCGACGCGCGCTGTACTTCCGGCGCTACGTGACCAGTTGCAGTAGACATCTTTTACCTGCTTTCATTCATGAGTGCGCCGCACCCGCAAACCCGCTCGCCTGGCGGTGTCGACGAATAATATCGATGGCCTCTTCGGCACTGTTCACACAGATGGGAATATCGACATCCTCAACATTGATAAGCGGAGTCTCGAACGAGAGCATCGAGTCGCGCACCCACTCGACCAGACCCGGCCACAGCTTGCCGACGAGAATCAGCGGCGTCTTTTCGAGATGACGAACCTGAAGCAACTGCCAGATCATCATCGTCTCCAGAACCGTTCCGATACCGCCCGGAGCAACGATGAACGCGTCAGACGCGAGTACGAAGTGATGCAGACGCGTAAAGAAAGTCTTGTGTTCGTACGCCAGCTCAACGAACGGATTTACTTCCTGCTCGAAAGGAAGATCGACTCGGATGCCCATCGATTTTGCGGCGCCTGAGGCATCGACGCCTTCATTTGCTGCCTGCATCAACCCTGGACCACCGCCGGTGATGATGTCGCAGCCCATAGCCGCGAGTTCCTTGGCGGCTCGTTTCGTCTCTTCGTATGCAATCGTTCCCGGTTTAGCTCTCGCGGATCCAAAGATCGTCACGCGATAACGCTCGTTTCGCGCGGGCCGGATACGAGTCAGATTATTGACGACATCCCACAATCCCAACACAGAATCGACCAGAACCTTCTTAACTGCTTCGTCATCAGAAAGGTTTACGACACTCATATATTCTCTCCGTGCTAATCCGTCTTTAGATCCGTCTGATCTGTGGCTAGATTTCGATCACGTCACCAATTGCCGGCCGTTCCGTCTTCAAACCAAAACTCGATTCGATGAGTTCTCCGAAAGCCTGTCGCGCTCGATCTTCACCATGCGTAATGATCGTGCGCGGACGCGACGGCGCGACTGCAGCAAACCAATCGAGCAACTCACTCTGATCGGCGTGCGCGCTGAATCCGCCCATCGTATGAATCGAAGCCCGCACAGGAATTTCTTCGCCGAATATCGTCACCGTCTTCGCTCCATCGACAAGTTTTCGACCAAGTGAAGCTCCAGATTGGAACCCGACAATCATTACCTCCGTTTCAGGCAGCGGCAGGTTGTGTCGCAAGTGGTGCATGATCCGGCCACCACTGCACATACCATTTCCGGCCATGATGAGACATGGACCTTTGACTGCGTTCAGGGCACGTGAATCTTCTGGTTTTGGACACGGAACAGCCGACTTGAGACCACGGCTCAGTTCGCCCGACTTCATCATCTCCACTGCCTCGTCATCAAAGAGTTCGTTGTTCTTCCCGTAGATCTTTGTGGCTTCCAGGGCCATCGGGCTGTCGAGAAAAATTGGGAACTCCGGCAACGTTCCTCTTTGAAAAGCACCGGCAAGCAAATAGAGCAGTAACTGAGTGCGCCCGACGGCAAAGATGGGCACCAGAACTTTGGCCTTATTCTCGATAGCCCTGGCAATGATCTTTCTTCCCTCGACCGCGCTTTTATGAAGTGAACGGTGATTTCGGTCACCGTAAGTCGACTCCATAATCACCACGTCCGCTGACTTGAACGGCATCGGATCTTTGAGTAACGGAGCACCACGTGGCCCAAGATCACCTGAGAAGACGACGACTTTCTTGTGACCATTCTCACGTACGGTAAGTTCAATACTGGCGGACCCGATGACATGGCCGGCGTCAACGAGCCGCGCTTCGATACCGGGCGCAACTTCAAAACGCTGATTGTATTTAACGGGCTTAGCGAGCGGTTTCAGCTTGCGGACGTCAGCTTCTTCGAAGAGCGGCTCGAGCGGTGGCAGCCTTGCGCGAGTGCGTTTACGGTTTTGACGCTGAAGATCTGATTGCTGTAAGGAAAGCGAATCTTTAAGGATCAACGTTGCGAGATCGATCGTCGGTTTAGTTGCGAAGATCGGTCCCTTGTATCCCTTGCGAGTGAGCAGCGGCAAGCGACCGATGTGGTCCAGATGCCCGTGAGTGAGCACGACAGCGTCAAGCTTCCCACCGGCAAGCGACGTGTTGCGGCGGTTCTTTTCGCGCTCTTCTTTTCGTCCCTGAAAAAGCCCGCAATCAACGAGGATGCTCGCGTCCTTTGTGACGACGTGATAAGCCGATCCCGTAACGTCACCGGCTGCGCCATGAAAATAGATCTTCATCGTTTTAACTGGTCCACTAGTACGGCCACTGCCACTCACGTATATCCGGGCTATCGATCCCGAATGCGTGTGCATGCTGGCGGCAGGCAATCTGCATATTTCTAAACTTCTCCTTAGCGTGTGCGCCGATCGACTGTAAGCTCGGCACGCGATCGATCACGTCTACGGCAAGGGTGTAACGATCGATACCGTTGTCGATCGCCAGTTCCATCGGTGTGTTTATGTTGCCTCGCTCGTTGTAGCCGCGAACATGCAGATTCGAATGATTGCTGCGGTTGTAAGTGAGTTTATGAATCAGCCAGGGATAGCCGTGGAAGTTGAAAACAACCGGCTTGTCGACGGTGAAGAGACTGTCGAAGTCGCGATCGCATAATCCGTGCGGGTGCTCCTTGTCCGATTGCAACTTGAACAAATCGATCACGTTGATGAAACGGATTTTGAGATCCGGAAATTCAGCACGCAGCAACGCCGTAGCTGCGAGGGCTTCCTGAGTGGGAATGTCGCCCGCACAAGCCATCACGACGTCCGGCTCTTTTCCTGCATCGTTGCTGGCCTGTGCCCAGATGCTGATGCCTTTTGTGCAGTGCGTGATCGCGGTATCCATATCGAGATACTGCAAGTGCATCTGCTTGTCGCTGACGATCACGTTGATGTAGTTCTCACTCCGCAGGCAATGATCGGCGACTGAGAGAAGGCTGTTGACGTCCGGCGGTAGGTAGATGCGTGTGACTTCAGCCCGTTTGTTCACCACGACGTCCAAAAAACCCGGATCCTGGTGCGTAAACCCGTTGTGATCCTGGCGCCAGACTGTTGAAGTAATCAGGAGATTCAGTGAAGCGATGCGACGACGCCACGGCAGTTCATTACAGATCGACAGCCACTTTGCGTGCTGGTTGAACATCGAATCGATGACGTGTGCGAACGCTTCGTAAGTCGATAGAAAGCCATGACGGCCAGTGAGCAGATATCCCTCCAGCATGCCTTCCAGCGTGTGCTCGCTGAGCATTTCAACGACGCGGCCGTCCGGAGAAAGTTCACCACCATCGCTGTCTTCGGGAAGATAGCCGGCTAACCAAAGCTTCTTGGTGACCTCGTAAACTGCATCCAGCTTGTTCGACGTGTTCTCGTCTGGTCCAAATATCCTGAACGAGTTCATGTTCAACTTCATCACGTCGCGCAGAAACTTTCCGAGTGGCTTCGTGTTCTCAACCGAAACACGGCCCGGATGTTCAACCTTTACTGCGTGGGTTCTGAAGTCGGGCAGGCGAAGATTCTTCTTGAGTTGACCGCCGTTGGCTTGTGGATTTGCACCCATACGGCGATTGCCGGTGGGAGTTAGCTCTCGTAATTCCTCATTGATGTGGCCGTCCGCAGTAAAGAGTGTTTCCGGCTTATAACTGCGCATCCACTGTTCGAGCAGTGTTAGATGGTCTGAATTCTTTTTCACATCAGACAGCGGTACCTGATGTGCGCGCCACAGGCCTTCCACCTTTCGCCCATCGACTTCGCCGGGCGCCGTCCAGCCTTTGGGTGAACGAAGAACGATCATGGGCCAGCGAGGTCGCGTTGCAGTGCCGGAACTTCGTGCATCTTGCTGGAGAGTGCGGATCGTACTGGCGCAGTGATCCATCGTGGCGGCCATTGCCTGATGCATCGACACGGCGTCAGATCCTTCGACGAAGCACGGTGAATAGCCGTAGCCCTTGAAGAGGTCTTCGAGCTCTTCATGGGTGATGCGCGCGAGGAGAGTCGGATTGTTGATCTTGTAACCGTTCAGATTGAGGATTGGCAGAACTACGCCGTCGTGAACGGGATTCAGAAACTTGTTGATATGCCATGAAGTCGCGAGTGGGCCAGTCTCTGCCTCGCCGTCGCCGACTACTGCTGCGACGATGAGATCCGGGTTGTCGAAGGCAGCGCCGCAGGCGTGCGACAAGACGTAACCCAGTTCCCCTCCCTCGTGAATCGAGCCGGGAGTTTCGGGCGTGCAGTGGCTGCCGATGCCTCCGGGAAAAGAAAATTCGCGGAAAAATCGAAGTAGTCCTTCTTCGTCCTGGCTTTTGTCGGGGTAGACCTCCGAGTAGGAACCCTCGAGATAAAGCGGCCCCAGGACTCCCGGCGCTCCATGTCCGGGACCGGCCATAAAGATGACGTCCAGATCATGCGACTTAATGACCCGGTTCAGGTGGCCATAAATAAAGGACAATGCCGGGCTGGCGCCCCAATGACCGAGTAGACGGTTCTTGATGTGCTCGGCTTGCAGTGGCTGGCGCAGAAGCGGGTTGGCCTGAAGGTAAATCATCCCGAGTGCGAGGTAGTTGCATGCGGACCAAAAGGCGTGAATTTTCCGCGCCTCTTCCTCGTCCAGAGGATTCCCCTGAATCGTCGAGCGTGCAATGCCGTAAGCACTCAGGTCGTTGGCTATCGACCTTGTGGGTTTCACGCGTCGATTCTATTTCGCGTGAATTGCCACCGGCACTGTCAGAAATTACAGGCCCAATCCGGGGCCACGGATTATGCGGATTGATCTGAATCGAATCCGTGTATCCGCGTCCTCTTTTGGGCCTGTAAATTTTGCCAGTGGATGATTCAGGACGTTGCTGCGACGGTAAACGACGAAATGAAATACCGGATTGGATTGTTGCTATTCGTTGTCCTTACGTTAACCAGCCGCGCTGTGGCCGATCAGATCGTCCTCAAGAACGGCGACCGACTCACGGGCACAATCGTCAAATCAGACGGCAAAACGATCGTCTTCAAGAGTGACCTCGTCGGCGAAGTGACGATCGCTATGGACAACATCGAGAACATTACCGCCGATAAACCGCTTTACCTTACATTGACTGACGGCCGTGTCGTAAGCGGACTAGTCACTTCAAAAAACAACCAGTTCGAAATCAAACCGAGCACTGGCGCAGCAGTTTTAGTCGAACGCTCCGCCATCGCCGTAGTCCGGTCTCCAGATGAGCAGAAAGCCTACGAGAGCACGCTGAATCCCGGTTGGTTCGAACAGTGGCGGGGTGGCGCTGACCTCGGTTTCGCACTTACGCGAGGAAACTCGAGCACAACCAATCTCGCGCTGGGAATGGCCATCTCGCGTGAAACCCTACGCGACAAGACCAGCCTTTACGCCGCCTCCGTCTACAACCGCGAGAACACAAACGGAATCTCGCGCACTGTCGCGAACACCTTTCGCTTCGGGGCGCGCTACGATCGCAACATCAACAAAGATTGGTTCGGGTACGGATTTACCGATCTCGAGCACAACGGTCTTCAGGACCTGAACCTCCGTTGGGTTCTGGGAGGTGGAATCGGCTATCACGCCATCCGAAACGACCGCACAAAGCTTGACCTGTTAGGCGGTCTGGACGTGAGCCGGGAGTTTTTCGAGGGCAACGACAACGATCGCACGTCGCTCGAAGCTCAGTTGGGCCAAACGCTGGATCATCGTCTCACGCCTCGTCTGAGTCTGACCGAGCAGCTATTCTTCTTTCCGAATCTTTCCAACGGCGGCGATTACCGCATCAACTTCGACGCCGGCCTTGTGGCTGACGTGACAAAACGAATTGCGTGGCAAGTAACACTCAGCGACCGATATCTCTCCAATCCTCCGGGCGGCGCCAAACAAAACGACCTGTTACTCACGACCGGGTTGAAGGTCAGACTTGGGGCTATCAAATAGCCGTGCCTGTACAAATTACCAGTAGAGTTTAGCCCTCGATCATTCCAAAATCGCAGCACCCCTGAACCCTGTGAGGCGTTGTGTTGAGACTACTCAGAAAGCTCAAGCTTCTTGTTCTTTGCGGGTCTGCATTAGGACTGATCTGCTACGTCACCTGGACTAACCGGTCGGTAGCCTCCGCAAACGACAACGAATACGTCGGCAGCGACGCGTGCAAGGACTGTCACGAGGATCAGTTCAAGGCGTTCTCCCACACTTCTCACGCTCGCCTCGCGACTATCAACGCCTGGAAAGACAAGGTAACAGGCTGCGAAGCGTGCCATGGTCCGGGAAAGGCTCACACGGAGGAAGGCGATCCGGCAAAGATCATCTCGTTCAAAAACAAGTCGCCCAAAGCGATTTCGGAGACCTGCCTTACCTGCCATTCCGGCAAGGAGGAACGTAATAATTTCAGACGCGGTGAACACTGGCGCAACGATGTAGGCTGCACTGACTGCCATTCATCACACTCACTCGCGGGCAATCGAAACATCTCGAAGTCAATCACTCACATTGACACCGCCAACGCGGAAAAGCCTGACTTCTCCACTCGTTATCTGCTCAAGATCGGTGAACCGCAACTCTGCATAAGCTGCCACAACGAAGTTAAGCCCGACTTCAACAAGCCGTTTCACCACAAGGTGCTCGAGGGCGCGATGAAGTGCAGTGATTGTCACAATCCGCACGGTGGTTTCGAGCTCAAGCAAACCAGGCTGGCCACCGGAGCAGATGCGGCCTGCATAAAGTGTCATGCAGACAAGCAGGGTCCTTTCACCTATGAGCACGCGCCACTAAAGACCGAAGGATGTGCGGCATGTCACACGCCACATGGCTCGGCGAATCCGAGATTATTGAAATTTAGTCGCGTTAACCAACTGTGTCTGACGTGCCACAGCGTGGACCATGGCGTGGGCGCGGACGAACCTGCTGGTCCAACGCACAACCAGAACGCGCAATACTCGAGTTGCACGAATTGCCACGTGAAGATTCACGGCTCGCGTTCACACCCGGCTTTCTTCAGGTGAGTTATGAAAGAACAAAAAAGAACCATCCACAGATTTCACAGATTTTTACAAAAGAGTATCTGTGTAATCTGTGGATGGCTCTTCTTCGTCTCAGTTGCCACGGCGCAACAACCGGCTTCGAGTCCCGCGTCGACCAACTCTAGTGCCGGCGCACCGGTCGAGGCCGGTGACAATGCCGGCAACTACACAATCATTTCGACCGTCGAGTTTGGTTATCGCGGACTGCAGGTTGTCGGCGATCTCAACAAGTACCAGAGCGATCTGAACTACCGAACTGGCCCACGCCTCTTCGACTCGAGCTTCCTTATGCGGTCACAGGACGGCAAAGGCGGATTGTTTGACTCGGTACTCGTAACGACGACCGGATGGGGCGCCGATCCCAACGGTCATGTGCGATTAACCGTCGAAAAGCCGGAATGGTACCGCCTCGACGGCACCTATCGCAGGTTCAACTACTTCCGATTTCTCAACAGCTTCGCAAATCCGAACTGGGTATTCTCTCCTTCAAATTTCAGTGTGCCGCCGAAATCCGTTACGGGCGAACACGGCTACAACACTGAGATGAAGATGGGCGACTTCGATCTCACCATTCTGCCGAAGAACAGACTGATCAGATTCACCCTCGGCTATTCACCGGAACGACTGAACGGCCCAGCCTTCACCAACTATCACCTCGGCGGAAACGAATTCAATTATCCCGTCGAGCTCAGGTCACGCGCCGACGATTTCCGTTTCGGCGCAGAAGGCACGCTTGGCCCAATCGATTATTCCTTCCTGCAAGGCTTTCGACGCTTCCGCGATGATGGTTTCACGAATCTGGGTGCGACACCGGGCATTAATCTCGATCCTACCAAAGGCCAGCTAACCAGTTTCCATCACGAGGAACCATCACGCGGAAGCATCGATTTCACGCGCGGTAGCATACACACGTTCTTGTTCAAGAGGCTGGATATCACGGGCCGCATAATCTACAGCGACTCTGATTCAACCTTCGCCTTCATTGAGAACTATTCGGGTACCAACTGGAATCCGAGAGTCTCGGGCTGGCCACCAGGCCCACTGCCGGCAACTCCGAACACTCTGAATCTGGGGCAGTACAATATCACCGGCGACACCCATCGCCCGAGCACGCTCGGCGACATCGCCATGACGTTCCTGGCTACGAACAAGCTGCGTATCTCGAATACGTTTCGTGTCGACGACTTCAAGATCCACGGCAATGCCGTGATGTCTGACTTCTTCTCGCTTACACGTCCCAATGGAGCGACAACGCGAACTGACACGATCGGTTTCAGTGGTTTAGACGCTCATACCAATATCGAATATCGAAAGTATCAGAACACCGTCGAGGGCGATTACCAATTCAACCCTCACTACTCGATCCATCTTGGCTACCGTTACGGACATCGCCGTATAGAAGAAAGTTTTGAAGGAATTAACCTTGGTTCCAACGGATCTGTTTCCGGCAATACGCGCAGTTCGTCGAGCACTCTCGATCAAAACAATACACACGCGATTTTTGGCGGCTTCAAAGCGCGGCCGGCCAGTAATTGGACCATCTATTTCGACGGAGAGCGCGGCACGGCCGACAACGTATTTACGCGCATAGGAAACTATGACTATACGAATATTCGCGCCAAGAGCCGCTACGCTCCGACTAATAAACTTTCGTTCAATCTCGCATTCATCAGTCGCGATAATGCTAATCCGTCGGAGATTGCGGGCGTCTCATTGCAGGATTTCGGCGTCAGTATCAAGTCGCGCGTCTTCACTTCGTCCGTCGATTGGAACCCAAACTCGAGATTCGCCCTCAACACTGGTTACAACTACAACTGGCTCAACAGCAACGCAGTCGTCAATTTCTTTTTCAATAACATCCAGCATCCAGAGGGCCGCAGTCTTTACTTCGTAAGAAACAACTTTTTCTTCATCGACACGACCGCGCTTCTCACTCCGCGAGTGAGTCTCTATACCGCATATCGAATCAATAAAGACAATGGACAGGGCAATCGCATCCCCGATCCGGCAGGAAATCCCGGGTTCCTCGTCTCCTCCTATCCGATGAGCTTTCAATCGCCTGAAGCGCGGCTCGCGATCAAGCTCCATAGACGCCTCGATTGGAACTTTGGCTATCAGTATTACAACTACAACGAAAGCGATATCGTCGGTCCCCGCCCCCAAAACTATCACGCGCATCTGCCCTATACATCGTTGCGCCTCTACTTTGGTCGGAAGGAATGAAGCAACTGACCTCAGAGGCGCCGGCCTTCGTCGTCGCTTTGCTGCTTATGGTGAGTTTCACTGCAAGTGCACAGAAGAAGCTGCGCCCGGCCAAGGCTCGTGTTAACTACACGCAGTTCTCGCATCGCACTCACTTCGAGAAGCAGAAGCTGGCGTGCGATTCGTGTCATAAATTTCCTACCGATAACTGGAAAGACGTGCGACAGGGAGACGCGGCGTTTCCGGACGTGGCGGAGTTTCCGAAACACGAGACTTGTCTCAGTTGTCATCGGCAACAGTTTTTTGCGAGACAAAGACCAGCGCCTGCGATTTGCTCGAACTGCCACGTGAATGTGACGCCGAAAGACACTGCGCGGTTTCTGTTTCCGAGTCTTGGCGATGTGACGAACTGCGGGCAGCGGAAGGTGAATCATGTGGCGGAGTTTGAGGTTAGTTTTCCGCATGAGAAGCACGAAGACCAGGAATGTAAAACCTGCCATCAGCTTGATAAAGAGGGCGAGGTCAAAGGGAAACCGAACAACCACGCGGTTTGTTTTAGCTGTCACAATGCTGAATCCGAGCTACCACCTGTGCCGACGAGTTGCGGCACGTGTCATAAATTAGGCAACACGTCTGCCGCTTGGACACAGTCAGTACCACCTCGCGGTAGCGGGTGGGTGCCCGCGCAGCGTTTGTCGAGTGCAGCCTACGGCGTACCCACCCGCTACCGCGAGGTGACTGTATCCAACCACGCGGTCCCGCAAATGAAAGTCCGTGAGGATGCTGACTTCTCAAAGTTTCAGCACACGTCGGCGTATCACAAGCGACTGCCGTGCGCGTTGTGTCATCGACGCGAGAGCAATGCGACGCAGCCTTCGATACCCGGCGGCAAAGATCATTTGCCGTGCGCGGGCTGCCATCAAAAGCAGTTCGCCGACTCCTCAAACCCGATTTGCACCAACTGCCACGTCAATCCTCCAGCAAAAGACCTGAAAGCATTTCCCCGCTTGACCAGCTTCAACATGAAGTTCGATCACTCACGTCACGCGGGAGTCAATTGCGCCAGTTGCCATCGACCTTCGCGCGGCGGTGTAGCTTTGACGATTCCGGTTGGCTTCAGTGCGCACGCGACCTGCTTTCAATGTCACGGCCCACAAGCGAAGTCAGGTGATCGCGACATTTCATCCTGCGGCGTGTGCCATGAACTCGGACGCTACGTCCGCCCAAATCAAACGGCCCGTGCCTTCAAGGTCGGGTTCAGTCACGAACAGCACAATCGAGATGAGAGTTTGAGTTGTAAAGCCTGCCATCGTCCTCGCGGTAACGACATTAGCGCACCCCAACCACTCAATCACCATGCGCCGGCAGGTTCTTTTAGTTGTGTGAGCTGTCATAACGGGAAGCGCGCGTTTGGAGACAACGACTTCTCGGTATGCACACGTTGTCATAAAGGTTCAACCTGGCACTTTTGAAAGGAGAGAATGCGATGAAGTTAAGAACATTTGGACTGAGTATGGCGGCAGCAATCCTGGTGACCTTGCTGGGCATTGTTTCTGCCGGAGCGAGTCACCCGAGCTCTGAGACCTTCGATGCGGCCAAGACCTATAAAGGCAAATGCGTGATGTGTCATGGTCCAAAGGCCGAAAAGAAGTTCGACGCAACGAAGTCAGACGACGAGCACGTGCAAATCATCCTCAAAGGCAAGAAGGTGGAAAAGCCGCCTAACATGCCGGGATACGAAGCTAAGGGAATCACGGCGGAACAGGCAAAGGCACTGTTGGATTACATGAAGTCGATACGAGGGTAATCCACAGATTACGCACGATGAAAATAAGTCTGTTTCGTAACTACGTCAGTATGGTGGCCTCGGCGGTGGCAGTCGCGTGCCTCGCTAGCATCCTGCTGTTATTTCTGCTCGAGACCACCGGCAGGCGAAGTAGTCCTTACATCGGCATCTTCGCCTGGATGATCATTCCTGCGATTCTCGTTTGCAGTTTGATCGTGATGGTTGTGGGAGCCCTGCGTGAGCGCCGCAGGCGACGCAGTCTTTCGCCGGACGAATATGCCGCCCATCCGAGCATTGACCTCAGCGATCCGCGGCGCCGAACTTATTTTCTTGTTTTCCTGGGAGTCAGTTTCCTGTTCGTTTCGATCAGTGCTTTCGGCAGCTACCAGGCTTACGAACACACTGAATCCGTCTCTTTCTGCGGCGAGACCTGTCACACCGTGATGAAGCCCGAGTTTGTGGCGTTTCAAAACTCGCCGCACAGACGGCTGGAGTGTGTCGACTGTCACGTCGGCGAAGGCGCGCGCTGGTACGTGAAGGCGAAACTGAACGGCATGCATCAACTCTACTCCGTTGCTTTCGGGAAATATGACAGACCGATCAAGACGCCCGTGGCAAACATGCGTCCGGCGAATGACACGTGCGCGCATTGTCACTGGGCGGAAAAGTTTATCGGCAACAAGCTAAAAGTGTTCGATCGATATGCTTACGACGAGAAGAACACGCACCGTCGCATCGCTCTACTCATGAACGTTGGCGGCGGCAGTCCGGACACGGGGCCGGTCAGCGGCATTCACTGGCACATGAATCTCAGCAACGAGATCACTTTCATCTCGTCGGACGCACAGCGACAAGTCATTCCGTGGATCCAATCGAAAGATCGCAACGGCAATGTGACCACTTATGTTGCCTTGAATTCGCAGCTTACTCCCCAACAGATACAACAAGCTTCGAAGCGGCGAATGGATTGTATTGACTGTCATAATCGACCGGCACACATATACAACCCGCCCGACGTCGCGCTCGATCGCTCTTTCCAGGCCAACCGGCTTGATGCCTCGTTGCCTTATCTCAAACGTCAGGCAGTGGAGTTGCTCTCAAAGCCCTACACCACCAACGATGAAGCGTTAAAGACAATCGCGTCCGGTTTGACTGACTTCTATCGCAACAATCAAGGTTCAGTTTATGCCGAACGGAAAGCGTCGGTTGATGGAGCTATCACTGAGATCCAACGTATCTATCAAGCCAACTTCTTTCCTGAGATGAAGACTGACTGGCAGGCTCATCCAAACAACATCGGTCACTTGATCTCTTCGGGTTGTTTCCGTTGCCACGATGGTGAGCACAAGAGCGATACGGGCAAAGTGATCTCAAACGATTGCAACGTTTGTCATAAGGTGCTTTACGATTCCGCGCGTCCGCCCGAACAAAATCCACGAACCGGATCTTTCAAGCATCCGGTCGAACTTGGCAGTCTCGCATCACGAAAGTGCGAGAGCTGCCACTCGGCCAATAAACCATTTCAGCACCCCATCAACCTTGGAGACATCTCGATGTTTCAATGCTCGGATTGTCATTAGACCAGTTTAGTTTTCAGGAGGTACGCGACTATGAAATACCAGGTCGCTTCTTTCATATTATTGGTCTCCCTTCTCTCGGTAATAACTTCAGCTCAAACATCTCGACAGACTAGACCGCGCCGGGTTGGTAACACTACTCCTGCGACAGTTCCCAAACCTGCTGTCGAAGAGGTATCAGCCGGCGACGTGGTCCGTATCAACACTACGCTCGTCACTGTCCCGGTCAGCGTACTCGATCGTCAGGGTCGTTTTGTTTCCGGTTTGAAGCGTGGAGACTTTCGTTTGTTCGAAGACGGCGTCGAGCAGCCGATCGTTCACTTCGAACCGACGGAGATGCCATTCACTGTGGCGCTCGTGTTGGATACCTCTGCCTCAACGCGCTTCGATCTCGAGGAGATCAAAGAAGCCGCGATTGACTTCGCGAAACAATTACGCCCGCAGGATCGCGTTCTCGTTGTGACATTCAACGAAGAAGTGTACTTGTTGACGGAAGCAACTAACGACTTCAATCGGATCAGTGAAGTCATTCGAAGGAAAGTGCGAACGGGCCAGTCAACACGGCTCTATGACGCGGTCGATCTCGTGATTAACGAACGTCTCAACAAGATTCAGGGACGAAAGGCGATTGTGCTCTTCACGGATGGCGTCGATACGTCCAGCTACGTAGCTAGCGGCCGGAGCACTCTACGGGAAGCGGAAGAGTTGGATGCGCTGATCTATCCGATTCAGTATGACACTAAAGAGTATGTGAGTAAGAGGAACGCTAATCTGTGGCCGTTTCCGGCGGTGATCTTTGGCAATCCCATGCAAGCATCGACCGAGGCCGATTACAAACGTGCCGATCGATACCTTCATGGACTCGCCGACAAAACGGGCGGGCGGTTGTATGCGGCTAACGATCCGGCACAACTCGCACAGGCGTTCACGAGCATTGCTGAAGAGATTCGGCGCCAGTATCGCCTCGGCTTTTACCCACCAACGAACGAGAGCGGGCAAAGTCATACGATCAAAGTAAGCGTCAACCGCTCCGATATCGCAGTGCGCGCCCGCAACAGCTATATCAGAAAGTAAATCCGTATTATCCGTGTTCACATTTGCCACGGATAACACGGATCTATAACGAATTAATAAGCCGTTAACCCAACTGAGCGGAATTGACTGCAGACGCGTTCGACGAGCCATGGTGGTGCGGGGGCAACTTCGTCGAGCGCGTAATCGATTCCGAGTTTCTTCCATTTGTAGCGACCCATCTGGTGAAACGGCAGCACGTCCACGCGCGCGACATTCCCGAGCCGAGCGGCAAACATCGCTATCTGATTGATGTCGTTCTCATCGTCCGTAAATCCCGGAACCAACACGTAACGGACCCACACCGTTCGCTTGCGTTCAGCTAGCCGGCGAGCAAAATCCAGTGTTGGACCAACTGCCTTGCCCGTCAGACGCAGGTGCTTCTCAGGATCCCACGCCTTAATGTCGAGCAATACCACGTCGATCTGGTCTAGCTCGTTATCCGACAAACGCTCGCCAAGGTATCCGTTCGTGTCCAGCGCCGTATGAATTCCCATCGACTTTGCCGCCGTAAACAGCCGCGCAGCAAAACGGTCCTGCATGAGCGGTTCACCACCGCTCAACGTGAACCCA
>JBKPPU010000216.1:0-22358 GCA_046733695.1 Acidobacteriota bacterium
CCGCACCGCGGGTGATAGTCCGATCATATCGGTGACGATGCAAAAACTTCCGCCGCAGTGATCCTCGCAAAGAACATCAAGGACAGGGCTCTTTTCGAGGGATTCAACAAGGTCGGAATTGTTGGCGCCGAGTCACTGGAAGATGAAGGGCGCCGGTTAAAAGAGTGGCTTGCGCGCGGCCATCATGGCGAGATGAGCTGGATGGCCCGCGATGTCCACAGACGCATCAGTCCGCAAGAAATCTTTCCGCCTGCGCGCTCGGTCGTGGTTGTCGCGCTCAACTACTTCACACCTCATCAGCATCAGGACAATCCTGTGACGGGAAAAGTTTCTCGGTACGCGTGGGGTGACGATTACCACGATGTAGTCAAGGAAAAATTGTTGTCGCTGCTTTCGTGGATCAAGGAACAGGAGCCGCAAGCCGAGGGAAAGATCTGTGTCGACATTCAGCCCACGATGGACAAAGCGTGGGCCGTGCGCGCTGGACTGGGTTGGCTCGGTAAGCACTCCAACGTCATAACTCCTGAGTTCGGTTCGTGGGTTTTCGTCGGTGAGTTGTTTCTCAACCTGGACCTCGAATACGACGCTGAGCCGATGGAGGATCACTGTGGGACGTGCACACTCTGCATCGATGCATGTCCGACCGCGGCGATTACAGAACCCTACGTCGTCGATTCAAACAAGTGTATCTCCTACGCAACGATCGAGCTCCGTTCGCCGGAATTGCCGAGTGATATTCAGAGTAACCTTTCCGGGTGGTTGTACGGGTGCGACATCTGTCAGGATGTTTGCCCGTGGAATCGATTTGAGGAAGCGACTGCCGAGACGCGGTTCGCGCCACGAGAAGGAAATGCAGATGCTGACTTGCGTGAGATTATTGAGCTCACGCCGGAAACTTACGCCAAACGTTTTCGTGGCAGTGCCATGAAACGGACAAAACTTTCCGGGCTCCAGCGCAATGCGCACGCTTTATCCGCAGATTACACAGATGCCACATCAACCTCGTAATCCGGCTTTCGCGGAAGAGATCAAGCAAAGCTTCGCCAGGCAAACAATGATGGGTCTCATCGGCGCTGAATTAAGCCGCGTCGAGCCGGGAGCTATCGAGATCACGCTTCCGTATCGTGCCGACATGACCCAACAGCACGGTTATCTGCACGCCGGCATTGTGACGACAATTGCTGATACAGCTTGTGGCTATGCGGCCTACAGCTTGATGCCGCCGAACTCTGAAGTGTTGAGTGTTGAGTTCAAAGTCAATCTTCTGCGACCGGCGAAGGGGGAAAAGTTTGTGGCTGTATCTGAGGTTATTAAAGCCGGAAAGACACTCACCGTTGTTCGTGCGGATGTCTTTGGCGTGGATCACGAGGGACAACGTGAGCTCGTGGCAACAATGCTTAGCACGATGATATGTTTGTTGTAACAGATGTGTCTGATTCACTCCATTGGCGGCGCCTTCACAAAGCAACCTGAAGAACTGAATTCCAGACTCAGCACCAAGGCATCCGACCTGATCAAACATGCTTTTGACGACATCGATCCTGAGAAACTGATCGATCATCACGTTCACATCGCCGGGATCGGCGCCGGCGGCACGAATGCTTTTGTTAATCGGAAGATGCTGACGTGGCGTCATCCATTTCACCGGCTGAAGCTGAAAGTCTATATGAGTTCGGCAGGTGTTTCGGACGAAGACAATGCGGATCCGCAGGCCGTTGCACGACTGGCGGCGTTGGTGAAGAACATCAAGGATCACGGCAAGCATCGTTTGCTCGCGTTCGATAAGAACTATCGTAAAGATGGAACCGTCAATCTCGAGAAGACGGAGTTTTATGTTCCGAACGAATATGTTTTCGAACTGGCCCAACGATACCCGGACCTGTTTGTACCAAACATTTCCGTCAATCCTTACCGGCCTGACGCGGTTGAGGAACTCGAGAAGTGGGCACGGCGTGGTGCGCGCATCGTGAAGTGGCTCCCCAACGCGATGGGAATAGATCCGTCCGATCCAAAGTGCGATCCGTTCTACCAGAAGATGAAGGAGCTTGATCTGATCCTGCTCTCACATGGTGGAGAAGAAAAGGCAGTCGAAGCCGAAGAGGATCAGAAACTCGGCAACCCTTTATTGCTGCGGCGAGCGTTGGACCACGGCGTGAAAGTCATCGTTGCGCATTGTGCGGGACTCGGAACCAACGAAGATCTGGACAGCCCGGAACAAAAGCAAATAGATAACTTTGACCTGTTTCTTCGTTTGATGGACAACAAGCAATACGAGGGACTGGTGTTTGGCGAAATCTCGGCGATGACGCAGTTCAACCGTTCCGGTAAACCTCTTCAAACGATGCTTGCGCGCGAGGATTTGCACGAGCGGTTGGTGAACGGCAGTGACTATCCACTACCTGCCGTCAACCTGTTGATCAGAACGCGTCCACTCGTGAAACAAGGTTACATCAACAACACCGAAGCGGAATCGTTGAAAGAGATCTACGACTACAATCCACTACTCTTTGATTTCGTCCTGAAGCGCACCCTGAAACTTCCGGGAACTACGCGCTCTTTTCCTTCCTCCATTTTCATGGCCAACTTGGCCCTCAACGCCTAAATCCGTATGATTAGTCTATGGCTTTGCTAAGGGATGCTTACAACCGCCCGATTCGCGACCTCCGTGTGTCGCTGACGGATCGGTGTAACTTCCGTTGTTTCTATTGTCTGCCGCACGGCGAACCGCCAATCGCGCCGAAAGAGCAGATGCTCTCGTACGAAGAGATCGATTACGTTTGCGAGATATTCGTGTCGTTGGGTATTGAAAAGCTTCGGCTTACTGGCGGCGAACCCATGTTGCGACGCGATATCGAAACGATCATCCAAAAGCTCACGAGGCTGAAGCGTTCCGGACTTCGCGACCTCGCTCTCACAACCAATGGCTACTACCTTCCGGAGCGAGCGCAGAGTTTGAAGGATGCGGGACTCGATCGGGTCACCATTAGTCTCGACAGTTTGAAGCGAGATGTGTTCAAACGCATGACGGGCGTGGACGTGCTGGATAAAGTGCTTGCCGGAATCGACGCCGCAAAGAAGGCCGGACTTGAGCCGATAAAGATCAACGCGGTTATCGTGCGCGAGCATAATGAAGACGAGGTTGCGGACTTCGCTGCGTTTGCGCGTGAGTACGACGTAAAGATGCGGTTCATCGAATTCATGCCGCTCGACTCAGGACATGAATGGTCACGCGAAGACGTTGTGTCTGGTAAAGAAATTCGCGAGCGGATCAGCGAGCGCTTTCCGCTGGTTCGTGTCGAGGCCGCCAGAGGCTCCGATACTTCCTCGCGCTATCGTTTCGCTGATGGCGCGCCCGGAGAGATCGGAATCATCGCTCCAGTTACGGAGCCGTTCTGCGGTGCTTGTTCGCGCATACGCTTAACCTCAGATGGCCAGATTCGTACGTGCCTGTTTTCTACCATTGAGCATTCACTGCGGGATGTAGTGCGCAGTGGCGCCTCGCGAGATGAGATTATTGATTACATTCATTCAGTAATAATGAAGAAAGAACCCCGCCACTTCATCAACGATCCCGATTTCGTCGCTCCCTCACGTACGATGAGCTTTATCGGGGGGTAGTGATACAATTCTTGCACTTTGTTCCAACACTCACACAAACCTATGAGCACTAAAGTCGAAGCCACAATTGAAGATCTCTACAAGGTCGAGGGCAAGGCTGAGCTCGTCAACGGAGAAATAATCCTCATATCTCCAACAGGCATTCTCCCGAGCTATGCAGCCGGCGAGATATTTTCCTCACTACGCGAGTACAGCAAGCGACACAAGTATGGGCGTGCTGTAACCGATAGCGCGGCGTTTGTTGTCAATCTTCCGCGTCGTAGATCATTTAGTCCGGATGCTGCGTTCTATGTCGGAGAGGCTACCGGAATGAAGTTTTTCCAGGGCGCCCCCGTGTTTGCGGCTGAAGTTCGTAGTGAGAATGATTACGGACCACGTGCCGAACGGGAGATGGCGAAGAAGCGTGCTGATTACTTTGCTGCCGGGACACTCGTTGTTTGGGATGTGGATTTGCTCAGCGAGAATGTGGTGCGGGTTTATAGAGCCACTGATCCAGCAACAGCAGAGATTTATCGTCGCAGCGAGATTGCCGAAGCTGAGCCGGCTGTTCCTGGTTGGACAATGGCGGTTGACGATCTGTTTCCAACTCAATAGGTCGAATGAGTCCTATGGGACCTATATTCCGCGGATTTAAACCTTCACTGTCGCATCAATTTCCTTCACCGCCCTCAACCCTGACGAAAGCGCCCCCTGCATCCACGAAGACCACGCCGAAAGATGTTCACCCGCAAAATGGATCCGCTCATCAGGTGAAACACCCGTGAAGAAATCGCTAAACCCAACAAACGCCCATGCGCCACGCGACCATTCATCATCCATCCAGCACTTAGTCGCGCCGCGCTCGAAGTTTTCCTTCAATCCATTGAAGATTCCATCCAACTGCGTCAACGTAGTGGCGATACGCTCATTCTCTTTAAGCTTCGTGATTTTTTCGGCTTCGCCCGGTCGTGCGTAAGTCATCAGGATCCCGCGTGGACCAGGTTGGCTCCACGTCGGTTGCCAGATCTCGATCGCGCCTCTCGTAAACGCAAAACCATTCAATCCTTTGTCTTCCCAGAATCGAGTGCGAGTTTGCAGGTAAACACGCGAGACTGCGTCGTAGCGAGTGTTCTTGATGACGTCGCGTTTGCGCTCAGATAGCGCCGGCAACTCGAGATTGCGAAGCACAGAAAACGGAATCGTGCAGAGAACTTTGTCGGCGCCAAGTGTTTGTCGTTGCCCCGACTTCAGGAACACCACCCGCGCCTGCTGCGTATCCTGCTCGATTCTCACGACCGGTGAACCATAATGAATCTTGTCACCGAGTCGTTGTGCAAATGCCTTTGGCAACATGTCGGTCCCGCCGACGATCTTCTGCCAGCGTTCGGGGTTTCCGCCAAGCTCCCCTCCGTAATTCTGAGTCATCGCATCAGTGAATCCCTCAATCGGCACTTCCTCTCTGCGACCACGATCAAACCTCACCGCATTGAGACGGCTCGGATAAAACGGTTCGAGCGGAAGCGCAAACTCGTTCACATACCTAAGCGTGAGATCGTGATTCTCAGGAATTCGTGCCGCGCCTTCCTCGGCGAAAAGCCCATCCGAGAATGGCTCACGCAGCGTGTGCACACGCCCGCCGGGGCGGGTTCGCGCTTCGAGAACGGTAACGTCGTGCCCCGCCTTCGATAGTTCGTAGGCAGCAACAAGCCCGGCCATTCCAGCACCCAGGATGAGCACCTTTTTGGCCGGGCCGGTTATTACCAGGTTTCGGACGGCACCCGAGAATTGCGTCCGATCAAGTCCGGCCGCGGCAACTGCGATTGCGCTTCGCCTTAAAAATTGACGGCGAGTTATTGCCAATTACCTTCGTCCTCTGTGTCGTGAAGTATGCCTCCGCGACTTTGTCGTTTTTGCCGGAAGCTTCGTTGTCTGAGCTTGTGTACGCACGGCCGGCGTAGCAGGTTGCGCAGTTGTTTCCTCGACGGGCTTTGCCGGCATGTCGGCTTTGGAATAGCGCGGTAACAGATCGTCACGCATGGCCAACTGATAAACTGCCCACGCCACCACCATCGCGTCCTTCTTCACATCATCTTCGACAATTCGTTCATAAGTGTCGAGATTTGTATGCCACGTGTGTGTTCCGTATTCGATTGGATCCTGGCCCATGCCGATTCCCGGCAGCCCGGCCTGGCTGAACGATGTGTTATCGGAGCCGCCAAGTCTACGGCTGCGCGAAGTCACAGCTCCAACCACGCCATCTGCTTTGAAGGGGTCAAGAATACCTCGAAGAATACTGGCGGCCTCGGGTGGTCCAAACACGGACGCACCACGAACCCGTCCAGTGCCGGAATCGATATTGAAGTAACCACCAAACTTTTCATATCCGGGTTTTGGCTCCTCGAACGATCCAAAGTGTTCCTTGACGTAAGCTATCGAACCAAGCAACCCTTGTTCTTCACCACTCCACAACGCCACACGAATCGTCCGACGTGGCTTAACTCCGAGCGTCTTCAGAATTCGTGCTGCTTCCATCATGATCGTGCAGCCGATCGCGTTGTCAGTTGCTCCTGTCGCGGCGTGCCACGAATCGAGATGTCCACCAAGCATGATCACTTCATCCGCTTTGTCGGAGCCGCGAATCTCCCCAATTGTGTTGTAGGAAGTCGCGCCTTCGGGATAAACACGATTGACGATATTGAACTCGAGAACGACTTCCGTGCCGTCGTTAAGGATCCGGCTGATGCGGCCGAAGTCTTCATTGCTCATCACCACCGTCGGGATTACTTTGTCGACGTCGAATGTCTGGTTGTTGAAGGCGCGTATTTGCCGAAACTCGCGGCCTGCATCATTGACTCTAACTGCCGCACCGTTCACCTTGAGAAAAGTATCGATTTGCTCGTTGATTTGACGGTTCGTCAACGGTCGTGGTGCGTTTGCGGCTGGAGTCGGCGTTGGCGATGCCTGCGGAAATGCGAATGGACGGGCGTTTGGTCCAAAGCGTTCCTCGGCCTGTTGGTCGGTCAATCGCTTTGCCGGAGGATTGAGGTTAACGCCTACCGAAGCTGGCGTGCCGATGAGTACAATCTTGCCACGCACTTTTGTTTTGTAATTGTTAAGAAAGATATCCAACTGTTCCTGCGACACTCGCAGTGGCAGAACTAGTTGAACTGCTTTTGCCTGCACAGTTCCTTTGGTGCTGGGAGTCCAGGCGAGTACTTCGCAGACGAGCGGGTCTTTAACAGGAGAGATGAGATGCGCAGTCAGTCGCTCGTTCAGCCAACCGGGATGGTTGAAGTTCCATGGTTCGAGATGAGCGTTTTCAAGACCCCACGCGGTCATTTGTTTGACTGCCCAGTCCGCTGCGGCTTTGTGATTGGGTGAACCCGTGAGCCGTGGACCATAGACATCCGTAAACATGTGCATCGTCGGCATGATCTGCGAACGTTCCATCGCTTCTTTACGAATGCGACTCAGCATATCGCCGCTGCCATTCTGAGCAGCTACGGGCAGGGAAAGCAGCGAAAGGATCAGTAAAAGGGCGACAACGCGTCGTTTCAGCATCTTTTATCTCCGGGAAATCGATCGGGTTGGATTACGAGCGGTGGAGATTATAGACTACAGGGGTCCCAATCGGAGAATTCACATATGAGCACAGGAATCAAACTAACCCAAAGCGAAACTTCGGAAAACAGTTCATTGCCAAATTCTCGTCGCGTTTACGTCGACGGTGAATTGCCGGGCGTCAGAGTGCCATTTCGTGAAGTTGCACAAAATCCGACGCGCAATTTTGACGGCACCCTGGCCACCAATCCGCCGGTTCGTGTTTACGATACGAGTGGACCGTGGGGAGACCCGGCAGTTCATGGAAACGTTCGCGAAGGATTGCCGCAATTAAGACGCGAGTGGATCGTCGGTCGTGGGGATGTTGAGGAGTACGACGGTCGTGAAGCGAAACCAATCGATGATGGCTATCTCACATTCGATGCCGCGAATCGCGCGCGAATAAAAGACGTCGGCAAGCTCGAAGACTTTCCTCTCATGCGACGCCGGGTACTCCGTGCGACTGCAGGCTCGTGTGTGACACAGCTGCACTATGCGCGACGAGGAATCATCACTCCCGAGATGGAGTTCATCGCGATTCGTGAGAATCTTGGTCGTGAGGCTGCGTGGGAAAGTGGCGATGCGCCGCGTGACTCACTGTTACACCAGCACAAGGGCCAATCGTTTGGCGCCGGCATTCCGCAGTTTGTCACTTCTGAATTCGTGCGTTCGGAAGTCGCTCGTGGACGCGCCATTATTCCGGCTAACATCAATCATCCTGAATCCGAGCCGATGATTATCGGCCGCAACTTCCTCGTCAAGATCAATGCGAACATCGGAAACTCCGCCGTTGCTTCGTCGATTGAAGAGGAAGTCGACAAGATGCGCTGGTCCATTCACTGCGGGTCTGACACGGTGATGGATCTTTCCACTGGAAAAAATATTCACGCCACACGCGAGTGGATCATTCGCAACTCGCCGGTGCCGATCGGCACGGTGCCGATTTATCAGGCGCTCGAGAAGGTCGGCGGTAAAGCTGAAGAGCTCACGTGGGAAATCTTTCGCGACACACTGATCGAGCAAGCGGAGCAAGGGGTCGATTACTTCACGATCCACGCCGGCGTGCGTCTGCCGTACATTCCTTTAACAGCCCGGCGCACGACCGGAATCGTGAGTCGTGGTGGATCGATCCTCGCGAAGTGGTGCCTGGCTCATCACGAAGAGAGTTTTCTTTACACGCACTTTCGCGAGATCTGCGAAATCATGGCTGCTTACGACGTGTCGTTTTCTCTGGGCGATGGATTACGTCCTGGCTCGATTGCTGATGCGAACGACGAAGCGCAGTTTGCGGAGCTGGAAACGTTAGGTGAGTTGACGAAGATTGCGTGGGAGCAAGATTGCCAGGTGATGATCGAGGGGCCTGGTCACGTGCCGATGCACTTGATCAAGGAAAACATGGACAAGCAACTCGAGACGTGTCATGAAGCGCCGTTCTACACGCTTGGTCCACTCACTACCGACATCGCTCCGGGTTACGATCACATCACGTCAGCGATTGGAGCGGCGATGATTGGTTGGTTTGGGACAGCAATGCTTTGTTACGTCACGCCCAAAGAGCATCTCGGATTGCCGAACAAGAAGGACGTGAAGGATGGCGTGATTGCGTACAAGCTCGCGGCACACGCGGCCGATCTGGCGAAGGGACATCCGGGCGCGCAATATCGTGACAATGCTTTATCGAAAGCCCGCTTTGAGTTTCGTTGGGAAGATCAATTCAATCTCTCACTCGATCCGGAAGTAGCGCGCGAGTATCACGACGAAACCCTCCCGCAGGAAGGCGCGAAGCTCGCGCATTTCTGTTCGATGTGCGGCCCGCATTTTTGTTCGATGAAGATCACGCAGGACGTGCGTGAATATGCAGCGCAGAAGCAGATTGATGAATCTAACGCCCTGGCCACTGGACTCAACGAAAAGGCCGAGGAATTTAGAAGTACGGGCGGGGAGATTTACATGAGGCTTCAGCCGGTCGATTCAGAAATGCTCAAGTTGGTTGGATACGATGCCAACTTGCAGGTGCTGGAAGTTGTTTTCAACACCGGGGATAAATATCAGTACAAGAAAGTGCCGGCGTCTGAGTACGAGGGGTTGATGAGTGCCGATTCGATCGGGCAGTACATGCACAAGCACATCATCGATCATTACGACTACGAACGCATCTGAGACAGGATTACATGATTTACAGAATTTACATGATATTTTGTTAATCCTGTAAATCTTGAAATCCTGTAACAACTAACTCTACCTCACGGAGACTGCAATGGAAATTAATAACCTCACACATACAGTCATCGGCTGCGCCTACAAAGTCCACAATACCTTGGGTCCGGGATTCCTTGAGAAGGTTTACGAGAACTCTCTCAAGCTGGAATTGCACAAACACGGTATCTACGCGCGCCAACAAGTCAAACTTCCAGTTTTGTACGAAGGTTATCAAGTCGGTCTTTACTTTCCGGATCTCTGGATCGAAGACCAATTGATAATCGAACTAAAGGCTTGCATTGCACTGGCACCGGAGCACGAGTCGAAGCTTGTGCACTATCTTGCTGCAACGGGCATCAACGACGGCTTACTCATAAACTTCGGCACATCCGTTCAAGTCAAGCGGAAGTTTCGTGAGCGCCGTGTCCCTTAAAATTCAAACCCAGCTTTGCGTTGCATCTCTTTAATCGTTTCGGGGATGAAGGATGTGATTTGGTATGTCTCTTCACGACCGTCGGCGTAGGTTTGATAGAGATTGAAATCGGGGAGCGAGAGACAGCTCAGCGGGGATTGGTGGTTGTAGCCTGTGTCAAGGCCGATGGCGCTGTGAGAGATGTAGATGCCGTGGCGGCCCAGGCGACCGCGCAACGGCAGCAGCGGCGTGGGTGTGTGGCCGAAGACACAAGGTTTGCCGCGGTAGTTCTTATAGAAATCCATGTCGCGCATCCACAAGAGCGACATCGACGAACTCTCACTCGGATGTTTTCCTTCATCCAGTCCCGCATGAACATAAATCGCAAATTCGTCTTCGTGGTAAAAAGGCAACTCCTCGAGAAACGCGAGATGTTCGGCGGGAAATGACCGCGCAAACAGTTCCCTCATCTCGTCCAGATCCTTTTCACTATCAACCCGCACCGACCGACCCGTGTATTGCTCAAAAGTCCGTTCACCACCCACGACCGGCGTAAGCCAGAGATTGCTCTGCCCGTCGAGAAAATCCATCAACATCTGTTCATGATTTCCGCGCAGACAAATAACCCGCTCGGGATTCTCTTTGCAAAGTTTCAGAACGTGCGAAACGCAGCCTGGCGCGTCAGCACCTCGATCGATCAGGTCACCTAAAAGAACGAGCTTGTCTGTTTCAGGATCTCGCGGCAGCATGTCGAGCAGGTTGAGGAGCTGCGCACACCGACCATGGATGTCACCCACGACAAAGGTTCTCATTCAGATTGTTCCCCTGGTTGCTCCGGTTGGCTCTTGATGCGATTCATCAATTCGACGAAACGTGGATCCTCGTGCATGTCAGTCCAGTTTGGATCTGACTCGAACCATTTGTAGTTTTCGTTACCGAGACTAATGGCTGTTTCCAACCATCTGAGAGCTTCCACCTGACGGCCCTGCAAGAGGTATGCAGAGGCGAGCCAGTAAGATATATCGTAATCGGCTTCGGCCACTTGCCGGACTTTCGGCGTCAGTTGCTCATTGGCTTTTGTATGCTGGCCCTGAGCACTTAAACAGATCGCGAGAATCGGTCTGACACCGTCGATCTGCGGATGTCGCTGTAGTACGTGCTGCAGAATCTTAATGGCCTCATCGACCTCGCCCTTGTAGTAAAGCACGCGCGCGCGAAACACCAGAATCAGCGGATGCTCGGGTTCGAGTGCGGCGCCTTGATCGAGCTCGCGAAACGCCTCGGCATACTCGCGCTGGTACATGAAGATTCGCGCACGATTGTAACTAGCCAGCACGCGTTCACCGGGATTCAACCGGACCATGCGATCAAAACTACGCAGCGCCTTTTCGTATTCCGAATCGAGTCGTGCAACCACTCCGCGCACAAAATGGACACCGGGATCATTCGGGTATTCATCCCTTAAAGAGTCGACTGCCGCCCGCGCTTTCTGCTTCTGGCCTCCGGTGAGATAGATGAAAACCATGTGCATGCGTGCTTCAAGCAGACGTGGATCCAATGTCAGAGCTTTACGAAACGCATTCTTGGCCTTTTCGTGATCGCCCGCCTGGCCCAGTCCTTTGAGAACACGATTGACATAACAGCTACCCAGCGCCGAATAAGCAAGTGCGAAGTTCGGATCGATTTCGATCGCACGGCGGAAGTGTTCGATTGCCGAATCGAGATGCTCGCGCTCGATGGTGTGATAGATAAACTTGGCGAGGCAGTCGCGGCCGCGCAGGTACTCTTCGGATGCGGCAGCGTCGGCAGTTGTCTTCCGGGCCAGTTCGTCTTTTTCATCCGGGCGCAACTCGAGCCGCAAGCCTTCGACGATGCGATGCACGATTGTGTCCTGAACACCAATGATGTCGCTGGCGTCCGCATCGATGCGTTCGCTCCAGAGAATCTCGCTTGTGCGAACGTCGAGCAGTTGAGCGGTGACGCGCAACCGATCGCCCGCGCGCAGGAACGTTGCCGTCAGAATCGCATCGACGCTGAGTTCGCGACCGGCTTCAGCGGCATCGACAGTCTTGTTCTGATACTTAACGATCACCGACGAGGGCCGCACCACGAGTGAACGCACACGAGCCAGCTCAGTGATCACCGCATCGGCGAGAGAGAATTGATAAAAATCGATCTCGCGCTCATTGCCGACGTTCTTGAACGGAAGTATCGCGACGCTTTTTCGATCGCGATCCCCCAAACTCGTCATCGGACTAGACTGAACGTCACCACTGCGCCCACTGGATCTCGAACCTGACGCACTCTGGACATTTTTAGAACCAGTCAACCAGCGCAGTGCGCGCGTGACGGGGCTGGCTTGTTTCAGATGTTTCGGAGCTACAGGCGCCGTGGCTTCATCGAGTCCGGGCAGTGAGTCTGAACCGAGCTCACGAATGATCGCCCGCAGGTCGTCAGCAAAGTGCGAGATCCTTTGATAACGATTACGCGGATCTTTTGCGAGAGCTTTGTCCAGTACGGCTTGCAATTGCACAGGCACGCGACCTGGTCGCATCTTTGACAGCGGCGCAGGCTCATCGTTGAGAACTGCATGACGCACTTCCACAGCCGTTTGACCCTGGAACGGCCACGTGCCAGTCAGCATCTCGTAAAGCAACACGCCCGTTGAAAAGATGTCGGCGCGTGAATCGACGCGGTCTCCGCGCGCCTGCTCAGGAGCCGCATACGTCGCCGTACCGTAGGGCACGCCAACTTCGGTGATCTCAGTATGATGAATCCCTGAGGTCCGTGCGGCGTCTTCATCGAGTAGTTTTGCGAGACCAAAATCGAGGACTTTGACCTGGCCGGTCGGCGTCACCATCACATTGCCGGCCTTGATGTCGCGATGAATGATGCCGCGAGCGTGTGCGGCGGCGAGTGCATCTGCGGTTTGCAGCGCAATCGATAAGGCGCTCTCGAGTGACAAAGGACGACCATTTACGAGTTGCCTGACATTTCGCCCCTCGATGTACTGCATGGCGATGAAGTGAATGCCGTTGATCTCGTTGAGGTCGAAGATGGTGCAGATGTTGGGATGATCGAGGGCAGAAGCGAGTTTAGCTTCACGCTCGAAGCGCTTGAGATTGGCTTCGCGGGCAGTTAGTTCTGCCGGCAACACCTTGATGACGAGTGTGCGGCCGAGTTTCGAGTCGATGGCTTTATAGACGGTTCCCTGTCCGCCCTCACCGAGCTTCTCGAGAATCTTGTAGTTCCCCAGTGTCGAACCGATCATTTAACCAAATGAAATAGGTCCTATAGCCCTATAGGACCTATTCTCGCAGACCAGACAATAACAGCAAATCAGCTATTTGCTATACCCATCTGCCACAGCATGAACGCATAGTCAAACGCCGTTTCGCGCAACGCGTCGTAACGGCCCGATGCCCCGCCGTGTCCCGCGCCGAAATTGACCTTCAGGAGCAGCGGGTTTTTATCGGTCTTCATCGTGCGCAGTTTGGCGACAAGCTTCGCGCCCTCCCAATATGGCACCTGACTATCGTTCACGGAAACCTTCACGAGCATCGCCGGATAATCCTTCCTGGCGATGTTATCGTAAGGCGAGTAAGTCTTCATGTAATCAAACGCGGGTTTCTCGTTTGGATTGCCCCACTCGATGTATTCACTGGTCGTAAGCGGCAGGGTCGCATCGAGCATCGTGTTCAGCACGTCAACAAACGGCACATGCGAAACAACGGCCTTGAAAAGATCCGGCCGCAGGTTGGAAACCACACCCATTAACAACCCGCCGGCGCTGCCGCCCTCGATCACCAGCCGATCCTTCGACGTGTATTTCATCTTGACCAAAGCTTCCGCGCAAGCGATGAAGTCAGTGAAGGTGTTCATCTTGTTCATCATCCTGCCAGCCTGACGCCATTCCTCACCCATCTCACTACCACCGCGAATGTGTCCGATCACGAAGATCACACCGCGATCGAGAAGGCTGAGACGGTTTGAAGAGAACGTCGGAGAAATCGAATACCCGTACGAGCCGTATCCATAAAGCAATAGCGGTGCGCTGCCATCGATCTTAACTCCGTTGCGATAGACGACCGACATCGGAATCTTCGTTCCGTCTGAGGCCGTGGCAAACACTCGCTCCGATTTGTAGTTGGCGCGACTAAATCCACCGGGCACTTCAGTCTCTTTGAGCAACGTAGACTTGCCGGTGTTCATGTCGTAGTCATAAACGGAGGCAGGTGAGACCAGCGAGTTGTAGCCATATCTCACCACGGAGGTGTTGTATTCGCGATTGCCGGTCAAGCTTACCGAGTAGACGGGTTCCGGAAACTTGACGCGATGTCGTTTGTTAGTCTTGAAGTCGACGATTTCGACTTGTTCCAGACCGTTTTCCCACTCGGACAAAACAGCGTGATTGCTAAACAGGGTGATCCCATCGACCTTCACCTCCGGCCGATGAGCTACAAACTCTTTCCAGTTTTTCTCAGAAGGATCGCTGAGAGGAGCGGTTACAACACGGAAGTTTTTTGCGCCTTTATTGGTGCGGATGTACAAAAGATTGTCGCGATAGTCGACGTCATACTCGTGTTCCTTCTCGCGTGGCAGAACTACTTTGAACGTTCCGTTCGGATCGTCTGCACGAAGAAACCGCGCTTCCGTCGAAGTCTTGCTGAGCGCGTGGAGAAAGATAACTGCCTTGTCGAGTGAACGACCCACGCCGATATCAAACAGTTCATCGTTTTCATCATAGACCGTGTCGGTCTTGCCGGTTCCAAGGACGTGGCGGAAAAACTTATCACTTCGTTTCGTAACTGCATCTTCAGTCACGTAGAAGAGAGTTTTATTGTCATTGGCCCAGACGACGCTGGTAACACGTTCCATTCGTTCCGGAAGCAGTTCTCCGGTTCTCAGATCTTTCACCTGCAACACATACTGCCGGTACCCGGTGTTATCAGTACTGTACGCGAGCAGATTCCCATCATCGCTCGGGATGAAGTCACCTATCGCCATGAAGGGCTGACCCTTGGCAAGTTCATTCACGTCAAGCAGGATTTCTTCCGCAGCCTCGGTACTGCCTTTCTTACGGCAATAAACCGGATACTGCTTACCTTCAAAAGTACGCGAGTAGTACAAGTAGTTGCCGTAGCGATACGGCACGTTAGAGTCAGTCTGTTTTATGTGACTGAGCATCTCGTTGTAGAGCTTTTCCTGCAACGGCGCAGTGGGTTTCATCACCATGTCGGTGTAGGCATCTTCAGACTTGAGATGCGACATTACAGCCGGATTCGTTTTTTCGCGGAGCCAGAAGTAGTCGTCGACGAGTGTGACGCCGTGGATATTCGTTGTCTTGGTTTTCTTTTCTGCCATCGGTGGTTGAGGCGCGCCCGCTCCTCCATTTGACTGGGCTTTAACTTCACTGTTTGGCAAAACGCATAGAACAAAGAGCAACAGCAGAAGTAGCAAACGGGCCAGGTTTCGCATGCAGCACCTTCCTCATAAAACACAGGTTAAGTGAAGGGGAGATCTCTTTGCTAAACAGCCGGCGCACGGCCGGCTAATCGTGAACCGTTCAACCTCTGGGTGGGTTTCCCCAGCCGGAACCGAGGTACTTTCCGTCTTCGACGATGCACGGCACGGTTGGATCGCCGTCCGAGTACGAGAACATTTCGGCTCGTCGCGCTTTGTCGTTCTGCGCGTCGTAGTCGATAAAAGGAATGCCTTTGGAGTTGTAGTGGTCGCGTGCCTGCTGACAGTATGGACAGCCCGGCTTCGTGTAAATTACTAAGGCCAAAATCTGGTTACCCCCGCGAATCGAGCGTCGAGCGTATGAGTGCTCATCGCACGTTAGTGTACAAATTTGAGCAGGTTGCGATTATACTGCCGCTGCCTATGAGTGAACAAAGCGCAGGGTCAGATTTGCTCGATCCCTACGAGAAGCTCATCAATCTCCAAATAATGGGACACGAAGTGAGCGTTCCGGAGAAGAACCGCCTGCTGCGCTGCTTTCAATACCTCTCGATCAACACCATCTCGTACGGTGATTTCTGCTGGAACGGTGAGTGTACAAACTGCCAGATCTGGTATCACCTGAGAGGGCAGAACGAGCTGAGTGACAGACCGGCGCTCTCGTGCCGGATGGAATGTGAAGAGGGAATGGTGATCACGAAGCTGAGCCGGTTTATCGAGCTCGAAGGAATCACGAAATAGCTATCCACAGATTACGCAGATTATTTAATTGAATCTGTGTAATCTGTGGATGGATCGTACTAATATTTCGGCACGCTGGGATCCACTTCATCCGACCAACCCAGAATCCCGCCTTTTAGATTTATCAGTTTCCCTTTAAATCCGGAACGCTGCAGCGCGTCGATGGCACGAGCGCTTCGGCCGCCCATCTTGCAATGGACCACCGTCTCGCGATTCGGGTCGATCTCGTCCATCCGGTTCAGCACCTGGCCCAGCGGGATATGAATTGAGTTTGGTATGCGGCAGTACGCGAATTCGTTATCTTCACGCACGTCGACGATTTGAATGTCGTCGCCCTTATCAAGACGCTGTTTGAGTTCAGTAGAGGTTATTTCTTCCATGGCGCTTATCTTATCACGCGATACATGCGTTACACTTTGGCAATTATGAGATTCGAATTCTACACAGAAGCCCTCGAGAATGTGCCCAAATTGTCGGTCGATGGCACCGTAGATAACAGCATTCATTTCTCGCACTGGCAAGGGAACCTGACGCCAACCGAATTGAAGGCCGATACCTCAACTGAGATCGCACTCAATCTTGCGGCCTCGCCAAATCGGGAACAGTTCACGAACGGCATCGAGCTCGTAACTAACAACCATTTCGATACCGACGGGGTTCTTTCAGTTTGGACTGTGCTCAACGGCGAACGAGCGCTGCCTCATCGAAATTTACTGATTGCGGCTGCCGAAGCCGGCGATTTTTCAGAATATTCGAGCGATGATGGTGTGCGCGTCAGCATTGCGATTCAAGGCTCCGACCAGGCCAGCCCGAACAATGACGACGGTTCACCGTTGGCAAAGCTCATCGCCGGTGAGGAAGTTGATGACGACGCGCGTGCTTACGATCTGGTGCTGCCGCGTGTGGAACATCTGCTGACAAACATCAACGATTATGAATCCCTCTGGCGCGAAGGATGGAAGAGTGTCGCGGCGGCGATTGAGAGTTTTGAGCAGGGGAAATCGAGAGTCAGCGAGTATTCAGATGGGAAGATCTCACTGATAACTCTTGCGCCTGAGCTTTTTGATGGCTCCGGCTTTAGTCCAACCAGACACTCAGCTCCTTTCACTGCAATCTCGAAGTTTGCAAAAGGCGAGCTCTTTTTGATCGGGATCCCAACGAGCGGTGGTTGGTTTTATCGGATCGATTATCCGTACTACTCCTGGGCGGAAACGGTGGTGCGACCAGGAATCGAGCACCGCGATCTGAGTGGCGCGCTGACGTTGCTCAACGAGAAGGAAGGTAACCACGAGGGTCGTTGGCAGACGGATAATCGCGAGATGACTTCCGCAGTGAAGTTTCTCAACAATGCGCGGACGTTAGTAGCGTCGCGATTAGAGCCGCACGTGGTTGTAGAAGTGCTGCAGAATTCATCTGTGCGCGCAGCGGTGTCAGTGCCGAAATAGGAATGCACGACGTAATTATCATCGGTGCTGGACCAGCCGGACTGTCAACTGCCTTCTGGTGCGATGAGTTGGGCCTTGACGCGCTTGTGCTCGAACAGGCGGAAGAGATCGGCGGACAACTGCACCGTGTTTACAACCCAATTGAGAATTACCTCGGGCTGAAAGCTCGCAACGGCAAAGAACTGCTCCAGCACTTTGCCGCGGATGTCGATTCCGCCGAATTTGATCTGTGGACACAGACGTCGATCACGTCAGTCGACTTGAAAGCCAGACGCGTTTCGTTGGCGAGCGGAGAAGATCTCCAGGCAATCGCCATCGTGATCGCAACCGGAATAAGACCCAGACAACTTGGTGTGCCTGGTGAGACAGAGTTTGCCGGCAAAGGGATGATAGAATCCGGCGCCCGCGATCGACATCTCTTTGCCGGCAAAGACGTTTGCGTAGTGGGTGGCGGAGATGCGGCCGTTGAAAATGCTCTGCTGCTGGCGGAAGTTTGTCCGACCGTGACTTTGGTCCATCGCGGCAGGAAATTGCGTGCGCGCCGCGAGTTCATCGAAAAGCTTCAGGCAGTTCACTGCATTACCGTTTTTACCGAGTCAGTGCTGACGCGTATCATCGGTGAAGACGACGTTATTGCCGTTGAGATTCAACGCAAGCAGGGCCTGAAGCCGTTTCAAGTCGCTGTTCGTGGAGTGCTGATTCGGATCGGAGTCGAACCGAATACCGAAGTTTTCAAGGACCAGCTGGAGACAGACGAAAAAAGGTTTGTCGTTGTGAACGGACTTCAGGAAACGAATGTGCCGATGGTCTTCGCGGTGGGCGACGTTTCGAATCCCCTGGCGCCAACGATCAGTAGCGCAACCGGAGCCGGAGCCACGGCTGCAAAAGTAATCGCAAGTCGGTTGAATGCAAGGGCCGCTAAATGAACGAGGTTGAAACACCTTATCTCGATGCTCATATTGCGGCGTATCCGATCGAGTACATTGCCGGCATCGATCTCTACAATGCCGGAGAGTTTCATGCGGCCCACGATGCGTGGGAAGAACGCTGGATGGGTGAAGTTGGACCAAAGGAAAAACTTTTTCTGCAGGCGATGATCCAATCCGCGGTCGCGTTTCATCATCTGGACATCGGACGACATGGGGCAGCGCGGCAGATGTACCTGCGGGCGAAGGATAAGTTTGCGCGATTGGGAGCGCGGGTTTTCATGTCATTAGATCTCGATGACTATCAGGCTCAGCTTGATTCGGCGCTCTCGTGGTTGTTGAGCGCCAGCGATCCGAGAGAGTTGCCGCGGCCACACATCACGCCGCCCAGAATTCGTTTGCTGGAGACTATCGACGAGTTTGATTGACAGGATGTACATGATTTCTCAGGATGAACAAGATAATCCTGTTCATCCTGAATAATCCGGTTAATCCTGTCTAATAGAAATGCTGAGCTTCTCAAGACTTATCTTACTTGCATGCTGGTTCGGCGCGGCGCTCTTCTTTGGCGCAGTGGTCGCGCCCGCTGCTTTCGGTGTGTTGCGATCGTTTGGTCTGTCAAACGCAAACGAGATTGCCGGCAGCATCGTGACGCGTTCGCTGTCCGTGATCAATATCGCGGGATTTTTAATTGCCCTGCTCCTGCTCCTGACTTCGTTTCTGCGACGCAGTTCAACAGGTCGCGTGAGCTTTATCGTCGAGTGCATTTGTATCGCCGTCATTGCGGTGGCTACGGGTGTTGGCCACTGGGTGATCGCGGCGCGTATGCGTGCCTTGCGCGCCGCCATGGTTTTGCCCATCGATCAGATCGCAACTGACGATGTGCGGCGCGTCGCTTTCAACAACCTGCACGGTTATTCGGTGAATGCGCTCGGGCTTGCTATGATTGCGGCTCTGGTGGCGTTGGTGCTGATGGCCCGAAGCCTGCGCAATTGAATTCTCAGGATGGAAGAAGCCGGTGGATATTATTGAAGACATTGATGGTTGGCGACGCCGCTTTGCTGGTTGGAGGCCGGGCGCCGGTGATGAACTCGGTGCGGATTATCCGTTCGTAAAAAATCGACGCGCGCCGTTCACGCCTGCACGCCGGGCGTTGCCGATGTTGAATCTCGCGCTGATTTCGTCTGCCGGTGCGTACATCGACGGTACCGATCCCTTCGACACGAGCTCTGCGAACGGTGATCTGAGTTTTAGAGAGATTCCCATTGAAGTTGAAGCGACGGATCTGAAGTTCGCGGCGCGTGGTTATGATCCAACTGCAGTTCAGAACGACATCAACTCCGGACTGCCTGTGGAGCGACTGCTCGAGTTTGAACAGAACGGCATCATCGGCCAGTTGAATCCGGTCTTCTGGAGTTTTTGTGGATATATTCCCGACGCGGCAAAGATTGCCGATGAACTGGCGCCGAATCTCCTGGAACGTGTGCGACGCTATGAAGTGCAGGCGGCGTTATTGGTGCCTGCATCGAGATTGTGTCATCAATCCATTAGCTTGATAGCGCGTGCACTCGAGCTCGGCGGTATTCCAACTATGACGCTTGCAGTCGTGAAGGAAGTGGTTGAATGGGCGCGTCCGCCGCGCGTGGCGCTCTACGATGGCGAACTCGGAAGCGTGAGCGGCCTGCCGAATTTTCCCGAACATCAGCGACGAATACTCGACGAAGCGCTGCGACTGATCGAGCCGATGGACCAGCCGGGTATACGCAAACTGGTAGTGGCGCTGCAATCCGCGGTCGAGAAGTCGCGCGGCGAACGGTAAACCTAACTTCTTAATGTCTCTCAGAAAACGTTTCGGACTCTTCATCGTCCTCATCATCGTTGTTGTACTCGGGTATTTGCTTCTCGCGCCCGTCCCAATTACACCTGCAGCCTGGACGCCTCCCGTAGCTCCCACGCTGACGGGCCAGTACGCACAGAACACGCGGCTTTCCGGGGTGCAGAAACTTTCGCTCGGCGATGGGCATAAACCCGAAGACGTCGCGCTCGACACGGATGGAAAAATCTATGCGGGTTTTGAGGACGGCCGGATCGTAGTCCTGCAACCGGACGGCACTCAGCCACGTGTTTTTGCCGACACTCATGGGCGTCCGCTTGGTTTGATCTTTGACTCGTTGGGAAATCTGATCGTTGCGGATGCGATTAAGGGCCTCTTATCTGTGAATAAGTCGGGCGAAGTAAGGGTGCTGGCTGTCGATGCGGACGGCGAGAAGTTTGGCTGTCTCAACGATCTGGACGTCGCCAGTGACGGAACTATCTATTTTACGGAAGCCTCGCGGAAGTTTCCCATGACTCAGTTTACGAATGAGTTACTCGAGCACCAGGGAAACGGTCGCTTGCTCGCACTCGATCCGCAAACGGGAAAGGCACGGACACTCTTGCGCGATCTTTACTTCGCGAATGGCGTGGCAGTGAGTCCGGACCAATCGTTTGTGTTGGTGGTCGAAACCGGAAAGTATGAGGTTCGACGTTTCTGGCTCAAGGGTCCGCAGGCGGGCCATGACGAAGTCTTTATCGACAATCTACCCGGCTTCCCCGACGGTATCTCTTCAAACGGCAAAGATAAATTCTGGCTGTCATTGGTCAGCCAACGCCAGGCACTGTTTGATCGACTGTTACCACACCCATTCCTTCGCAAAGTTATTGCTCGTCTTCCAAAATTCCTCCAACCAGCCCCGAAGCGGTACTCCTTCGTCCTGGGGTTGGATTCACAGGGCAAAATAGTCGAAAACCTTCAGAACGGCCCTCCCGACTGCTACGCCCAAATCGCCAACGCGGTCGAACACAACGGCGCTCTCTACTTCGGCAGCATCGGCGAAGACACAGTAGGCCGCTTCCAACTCCGATAACACTAACCAAACTTGAATACAGTCAGAACCACCACGCGGTAGCGGGTGGGTGCGCCGTAGGCTCCAATCGAATAAGGCTGCGCACCCACCCGCTACCGCGTGGTGGTTCTGACTGTTTCCAAGTTTGACGCCGAGGACTTTTGTCTGGGCATTGGGGCATTGGATAATCAAGTACCAACTGTATATCCACGTATCACAGGACTTTAGGGAACTCAGTGAAATTACTGAGGTATTTTGTCTGTTTTTTGGACGTGTTTACCGGGTATCCAAAAGGGCAATACGCCGCGGCCACTCCCTAAGGTACTGTCGCTCGCTCTAATTCTCACAAAATAAAGAACTTCCAGACAAATCAGCCCCGCTCCGAAGACTGCGGCACGGCGCTTGTAAAACAACTTGGCGTCAGACCTAAGTGGGAGTCAGGTCTGACGCGGCAAAATCCCCCTCTTCTTTTGGAGCAGAAAAAACGACAATGATTAACCTGTTATCAGCAGCTACTTCAGTGCCTCAGAATGCCTTCAAGACCACGGAACTGGTCGGAAGTCTGATGCACAAGCTCTCCCCAGAGCTGATCAACACCATCAGCGCCCTCGGGGTAGACCAACGATATTCAACTCTTGAAAATTATCCAGACTTTCTTTGTGGCAAACCGCGGCTGGCGACCAGTTCAACTACCGAACTCGGCGTGGCGGCCACCAAACGCTGCATCCACGAATGGGGAGGTGATCCAAATCGGATAGGCCTACTCGTCGCGGCAACTAACACGCCTGACCAGATGTTGCCGTGCCTGGCTTCCGAGATCATGGGGAAAACGCATGGACTGCTGTCGAGGTCCCTGCGAACTGTCAGTATGCAAGCGCAAGGTTGTTCTGTGTTACTCAAGTCAATCGAAGTTGCTCAGTGGTACCTGGCTGCGAATCCCGGCAAACTAGCAATCGTGGTGATGTCCGAAGCACACACACCATACGTTGCTCCGTTACTCCGTGATGAGTATTCCGGTTACCGCGAAATCATCAGACTGAGGAAGGAGCGGAGGCTTGATCCCGATCAATTTGAACAACAAAGGTTGGAT
>JBKPPU010000217.1:0-11726 GCA_046733695.1 Acidobacteriota bacterium
CTGCGAGGCCGCAAGTTGGAGCTCGGCCTGCACCTGCGTTGCCGAGGCGTTATCCTTCAACCGGCCGAACACACTTAACCAGCTAAGATTAGGGCGCGAGGTAAAGTTGCTCTCCGCCATGATGCCTGCCTCCGCTGTCAGTGGAAGCCAAACATCAGGAATAGTCATCTCCGTTCCGCGAAACTCAGGCGCAGTGACACCAATGACAGTGAAGTGCTGGCGATTCAGTGCGATTGAAGTGCCGATTACGCTCGTGTCTGAGCCAAATCTACGCTGCCAAAAACCGTAACTCAGAACTGCAATCGGACATGGACGAGGCACCGAGCATTCCTTATCGTAAAAGGTGCGTCCAAGACCGCTTGTCCCGCCCAAAACCGAAAAATAATTGTCCGTGACCATCAGCCCGTTGATCTTTTCAATAGTGTTGCCGCCCAGGTGCAGCTTGATGTCTGACGACGCTACTAAATCGGCTTTGCCGGCAACTCGATTCCGATAGTTCAGGTATTCGGGATAAGAAGAAAGCGAAGCACTCCCTTCCACTTCGCGCGAGAACTCACCCTCGAACCGTTGGTAGACATTCACCACACGCTCCGGGTTCTTCACCGGCAACTCACGGAAGGCGAGGGAATACAGAAGCGTGAAGATGCTCGTGTTGATTCCGATCCCGAGAGCGAGCGTCAGTAAAGCGGCCACTGTGAAATTGCGATGCTTAAGCAACGAGCGGAATGCATACCGCAGGTCGTGGAAGATATTCAGCATGTTTTATGTACTGCAGACGCGCCCGAAAAGTTCACCCTTCTTCGGCAGGTCGGATTAGCAGGCCCGAGGGCCTTTGCACAAGTTCTAAATCCCGCCAGCGGAAGCTGGCGGATCGTTCAAGTCCTTTCTATAAAACGCATCACCTCAAACCGATTTAATCCCGCCCCACGGGAGTGGGCGGATACTTCAGGTCCTTACTATTTATTTTGTTTGATGAATAGGTCTGACTTGAACGATCCGCTCACTGCCGTGAGCGGGATTCCCGACTCTTTTCTGCGGCGTCAATTGAAGATCAAATGCATGCCGTCGTGCTCACTCTGAACGAACGTCGGCTGGACTCCAAAGACAGCTTGAATCCGTTCCGCCGTTAACACCTCAACGGGCGTGCCGCTCGCGATTACACGCGCGTCGTTCAGTAAGACAATTTGATCCGCGAAGCGAGCGGCCAGATTGAGATCGTGCACCACGCCTATAGTGACAACATCCGGCGCTTCGGCAAACGCTCGTATCTTTTTTAAGAAATCGATCTGATGCCGGATGTCGAGAAAAGTGAGTGGCTCGTCGAGGAAAAGATACCGGCATAATGAACCCGTAGCCGTCGAACCATCTCGCCAGAGTTGCGCGAGAACGCGGGCGAAGTTGACGCGCTGTCGTTCGCCACCGCTGAGAGTCTGGTAGTAGCGACTGCCGAATCCCGTTAGCTCGAACTGCGCCATCACTTCGTCCACGATCTCCTCATCGATTGGTCCAGGACGGCCGCGAAAGTGCGGGTAACGACCCATCATTACGACTTCACGAACAGTTAACGGGAAAGCAGCCTCGACTGCCTGCGAAAGTACCGCGCGACGTTTCGCGAGCTCAGCTTCGCTCGCGTCGCTGATGTCAGCGCCTTCGTACTCAACTTTTCCCACGTGCGGGCGCAGCAAACGCGCCAATACTTTAATCAAGGTCGATTTGCCCGCTCCGTTCGGGCCAATGATTAAGTGAAGCCTGGCGGGTGCAAAAGATACCGAAATATCCAAAACCAGCGGCTTGTTGCCGGCGCGAAAAGTGATGTTGCTTGCCGTAAGCATCAGGTTCAGAAAACGTATTGCCGTCGCCGCAAAAGAAAAATAAATACCGGCACGCCGACAGCGGAGGTCAGGATGCCGATCGGTAGTTCCGCCGGTCGCACGACGAGTCGCGCCATCAAATCTGCAAGCGTCAGAAATGTCGCACCCATGAGGGCGCTGCCGACGATCAGAAACCGATTGTCCGCGCCTCCCATCATGCGCAGGATATGCGGTACAACGAGGCCGACGAAACTAATAACGCCGGTGAACGCTGTCGCCACCGCGACGATTAGAACGTTCACCGACAAAATCAACCACTTCAAGCGATTCACGTTAACTCCGAGATAAGTCGCTTCTTCTTCGCCGATCATTAGGGCGTTCAGGGCTTTCGCATAACGTAGCGCGATCAAAGTCCCGGCAATCGTTGAAACCGTGACGATCTCGACGGCTTTCCAATTTGCGCCGGATAAAGTTCCCAAACTCCAGAACGTGATCGAACGCGCCTGCGGATCGCGTGCGATGTACGACAGAAATCCGATTGCACTCATGAACAGCGCGTTCACGGCCAGTCCGGTCAGCAACAGCATCACGATCGACGCTCGGCCATCTTCTCGTGAACGAGCCAGGAGAAACACCAGATAGGTTGAGATAACACCGCCGATACAAGCCGCAATCGGTAAACTCCAAAGACTCGCGCTGATGTGCAGCACGCCGCCCAGCACGAAAAAAAGAGCGGAACCAAACGCCGCGCCGCTCGACGTGCCAATAAGGCCCGGCTCGACAATAGGATTACGAAACAGCGCCTGCATCAACGTGCCGCCAACCCCGAGACTCGCCCCTACGAGCAGGCAGAGAATCGCACGCGGGAGACGCAGTTCAAGAAAGATCCGCTGATCCAAAGTTGGTTCAGGATGTCCGGGAAGGAGCGACGTGAGCGCGCGGCAGATTTCAGTAACTGAGAAATCGATCGCGCCGAAGCGGATCGAGGCCGCCAGTCCGAGAAGCGTGACAACAGCTAACGTGGCGAGGAGTAGTTGTCGACTGCGATATCGCTCTGTCACTTTTGATGAATGATAGCGGCTACCTTTGCAATGTTCTCACCCGAGCGTGGACCGAAGTAATTTAGCACGTTCTCTTCGATCCGGTAGATGTGATTGTTTCGGGCAGCATTCGACGTCGCAACGCCGGGCAACGCCTTGATCTGGTCCAGCGAACCGCCGAGACGGTCGTAACCGAAGTCGGTAAGTAGAATGACGTCAGGATTCCCTTGCGCGATTATCTCGGGCGACTCCATCCGCTGCATCCCCCTGTTTTCGATCGCCATCTGGCCGCCGGCAAGTTCAATCATCTGGCTCACGCCGCCACCATCCCCGCCTCCGCCCTTTCCGACGACGAGATAAACGTTCGACGCCCGACCAAAGTGGATCACCGCGACGCGTGGATGGTCCGTGTACTGCTTCACCTTTTCCAACGAGGCTGCACGTTGCGCGTCAATTGTGTTGCAGAGTTCTTCAGCCCGTGCTTCCTTATGGAAGTATGCGCCCATCTCGCGAATCAACGCTTTTGTTCCGTCGAACGAATCATTCTTCGAGGTGAAAGTTTTTAGTGGAATATTTAACTGCTGAAGCTGTTGTACGACTTGCGGTGGCCCAATGTTGTTGTCGTGAATGACTTCGGTAGGATGAAGCGAAAGAATGCCCTCGGCGCTCAAGGCGCGATGGTATCCGACGGTCTGCACGTTCTTCACTTCCGGCGGGTACGTCGTCGAGAGATCGATGCCGACCACTTTGTCCTGAGCACCCAACGCCCAGATAACTTCGTTGTAGATGGGCGAAATGACGACGTAGCGTGCTTCTTTCGCCTCGGTTGGCGCATTGTGGAAACGGGAACAGCTAAGCGAAAAGAGAGCCGTGCAGCAGACGGCAAGAACAATCAGTCGATTCTTCATGAACTAACTAGCGCAATCCGCTGTTGCGATACCATGGGGCTTTGAATCGCAGTAGATTCGCTATACTCCGTGTTGGATTAAGGAACGTCCGACTAGCAACCTTAACATAGAACCTTCCCGGATTTCGTCGTTCAATTAAAGAGATGACGTTCTTGTCCACAAAGTCTTCCATGACTAGCCATCCAACTCCAGCTATCGGTGTCACGACGAGGTCGACGTACGTCTGTTTTCCGTGTAGTCCCACATTACCAATTGACGCCTGACTAACTGGGCCAATTTCAAACTGAGTGCTCCAGGCTGCTGCCCATGCCAATGCCTTGAGACGACTGCGCCAATAGGCGTTTGAGTTGTCGTAGCGCAGCTTCATTCCCTTTGGATCGTTTTGAATTTGAATGAATCCGAGAAGTGAGCCCTCCATTGGATGCGCGATGTAGTTGGTAAAGAACCGCCCGCCGTCCTCCCAGCCGTGTAGTGACTTGACTGACCGAACATAGTCCTTAAAGAAAGGACCCTTCAAATCCCGGCGAGTTTTTGGTTGCGTCATGGCGTAGCCGTGCTGCACACCAAGAAATAGCAGAGATTGTTTGATCGCGCTCAACCAATGAAAGCTCTGATCGGCTGCAGGCTGACCTGTAAGTTGTGTTGGGGACGGAGAGGTCTCAAGAAAAGTGATGAACGGCGTCGGACGACGGTTTAAAGCTGGCTGAAAACTCCAATGTGACTTTGGGCCGATGCTTGTTAAGGGTGTCGATACTGGTCCTTGATCTTGTTTCTTTTCAGAACTTCCTTCCTGGGCTGCCGTAACCACCCCAAAGAAAGTAATCAATAACGCGCATAACACGACGTGCTTCACGCTGTCCCCTTTGCTCGACTGAGTATTGCGTGCTTGCTGGTGGACCGAACCGACGCGAACGCATTTTACGTTAGAAGGCGTGCGGGATGACAGTTTCCTTTTGTTATTATTAAGCACTGGCATAAAGAGGAGTGCGACACGTTAGATCGAGTTCGTCGAGGTACTTTAATGAAAATTAATTCATTGCTTCTCCGAATAATAATTGCCCTTGTTGCCGCAACCTTGTGTGGAAGCGAGCAACGACTTGTTAATGGTGTTCCGCTGCAAAATCCGGCGACGACGCAAACTAAGGTTGCAACCATTCCCATCGAGATTGATAGTGAAAACTACGTCTTTATGAAAGCCGGTATCAACGGGTCAGAGCCGTTGACCTTTGAAATCGATTCAGGCGCCGGATCAGGATTGATACTTTATTTCCACGCCGCGGAACGCCTCGGTCTGAAACCTCAAGGTAAAGGAAAGGGAAGTGGGGGAGGAGAAAGTACTTTTGATACCTCCTTCGTCAAGGACGTCTCTTTGAGTTTTGCGGGCGTAGAGATGAGCCATCAAAAACTCGTCGTGTTTCCCCCGGAAAGAACTCGGCGGGCGTCCGATAGAGTTGTGGATGGCATAATTGGTTACACGCTATTTAGCCGGTATGTCGTCGAAGTCGATTACGACTCTCGAGTTGTTAATCTGCATGAACCGAAGACCTACCAGTACAGCGGTGCGGGCGTTAGCCTCCCTATTAAGGTTATGAGCAATGTTCCCTTTGCCCGAGTGACGATCCCCCTCGCAGGTAAACCTCTCGAGGGTGACTTCATCGTTGATATGGGAGCAGGGAGATTCACCCTTATTTTAAATACGCCTCTGGTCGAATCTCGCAACCTGATGGCAGTCGCACAAAAGACAATCGAAGAACTCGGAGCACAGGGAGTAGGCGGAAATGTAAAGTTGTTGGTCGGCCGGTTTCCTCAACTACAACTTGGAACTTTCACTTTCTCGAACCCGGTGATTTACCTCGCTCAAGATCGAAAAGGTGTTTTCGCCAGCAGTGAATTCGGCGGAGTAATTGGCGGCGAGTTATTGAGCAGGTTCAAAGTGATCTTCGACTACGCTCATAAGCGGATGTATCTCGAGCCGAATGGTCATCTTACTGATGCATTTGAATATGATATGAGTGGCATTCGCATGGAAGTTGAAGGTGAGGACGTAAAGACATTTAGAGTGAAGCGAGTGGCCGAGAACTCTCCCGCATTTGAAGCCGGACTGCGTCAGGGCGATGTGCTTTTAGCGGTTGACGGCAAGCCAGCCTCCGAACTCTCGCTTTCCCGAATCAATCAAATGTTCAAACAGGAAGGCAAAGAGCACGTACTCGAGATTGTGAGTGGCGAAAAGACGAAGCAGATTAGGTTCAACTCGAGACGATTGATTTGAGGTCGTTATAGGTTTCGAAGGTGCTCCGGAGGTGGTTCTGAACCGGTCCAAGAACGTTTCAGACTTTGAGGCAAAGCCAACAGATCATGAAGACCGACTCTTTATGGAGATTGCTTATGCCTCTTGCGAGAGAGTAACGCAAAATGTACCAAGCCTGCGAAGACTGCCATGAACATGCCTATATATAGAATCCAATTAGTGGGATTCTCTTTATGAAAGACCAGTAGCCAGATGCTGATACCAAAGGCGATAGCGTAGAGTACGCTATAGACGATCTTATTTGGGATTTGTGTGTTTCTATCAATCTTCATTGGAATCTCCAGGGACGTTGAGGAACCGAGGGGCGCGATGGTGTGATTGGCTCGCCAAACTATTGAACTAAACCTGTGATGGTTCGGTCAAGAAAATATTGCTCACATTAGCTGCGCGGCAAACTCAATGAGGACCGTCCCCCCTGAAAAGAGCGGATTATGGTCTCGCAAACCTGCGCCCGGGGGCGCTTCGAATACAGGGTAAGCCGTTCGGTGGAAGCAGCTCTGCTGACGGGAATGCTGCTCGCGTTCCTCGTTGTTTCACTCGTGCTCGTGTCGCAAAAGGGTTTGTTCATCGATGACTCGATGCACATGCCCGCCGGCTATTCCTACCTTTTAACTCACGACTACCGGTTGAATCAGGAACATCCTCCACTCATAAAACTGCTCAGCGGTCTAGGCCTGTGGGAACTACATCCATCTTTTCCTTTCGAATCAACGGGGTGGCAGCAGGCCGCAACACCCGGCGATCCGGAAGACGGAATGGTCCGGATCGAGGAATCATTTTTTGAGAGTAACGCGAGACAGTTTGAGCAAATCGCGTTTTACGGAAGACTGCCTGTATTGGTTGTCCCGCTATTGTTGCTCCTGGCTACCTGGTGGTTTACACGCCAGTTGATTGGGCCAGTACCAGCGCTTATCGCGGTCTTTCTACTCGCGACGGAACCAAACATAGTAGGCAACGCTATCGTCGTGCAGAACGACGTCGCTGCCGCACTTGCGCTGCTGTTGTTTGTGATTGCAGTCAGAAAGTTCCTGGCTGATACCCGAGTGACAGCTGCGTTTGCGCTGGGAGCCGCACTCGGTCTCGGGTTGGTGACGAAGTACTCGCTCATTGTTCTTGGGCCGATTTCGTGCGCGATAGTGATCGCGTGTGTCATGTATCGGTTGATACGAAAGCGATTCTCGCTCGGAGCGGTTGTGCTGTCGTTGTTTGTCGTGTTCGTTACAGCCTACTTGATCCTGATCGCGTTTTACGCCTTTCACATCGACAGAATAGACGCCAACGAAAGTTCTAAAATCGCCAGTTGGTTTTATCTATCGGGACAAACTGCTGAATTGTTTAAGCGATTCTTGCTGTGGCTTCCGCCGCTGTTGCCACGGTATTTCGTATCCGGCATCGACATGGTGGTCCAGGATAGTCGCGATGGCAGGCCGGCGTTTCTGCTGGGCCAGATTTCAGACACAGGGTGGTGGTACTACTTCCCAGTCGCGTTCGCACTGAAAGCAACAATTCCGTTTCTCTTAGCTTCCATCGGCGGATTCGTGTGGGCTGTATATCAAGTGCTTACGCGCAGACGCTACGCGATCCTTTACGTGTGGCTGCCAGGGGCATTTTATTTGGCGCTCACGATGACGTCACATCTCAACATCGGTGTGCGTCACCTCTTACCGATGTTTCCGTTCGCCGCCATAACTGGAGCTGGATTCATTTCCGCTGTTATTGAATGTGGGCTGAAGCGTTCCAAATCCCTGGGAGTCGCGCTCGCGGCAGTCGGACTCGTGCCTGGTCTGGTGATCGCAGTCTCAGCTTTTCCGAATTATTTGACGTACTTCAACCCGCTCGCGGGCGGCGCCGCTGGAGGTTGGCAGATGCTCTCTGACTCGAACGTCGAAACCGGGCAGGAGGTAAAACCCCTCGCGCGCTACCTCAAGGATCACGGCGAGAATCGAGTCACGGGTATCATGGTTGGTGGAGAGTTTCTGAAGTTTTATGGAATCCAGGCGGATGACTTTCCCGGATGGTACGACGATGAAGACTCTGATGAAGTCTCTGCTGAGCCGATAAAGACAGAGTACGTGGCAATCGGTGCGTGGTATCTGTCAGAGATCGACCTGTCGGACAAGCAGAAAGAGATTATCGACCGCTATCGACAGCAGAAGCCGGAAAGGATGGTGGGAAATTCGATCTTTGTATTCCGGCGTCAGTAACCGCCAACGTGTATTGAAGGGCGCTTGTCCTCGTTTGGTTCAGCCTGTCTGAGTACTTCTCGGGTAACTGGCGCCGTATCACCCTGACCAAAAACCACATAATCGAAAAGATAAGCGACGGGATTTTTTGAGCCCCAATGAAAATACGCGTGCGGAATCTTGCCGGTTTGATCGCGAAGATAAAGAAGAAAGGCGGCAATAGCATTGGGAACCACGGACGCTTCCGCGCGCAGCACGCGATAACCGCCCACCTCGACGCCCTCCACCTTCATGGCCTGAGCGAAATCTGAGGCATCACACACTTCCACCTCGAGAAAGAGAATCGGATCCTGTAAGGAAAGGTTGTGAGCCTGACGGTTCTCGACTATTTCCTTCCGATACTCGTCCGAATCATTCTCTGCAGGGGCATTAGTGATGATCCTCAGCGTGCCGTGTTTCGAAGCTTCGTCGATGAATCGTTGCGCATTCTCATCGATCTCAATCTGCTCGACTCGTAGTTCGGTCGTCCGAGCAATTCGCGAGAGAAAAGAGATGATGATTATTAGAGCGATGAAAAAACCGGCGATCTTTATACCGTCCGGACGCTCAATGACATTGACCACGGTGGTATAGGCGAAGACAAGTGCGATTAATGCAAAAACCCCGGCCCAAATTCTCTGTATTCGACGCCACGCAGATATTGCTACAGCAATAGCCGCCGAAGTCATTAAAACTAAAACGCCTGTTGCATAAGCGCCACCCTGGGCATTCACATCCGCTTTGAAGATCATCGTGATTGCAAAAGCGATGATCGTGAAAACGACTACGAGAGGACGCATGGCGCGCGTCCAATCCGGCGCCATTCCGTACCGCGGCAAATAACGTGGCACAATGTTCAGTAATCCCGCCATCGCCGAGGCCCCGGCGAACCATAGAATCAGTATGGTGCTGATGTCGTAAGCGGTGCCAAAGATATCGCCGAAGAATTGGTGTGAAAGGTAGGCGAGTGCACGGCCGGAAGCTTCACCGGCGGGGACGTCGCCATGAGCTGCCGCAAATTTCTCGGCGGGGATAAGCAATGTCGTAACAAAGCTGCTTGCGATTAACAGCACACTCATAATCAAAGCGGCGACGACCAGCATCTTTTTGGTGTTGCGAATACGTCCCAGCGGTTTTGCATCCGTATCGCCGGCTTCGCCCTTTACGAGAGGCATCACCGCGACGCCGGTCTCAAAACCCGAGAGTCCCAATGCCAGCTTAGGGAAAACTATCAGCGCGAGAAGTACGATCATGGTCCAACTACCAGCCACCCGTGGATGGCCCAGCAGCGCCTGATGCCAATTTGAAATTACTGAGGGAGACTGTGCTACATGAAAGAGACCTACGCAGACTACAACTAAGTTCAACGCCAGATAGATGACGACGAGCACAACAGCAACGCCGATCGCCTCTTTGAAGCCTTTCAGGAAAACACCGGAGAGCAACGCAATTAGTGCAAGCGTGATACCGACATTCAAAGGTGTCGAATCTCCGCCTCTGAGAAGTCCGTGCAGGAAGGGATTCTCGACGAGATGCGCAGTCGCGTCGGCAGCCGAGAGAGTAATGGTAATTATGAAATCCGTAGCGACAAATCCCAGCAGGATAAGAATGAACAGCTTGCCCTTCCACCAGGACAACAGCCCTGCCAGTATCGAGATCGATCCTTCACCGTGTGGACTCTCGTCAGCGACTCGACGATAAATCGGCAGTGCTCCCAATAGCGTCAGCAGGACCAGGATGATTGTCGCGACGGGAGCGAGGGCGCCGGCGGCAAGGAAGGCGATGCCAGGTTGGTAGCCGAGGGTAGAAAAATAATCGACGCCGGTGAGGCACATTACCTTGTACCAGGGATGGTGACGATGATGCTCCTTCTCACGCTCAAATGGTCCTTCTATCTCCTTGACGTACCCCTCCAGCAACCATCGCATGAATGGATTCTTTGACGGGCCAGTTCTTAGCGATTGCGTGGTCGTTACCATCCCTGTGTCTCAATCGAGTGACGCTAAAACTTATATGCTCTGATCGTTTAAAGAAGTCATGTCGATTTATTATCGATAACCAACGCTCACTGATCCTAATAATGGAATGATCTTTTTCGAAAATGGGACTCACCGGTCGTTTCTGAGATCTGCTTACCTAGTGTATTGGTCCACACAATCTCCCAGTTTCTCAATCTTCGTCCGGGAAAATCCTGTTGACCCTCTTGCGGAACGTCTGGCACGCTGGTTGATACGTCACAGCAGCGCGGCCTGCACTTCACGAGCGCGCAACCGGCTTACATGATTAGTCGATTGGACAATCTCATGGACACTTTAATTAAGGATCTTCGATACGGTCTGAGAGGTTTGATTAAGCAGCCGGGCTTTACGGCCGTGGCCGTGCTTTCCATTGCTCTCGGCATCGGCGTCAACACTACGATCTTTAGTTTCGTTAACGCTGCGCTATTTCGGCCCCTTCCTTTTGCTGAGCCGGATCGGCTGGCGCGCGTCTGGGATGGCAATGCAGTTTCCTATCCTGACTATGTTGCTTATCGAGATGGCGCCCCGGCATTCTCCGGTTTGGCGGCTTATGCTCAGCGTCCGATGAGCCTGACAGTCAATGGCGAATCCAACCGCGTCTGGAGCGAGTTTGTCAGCGGCAATTATTTTGATGTCATAAAAGCCAATGCAGTCCTGGGCCGCACTTTCCTCGCCGAGGAAGATCGCGTGGGTGCAACAAACCCCGCCGTAGTGATCAGCTATTCGCTGTGGCGCGCAAGCTTGAATTCTGACACTAGCGTCGTCGGCAAAACTATTAGCCTGAATCAGCGGCCATACACAGTTATCGGAGTAATGCCCGAGAAGTTTGTGGGGGCTACGATCATCTCAGCGCCAGACGTCTGGGTTCCGCTGTCGATGGAGCCAGTCGCTAATCCCGGGTCGCGTACTCTCACTTCACCTGATGAAGGTTGGTTGATGATGTTGGGTCGTTTGCGCCCTGACACGAAGCTTGCTACAGCCGAGGCCGAAGTCAGGACGATCGCCGTGCAACTTCACCAGGCACGCCATGAGCGTAACTCAGGACCAGAATCGCCGGGCGGCCGAGTCGTGGCAGTAACGACGGCGCGAGGCTTGATGGTTCCGCCGGAGGGCCGTACTCCGGCTTTCCTCGTGGTCGGCATTCTGATGGCGATCGTCACTTTGGTCCTATTGGTAGCGTGCGCGAATGTTGCCAACATGCTGCTCGCGCGCGCTGTAAAACGTCATAAAGAAATCGCCGTGCGGCTGGCACTCGGAGCCGGCCGCTGGCGCATCACGCGTCAAATGCTGACTGAGAGCCTGTTGCTTTCAGGTGCCGGCGGCGTCGCGGGCCTGCTGCTGGCTTCGTGGGGTACGGTTTTGCTGAATGCACTCTTGCCGCAGTCGTTGACTGGGAATTCGATCCCTCCGGATTTGTCT
>JBKPPU010000218.1:0-2707 GCA_046733695.1 Acidobacteriota bacterium
CACTTGGACAGGGTCAGAACCACCTCGCGGTAGCGGGTGGGTACGCCGTAGGCACCCTTCGAAGAATGCTGCGCAGCACCCACCCGCTACCGCGAGGTGGTTCTGACCCTGTCCAAGTGCGGTCAGTGACTTTTGGGTAATCCCAGCCTGTAACTTTTGCTAGTTTCAGCTACTCAGCGCTCCCTCTACATTCCAATTAAGAAAGCGAACTCCGCCCCCTATCAATTGGAGGAAGGTGTATGAACGCGGATAGTCAACTACGTTTGCGCTCGATAGTAGCGTTAGTCGTCTTGTGTTTGTTCCGTGGTTCAGTGCTCGCACAAACGGCCCAAACACAGGAACCAGCGAAGCCAGCTTCAGAAGTCGAACAACTCAAACAACGTGTGCAACAACTCGAGCAGATAGTCACTGAGCTCAAAGGACAGATCAACGCTATCGAAGACACGAAAGCAAAGACGCCTGCTCCAGCGACGATCATCGATGCGACCTATTCGCAACCACCAACCCCTACAACATCACCAGCTCCTCCACCACAACAGGACGGGAAGGGTGAAAGCACGTTTCAGATCTACGGCTTTGCGATGCTCGACGCCGGCTATCAGTTCAAGCAAGCCGATCCGAAATGGTTTGACACCGTGCGCGCGGTGAAGCTCCCGGCATTCAGAGATCAGTTCGCTCCCGACGGGAATACTTATTTCAGCGTCAGGCAGACCCGCTTCGGCGCGAAGTCCACCACCCCGACGAAGTACGGCGAGCTAAAAACGATCTTCGAGTTTGAATTATTTGGCACCGGTGTCGACGCAGGTCAAACGACATTCCGTCTGCGGCATGCCTGGGGAGAGTTGGGCCAGTTTGGCGCCGGTCAATATTGGAGCACGTTCGTCGATCCGGATGTGTTTCCAAACACAAATGAATATTGGGGGCCAAACGGCATTGCCTGGTTTCGTAACGTGCAATTTCGCTGGATGCCTCTCAAAGGCAAGAACTCGATCACGATTGCAGCCGAGCGACCAGGCGCGAGCGCCGATCTGGGCCAGGCCGCAGACCGCATCGCACTGCAAGGCGTCAGACCGAGATTCAACCTTCCTGATCTTACCGGCAACGTTCGTTTCGATAGGGATTGGGGGCACGTCCAGATCGCCGGAGTCGTGCGCCACATGAAATGGATCGATACCGTCGACGACGACATCGATCTTAGCGGTAGCGCAACCGGCGCCGGCTTCGCAATAACTTCAGGCCTTAATTTTGGAAAGAAGGACGTCGGCAAGTTCTCCTATGTTTATGGACACGGCATTCAGAACTACATGAACGACGCGCCGGTCGATGTGGGCGTCGAGCTAAATCCAGGCGATCCGCGCAGACCGGTCAAGGGTGTCGCTTTGCCGATGTGGGCCTGGATGACTTATCTCGATCACACGTGGAACAAGCGCTTCAGCAGCTCGATTGGTTACTCGATGATTGACATCTCGAATTCCGACGGGGCCACGGCGGACGCGTTTCGTCGCGGACACTACGCTTCGGGCAATCTGCTGTTCTATCCGACGGATCGCGTGATGCTGGGAACGGAAGTCATTTGGGGACGACGCGAAAACTTCCGCGATGGCTTTAGTTCTGAAGACGTCCATGTTCAGTTCTCATTCAAATACAACTTTTCGAAGACGTTTGCATTTTGATTTGGAGCCTCATGTTCGGAAGAAGACTTCAGTTACGCTCGATCGCGGCGCTCCTGCTCGTGATGACATTCATCACGGCGCCGCTTTCTGCTTTGGGACAGAAGACGAGCCCGGTTGCGCCAACACGCGCACAAGTGGAAGCGGTAGTCCGCGAAGCGTACGAGAAGTTTAAGAACGATACCTCCGGAAAGAATGCCGATTACATTCCTTACCTGGCCCACGTTGATTCAAAGCTCTTTGGGATTGCGATCGTCACGACTGATAACCAGTCGCTCACGTTGGGCGACGTCGATTACTCCTTTTCCATTCAGTCGATCTCGAAAGTTTTTTCCCAGGCACTGGCCATGGAGGAGTTTGGACCAGACAAGGTTTTCGATAAGGTTGGATCTGAACCGACGGGTCGTGCTTTCAATTCGGTGTTTGCCGTCGCTGACATGCCGACTCACACCGGCAATGCATATGTAAACGCCGGCGCCATTGCGACTGTCAGTCTGATTTCAGGAAAAACTCCCGACGAGAAGTGGAACAAGATACTCGATTTCTACAGTCGCGTTGCGGGCGAGAAACTGAAACTCATCGACGAAGTTTATAAATCGGAAGCAGCGACGAATACGGGTAACAAAGCTCTTTCGATGTTACTCGCGAAGTACGATCGCATTTACGCCGATCCGTTTGAATCAGTCGACGTTTACACGAAGCAATGTTCGATCGGCGTGAACGTGACTCAACTGGCTCGCATGGGTGCGACGCTCGCGAACAACGGCAAGAACCCGGCCACCGGCGAGCAGGTAATCAAACCTGAAAACATTCCACACATTCTCTCGACGATGATCATGGCGGGACTGTACGACGGATCGGGCAGTTGGGCCTGGCATGTCGGTCTGCCTGCGAAGAGCGGAGTCGGCGGAGGCATCGTTGCGGTTGTTCCAGGGAAGGGGGCGATTGCGGTGTTTGCTCCGCCATTGGATGAGGCAGGGAACAGTGTGAAGGCGCAGAAGGTTATCCAGCTTGTAGCCAACCGGCTCGACTTCAAT
>JBKPPU010000219.1:0-2877 GCA_046733695.1 Acidobacteriota bacterium
GACTCGCCAGTTTCGCCAGCAGCACAGCGTCCTGATTGCGCTTGTACTGTTGCTCCACAAGAGTGGCTGCTCGTTCGAGTGGTGTCTTCACGGATCTAATCGCCTCCGAGCGTCACGCAGCGCTCTCCGCACGGCACCGACAGTGGTGCGCTCGCTCCAATGAATCATTCTCATCGTGCTCAGCAACCGCCGCGGCCAGCGTGTGGCTTCGTAAGGCACAAACGCCAATATGTTGTGTCCGTCCTCACGGACGCGATGTGAAAAGGCCAGCCACTCTGCAATCGTTGAGCGGTCCCGATCCAGCATTGGTCCACCGATGCCAAAGTCGGTCACAACGAGCAAGGGAACTCCTTGCGGCGGTGGACGCCACGTACGGTAGCTCGACTCTGACTCGTGTCGCACGCCGCGCCCAGGGCAGCCTGCAAAGAGCAGAACTTCAAACCGATCGTCAGCCAGTACATCATCGAGTGCTCGTATCAGTCCTCGCTGGTCTTCCGCAAACGGGTCCATGCCCTGACCCACATCGAGCAACAGTTGCACGCCGCGTCTCAAGGTGGTCACGGGCAATCGCGGCAAATACTCGAGCGGTTGTCCCGCAGAGACAGTCGCAACGACTCGCTCCAGATCGAAATCGCCTTCCGCAACGTGGGTAGCAAGCGCTGATGATAGGATGCCGCGGCGGCGCAGCCGATCGAAGAGTGGCTGAATAGGTGGGGTCACGCCCGGCTCGTTCAGAGTCTCGAGCGGCGGAACTTGTGCGAACCAAGCCGGAGTGCTCGGTTGCTGATCGTGCCTGGTCACCTGTGTGAGCGTACTGCGGATGCCGCTCCGAGCGCCGGAAGTCGATGACGATGTTGCCGAAGTAGACGCCGTTCCTGGCGCTGCAACGTCGAGTCGTTCCTTCTCTGTAGTGGCTTTACGCTGGCTGGTCATCAGGTTGTGACTGGAGGAAGGAAGCCACGCACCCAGGTTGATAGAAGACGGAGTGGTGGTCTCGACCTCGAAACCGAGTAGCTGACGCAAGGCTTGGCGGGTCTCCTCATCCTCGGGTTGCAGATCCGCACACACCCGTAAGGCATCTCCCAATGAGATGATCGACCGTTTCACTCGTCCACATCCTCGCTATTTTCGATCTTGGGTTCTGTTGAATGTTTCCATAGCACCGTGCGCCGCACTTCCTCCCACGCCTTTGCCTTCTTCCAGCCGGGAGACGTCGTATCGATGCCCAACTCGTCACAGACCGCCAGTGCGTCCAGATATTCGCTGGTACTGGGTTCGCGCAAGGAGGCTTTGTGCGCCGCGTCGCGGAGTTCCATCACCGCATCAGCCACAGCCTGGTGCAATGCGTGATCGTTTTCTCCGCGGCGTAGATCCGCGATCGTGACAAACCAATCCTGGTCCGGTGGGTCAAGTGTCAGCAGTACGCAGCGGCGCAGTACGGCCGGCGGCATTTCGCGCTCACCGTTAGTGGTGAGGATCATCAACAGATCACGGTCGTCGGTGAGCGAGACCCGATCGTTGGTCTCGCGTACAGTGAACTCCTTCAGGTCGAAGGGCTCCAGGAGATCGTTGGGAACATCTGGGTCTGCCTTGTCGATCTCGTCGAGCAAGACGACAGCATTGTTCGGCGTAGTTACATTCGTGCCCAGATCCGGATCGCGCACGCAATGCTGGGGTTTAATCTCAATCTGAATGCCACGCTGGGTGGCGGTCTTAGGATCGAACGCCCACCACAAAGTGCCGGGCTCGACATAATACTGCGGGGGAAGCAACGTCTCTTCGGGATTCTGAGCAGCACTGAGGCGGCCAAGAGTATCGTACTTCCAAAGAAGATCGGCCGCCTGGGTACGCGACGTGATCATTTGCTTATAGTAACGCCAACCCAAGACAGCGGCGGCACTACGTGCAAGGGTAGATTTGCCTGAGCCCGGTTCACCAGAGATCAGCAACGGTCGTTTGGTTGCGAGCGCTACATTCAGTGCCAGGATCGTCTTCGGATCGTAGACGTGTAGATCTTCAGGATTGTCGCCGGCTCGAAATGCGACCCGACCATCGCTTTGAAGAATTCCTCCACGAGCCTCGGGATTAAAATATTTTGCAGTGAACTTCATAGATCTCCTCGTTCGTGAACGTCAGCGCGAGCTGCGTATGATATCCATGGCGGTTTCGTAAGCACCCCGTTGTTTTTCCTCCTCATCAAGGATGAGCGCCGGCTTAAGGCAGATGACCACGTCCGGCTGAGGGTTGAGTAACTCCTCGCCCGTCCACAAGATGAAGGTGAGCTTGGGAAATAGCGATATAAGTTGTGTCAGATCAGGACCCGACGGATAAGGAGACGAGAGCACCACAAAGTAGCGAGGTCTACCCCTGTCAAAGTAATTGATTACGTCAGCCTTTTGCTCCGGTGTGAGTGGACCCTCGCCAATTGCCGAACGCTCGTCACGGTGCGCATGCAGATAGAGCTCTCGAGTAACATGATCGACAATGTCGCCCGAGTTGCCGCCAGGGATAGGCAACACGCGTTGAAGCCGGCTCAATGGATGGGCTCGGCGGACATACATCTCCGCCGTAAATTCAGAGACACCGCAGCCGTTCATGGCCATGGCGCGCCGCGGTTGAGACGTTGCCACCGATGGCAGGCGGCCAGCCGCCTCCGCGTCGACCCAGTACGGCGCCACAATGTACAAAATCTTCTCAACAGTTTCGGTCGAGGTGGTCGCGATTAACTCATCGACTAGCGAATCTACGCCGTCGTAACCTCCCAAGTCCTCGTTCAGTAGCTTTACTGCGATGGCTTGCACATACTGCTGCTTTTCATCCATGTCCGGTCGCCAGGGGCGAACTTCGACCCTGATCTTTTCAGCCACCCTCCTGAGG
>JBKPPU010000220.1:0-8192 GCA_046733695.1 Acidobacteriota bacterium
GGATTTTGTAAGGAGCATCGAGAAATGAATCGATTGGATAAAATTGAACAGACGCAACTGCGTAATAATATTCCACAGTTTCAGCCAGGCGACACCGTTCGTGTTCACGTCCGGATTAAGGAATCTGAGACCAAAGAGCGACTGCAGGCTTTCGAGGGCGTTGTGATCGCCCGTAAACACGGCGGTGCACGCGAAACCATCACCGTCAGAAAGACGAGCTTTGGCGTCGGCGTTGAAAGAATCTTCCCACTGCACGCAACGATCATCGACCACATCGATCTCGTGAAGAGGGGCCGCGTCCGACGAGCCAAGCTTTACTACCTGCGCGGACTGCGAGGCAAAGCCGCACGTATTCGCGAGCGCGATACGCGAGGCCATGGCGATGATGCCCAAGCCTCCGCTGCCGGAAAGAAATAGACAGGATTGATAAGATTTGACAGGATTTACAGGATTGAAAGCAGCTCTTGTAAATCCTGCAAATCCTCCTGTGATCCGGATCGCCATCGATGCTCACACCGTTGGGGCGAAGCTCGGAGGCAACGAAAGTTACGCTGTCAATCTGATCGAAGCGCTGGCGCAGATCGATAGCACAAACAATTACACGATCTACGTCACCACCAACGAAGCACGCGACCGGTTCAGTAATCGTTGGCCCAACTTCAAAGTTCGCTCTACTCTTCCTCATACACCGTTAATCAGAATTCCCTTAACGTTGAGTGCTGAATTACGCAAACACCCGGTTGATTTGTTGCACGTGCAGTTTACAGCTCCGCCCTTTTGCCCGTGCCCTTTCGTCGTGAGCATTCACGATCTGTCGTTCGAACACGTCCCACAGACATTCAAACGCAGAAGTCGCACCCAGTTGCGATTAACAGTGCGGCATTCTGCCCGTCGCGCCGCACGGATCCTTTCGCTCTCGGAACATACGCGCAGCGACATCATTGCGACTTACGGCATCGAACCCGACCGGATCGACGCCATCCCGTTAGCTGCTCCGGATCACTTTTGCACGGTGAATGACAAAAGGGAACTGCAACGAGTGCGACACAATTATGGGATAGAAGGCGATTACATTCTGTCAGTTGGTTCTATTCAACCTCGCAAGAATCTGGCACGGCTGATCAAAGCTTACGCACAATTGCGAGGAGACTATTCAGCAGATAAGCTGCCTAAATTAGTGCTCGTCGGAAAGTGCGCATGGCTTTATGATGAAACGTTGCGCGCCTTGGACCAGGCGGGCGTGAAAGATTCGGTGATTTTGACAGGATACGTGCCGGAATCAGATCTTCCGGCACTATATTCATCGGCTCTTTGCTTCGTTTATCCGTCTTACTTTGAAGGATTCGGATTGCCACCGCTGGAGGCTATGAAATGTGGGACTCCAGTCGTTGTTGGTAATCGAACCAGCTTGCCGGAAGTTGTCGGCGACGCGGGTTTGACAGTAGATCCATTCGATGTTGACGCGATAGCAGGCGCCATCAGGAGACTGTTGAACGATTCGACGCTTCGCGCAGAGTTGAGTCAAAAAGGCGCGGAACGGGCCAGTACATTCACCTGGCAAGAGACGGCTCGCCAAACCTTGCAGATTTACCAGGACGTAGCGCGGTCCGCCACGTTAAAATCTTAGGCCAATGCGTATTGCGATTCTCGGAACCAGAGGTATTCCGGCCAGCTACGGCGGCTTTGAAACCTTTGCGGAACATCTTGCGAGACGGCTGGTCCTACGCGGCCATGATGTCACGGTGTATTGCCGCGCACACTATGTTTCACCGAGACAGTTGAAATATCACGGCGTCAAACTGAAGGTTCTGCCGACGATCCGGCATAAATACTTCGACACCGTCATTCACACTTTTCTCTCAGCAGTTCACGCAATTTCAGGTCGCTTTGACGCAGCTCTGATTTGCAACTGCGCCAACGCTCCGTTCAGCCCGATTCTGCGGCTAACCGGTACTCCCGTCGCAATCAATGTCGACGGGCTCGAGCACAAACGTAAAAAATGGGGTTCGCTGGGACGTCGTTATTATCGCTTTGCTGAGTATCTGTCGACGTTATTACCCAACGAGATCGTTACCGACGCCCAGGTGATTCAGGATTATTACCTGGCCAGACACAATGCGCCTTCGACCATGATCGCTTATGGAAGCGAGGTGGAACGCCGGCCGGATCGCGACGCAGTGCGCAAATGGCGAGTGGAACCGAATCGTTATGTGTTGTATGTCTCGCGGCTCGAGCCAGAGAACAATGCGCATCTCGTAATCGAGGCATTCAAGAAAACTCGAACCGCTTACCGGCTCCTCGTGGTAGGTGACGCTCCGTACGCGGAGCATTACATCAACAATCTGAAAGCTCGGGCGCGTGGGGACAAGAGAATCATCTTCACCGGTTTCGTTTTTGGGCAGGACTATCGCGCACTCCAGCAGAATGCCTACTGTTATGTTCACGCGACGGAAGTCGGTGGCACTCATCCGGCATTACTCGAGGCGATGGGCTACGGAAACTGTGTGTTGACGCTGGCAACGCCTGAAAACATGGAAGTGGTGGGCGAGGCAGGAGTCCCGTACATCGATGAATTTGATCTCGCTGAAAAATTACAACGCGTTTTGCGTGACGGATCGCTGGTCCAGGCTTACCGCCATCGTGCGCAGCAACGAGTGCAAACTCATTATGACTGGGAGCGGGTGGTAGACCAGTACGAACAACTCTTCCAACGTATGAGCGGCCAGGAACGTCCCATTGAAGCCGTTCCCGCGGAATCGAACCAGGTCGAAGTCCTCGAAAAATCCTCGCGGTAAACTGAAGCTGACTCTAAAAGAGGGCGCCCCGCCAGTTCGTTAGGGAACCGGACGGGGCAAAAGCGTAAAGGGCAGGTTCGGGTAAAAACAGGGTGGCTGTAAGCATGAAAATCGTCCAACTACTCGACGATTCGACCGGCGGCGCGTTGTGCGGGTATAGATAACAATTCCAATTTAATAATCAGAACGCACCATCCAACTCAAAAGAGCAAGCTCTCCAACCAATCCAACAACCCTTGCAATTCGTAGTGTGCGAAATTATACGATTAACCTGTGACCTGTCAAGCACAATCTCGACGATTTCGTAAAATTCTCGTGACAGATCCGGGCGGGCGGGTTAGAAATCTCACTCGAACGGTTCTGAAAGGTTTTACTCGCCTGTTCTTGCTTGTCCCAGCCGGTAAGCCTGACGCCTCACGGCTTCCGAAACATTTCGATTCTGGGTGAGGTTCAGAAGATCCTTGGTTCGGATCCGGTTCAGGATGTTCATTACCGTCGGAATTGGCGTGCGAGGATTTCGGGCGAGGTTGTGAATGATTGGATAGGAACGCGCCCAGGTCCGGTTCATCGAAATCAGACGAAGAACCTCATCTGACACGGTTCTCATAGCCGCGATGTTCTCGATCTCCTGCTCGGTAATTCGTGGATTGTTAACTACGGCTGAGCAGACGACCTTGTTTGAATCTCGGATCAAAATGCTGCGTGCTTCGCGATCGCCCTTCATCGCGAGCTTCATCCGATCCTTCGTGTTCATAAACATGATGCGACGGATCAGCGAGACTCGCTCAGCCTTGACCTCGCCCTTCTCGAGCCGCTCATTCTCGAGAACGCGCTGGACATTAGCTGCGGCTTCGGCGGCCGTTTCCGAGATCAATTCTTCATAACGTTCGGCCGGCAGCCACGCATCGTCCAAATCGGCGTCTGAAACTTCGATGTGCTGAGCAATCAGCCACGCATCGTCAAGACTCAACTCACCCGCAGCGGTCGTTAACTCAGCCGTTTCGAAAAACTCAGCCGCGGCAGTTTCACCGCGCGCGCGGAGCTCGTCTGCGATCTGGCGTGCACCACGCTCTTTTTCAAAAAACTCTTTACGAGTTTCCCGCGCACGTCTTTCGGCTTCACTGCCGCATGCGGGATTCGCGAGAATCGCATCAATGATCTCAGGACAACGAACGAGTCGCTGCTGGTTGATCGTGATTAGCTCGAGAAGTGAGCTGTGTGGAGTAGTTGCGGCTAATTTCGCGAGCGCCTGGTCTGGTGTGCGCGTGTTGAGGATCGTCGCCTCATGAAGTTCCGGCTTCGCGTCGGGCAGTGTTGCCAGATAATCCAAAACGGTCGGCGCTGTGTCTTGCCCGGAGGCTGCGACCAGGAGATCTTCCGGGCTTTCGCCTTTCAACGTTTCTTTAGCGGCAGCGGCAATCTGCGCGTCGTCACTACTCGTGAGAGCGACAAGAACTTCGAGCAGATCATTCTGCGGCAGCGGCAACATCCCGCGCGCGGCTGCGAGACGAGCTGGTTGCGGAGCTTTGCCACTGATAATGGCCTCAACGACTGGATTGGTGGATGTGATTTCCGCGGTCAAGACAAGAATCCTATAGGCCCTATTGGACCTATAGGACCTATTCTATTCTGTTAGGCATTAATGCCGTGGCACTTTTTATACTTCTTCCCGGAGCCACATGGGCAGGGTTCATTGCGTCCGACCTTGGGCTGATCTCTGACGACTGTTTTTATTTTGCCCTCTTCCTCGCCCGCCGGAGCCGCGCCCTGATTGGGTCCTGTGAACCGCAAGGCTGCAGGCCGTCGCGCGCGTCGCTGCTGTAAGCTCTCCGCCGCCTGCTCGGAAACAACCTGCAAGTTGAACAACGATCTGATCGTTGCGGTATCGATGCGATCGAGCATCTCCTGAAACAAGTCAAAACTCTGTTTCTTGTATTCAACGAGCGGATCCTTCTGGCCGTAACCAACTAGCCCAATGCCTTGCTTCAAGTGGTCCAACGACAACAGGTGGTCTTTCCACTGTGCATCGATGATGTTGAGCATAATGATGCGCTCGTAGGTGCGCATCGCTTCCGGACCGATCTGCTCTTCCTTAGTTTGATACTTAAGTTTGAGACGTTCCCAAATCGCGTCGACGACTTCCGGTGAAGTCATGTTGGGAATGTTGATTCCCTCACTGTCCGCGTCTAGATCGTAGATGGTCTTGATCTGGAGCTTGTAGTTCTCGATGTCCCAATCGTCCGGAGAAACGTCGGGATTCAGATACTGCCTCGTGATGTCAGACAACAGGTCATAAGCAACTCCCGAGGTCGGTGGATCGCCCATCAGGTACTCGCGCTGATCGGGGTCCTCCATCAGTTGACGACGGAGACCATAAATCGTCTCGCGCTGTTTGTTCATTACGTCGTCGTACTCGAGCAGGTGTTTGCGAGCTTCGAAGTTACGACCTTCGACTGACTTCTGTGCGGCGGCGATTCGCTTCGAAACCATCCCTGACTCGATTGCGACACCCTTTTCCATGCCGAGACGTTGCATCAGCGCCTTCACCTTGTCGCCGGCAAAGATGCGCATCAGATCGTCTTCCAGAGACAGGAAGAATCGTGAAGATCCAGGATCGCCCTGGCGGCCCGCGCGACCACGAAGCTGATTGTCAATGCGGCGCGACTCGTGACGTTCGGTACCTACGATGTGCAAACCGCCGAGCGTCACCACTTCTTTGTGCTCGTCTTCGACGATCTGCTTCGCACGTGCAAAGGCGTTATTCCACTGCTCGTCCGTGGCCTCGTCCGGGTCGACTTCGCTCTCCTTCAAAAACTCGCGAGCCATGAAGTCAGGATTGCCGCCGAGCAGAATATCGGTACCACGACCAGCCATGTTGGTCGCGATCGTCACTGCCCCTTTGCGACCCGCCTGGGCAACGATTTCCGCCTCGCGCTCGTGGTACTTCGCGTTCAGCACGTTGTGCGGAACCTTTTCTTTCAGCAGCCGGCGCGCGATGAGTTCGGAGTTTTCGACGGAGACTGTACCAACGAGAGTCGGCTGACCGCGGTCGTAACAATCTTTTATCTCTTCGATCACCGCATCCCACTTCTCCGGCAACGTGCGATAGATCACGTCCGAATTGTCGATGCGTACCATCGGCATGTGCGTTGGGATAACGATGACGTCGAGCTTGTACGTCGAGGCAAACTCGGCTGCTTCAGTTTCGGCAGTACCGGTCATGCCCGACAGTTTCTCGTAGAGACGGAAGTAGTTTTGCAGCGTGATGGTCGCGAGTGTCTGGTTCTCTTTCTCGATCTCGACGCCTTCTTTGGCTTCGACTGCCTGGTGCAAGCCGTCGGACCAGCGACGACCCTTCATCAAACGGCCAGTGAAGTCGTCGACGATGATTACCTCGCCATCCTGGACCACATACTGGTGGTCCAACTTATAAAGCGTGTGTGCTTTCAAAGCCTGCTCGACGCAGTGGAGCAATTCCATATTCCCCGGATCGTAAAGATTTCCAACACCCAGCAGACGCTCCGACTTCTCAACGCCCTCTTCCGTCAACACTGCCGTGTGTGCTTTTTCATCGACGACATAATCGCCGGTTTTCTTTCCTTCGATTTCCTCACCTTTTTTCAGGTGCGGAATGACCGCGTCGGCTTGCTTGTACTTGTCTGTGGCTTCGTCGGATGGTCCGGAAATGATCAACGGCGTTCGCGCTTCGTCGATGAGAATCGAGTCGACCTCGTCGACGACCGCGAAGTAATGACCACGCTGTACACAAGTGGCGAGGTCAAACTTCATGTTGTCGCGAAGGTAATCGAAGCCAAACTCGTTGTTGGTGCCGTAGGTGATATCAGCGGCGTAAGCGGCCTGTCGCTCGAAGTCGTCCATGTCGTTCTGAATACAACCGACTTCGAGACCGAGGAAGCGATGAATCTGGCCCATCCACTCGGCGTCGCGTGAAGCGAGGTAGTCGTTTACTGTGACAACGTGAACGCCACCGCGGCCAGTGAGTGCATTCAGGTAAGATGGCAGAGTGGCGACGAGTGTTTTTCCCTCGCCCGTGCGCATCTCAGCAATCTTGCCCTGGTGCAAAACAATTCCGCCGATCATCTGCACGTCGAAGTGACGCATGCCGGTCGTGCGCACACTCGCTTCTCGAACGACGGCAAAAGCCTCGGGCAGGATGTCGTTGAGAACTTCCTGCTCGCGTCGCTTGCGTTCCTCTTTGTCAGTGATGCCCTCAATCGCGCGCTGCACACGTTCTTTGAACTCACCAGTACGTGCGCGCAGTTGATCGTCGGTCAACGCCTTCGTTTGCGACTCGAGAGAGTTGATCTTGTCGACCATCGGCTGAATTGTCTTCAAGAACCGCTGGTTGCTGCTGCCGAAGACCTTAGTTAAAAATTTATCGAAACTCATATGGCTTAATTCTAATTTACTGTTAACACTGTCGCAAAGAGCGCCTCTTTGGAGTGCGGCGGCTTGGCGCCGCTTTGGCCACGATCACGCACTATCGATAACAAAAGCGGCGCCAGGTCGCCGCACTCCACATTAGACGCCCGGCTTAATATTTTTCTGCAGCATCTCGACGACACTCTGCCGCGGCATTGAAAAGTTAACTACCACTCGCTTGCCGTCGGGAGACGCGCTCGTATTCTTCATCAGGATTTCTTCATCGTGACCAGCGCGCGAACCAGCTCCAAAATAAAGCGCCGTGTTCAAAACTTTGGCTAGCGACTCAGCTCGTTCCGATGACGTCGTTTCTGATTCAATTGAGGCTACGACCTCCTTCTCACCCTGCTTGACCGTGATCTTTACAGTCGCATTCGGATTGTCCTTTGTGATCGGCTGAAGATAGATAAGAAACCCGCTATCGTTCAGCGCCGCCACCAGTTTGCCAAAAAGCTCCACCAGGTGCTCGTCGCCTTCCGCTTTAATAAAGTTGAGATCCTTGAGTTTGCCATGCTCGTCCAGCTTGGCTGTAATAACGAGTTCGAATGGTTTGTTGAAATCAAGCTTGCCCTGCTCTTTTAGATCGTTCGCGTAAATTGCGAAGTCTTTCAGAACCCGCTTGTTGATCTCGTTCTCCGTTGGCAAAGGCAGACCGTTTTCCGCGGCCGTTTTGTCGAGCTGTTTCTGTGCTTCGTCCGGATTCAGTGAAGGAGAAGGACTCGCCTGAGCGATCGCTCCAGATGGCGACGCAGAAGCGCTGGGACTTGCTGAAGGACTCGCTGCCGGACTCGCCCCGGGACTCGGCGATGGAGATACTTCGGGATCAACTTTCGATTCCTTACTTGCCTGCGAGATTATCTTCGGAGCGAAAGGATCGTTTGCGGCGACTTGCGGCGGCAAAGTGCCTTCAATTTGGGCTTCGAGTGCAAAGTAGCCGTCCGGATAGCGAAACTT
>JBKPPU010000221.1:0-18001 GCA_046733695.1 Acidobacteriota bacterium
GACGAACGGAGGAGCTTTTGTTCTTCCTCCTCCGGTCGGCGCGGGCATTCATAGCCCGCCGCGTCAAGGGCGCGCGGCCTGGCCACATCGAGCGGACATTTTCACTGAGCACCCGCCGGACATTTTCACTGAGCAGTGACATGTTTTGAGGGCGAACTGTTTTGAGGGCGGACGCTGCTTGGACAAGGTCAGAACCACTACGCGGTAGCGGGTGGGTGCCGCGCAGCGTTTTCCATTCCAGCATGTCTACGACGTACCCACCCGCTACCGCGTGGTGGTTCTGACCTTGTCCAAGTTAGGTGCTGGTTTTTCGTCTTACTGCAATCACAATCAACAGAGTGGGTGCAAAGATCAGCAGCTCGATAAGACTGATCCTCAACAGGTCGATAGCAGCCTGTGCAAATGAATCGTCGCTCCAGGTATAGTCGATTGGATTGGGGAGTCGGAGCTTGTATCGATAATTCGTGAAGGGCCACCACAGCGCCACCCCACGAGACTCGGTTAACATGAAATCGAGTAGCGTGTGAGACACATAGGCGCCGCTGACGATGAGAAAGCTGCGGACGTTCCATTGCTTCAATACGATGATCGTCAGGAGGCCGACCACGAGTGCGAATGGAATGGAATGGGTGAAGCCGTGATGCCAGCCACCGCGCCCGACGCGCAACCAGTTCAGTGCATAATCAAAGTCAGGAGCAACACCGAGAAGCGCACCGAAAGCCACCCACTTCCAACGGCCCGGTTGAGCGGAAGGAAGAAGTGCAGCAACTACACCAGCACCGACCAACCCATGTGCGACAGGAAGAGGCACGCGAAAGCCAACTATACTTCAAAAACTTAGTGAACTGTTGAGAATTTCAGGACGTACAATCGAGCATAGCACGATCGCTTGTCGCCCGTTTCGGGCGTCTCTTGTCATAACCCAATCTCTGCGTAAGGTCAGCCTGATATGTCGACAATAGAAACTGCGTTAGCAACTCCGCGAAAACCGCTTCGCGTGTGGCCCGGCTTGATCGTTGTGGTCTTGCAATGGGTAGGTTGGTTTGTTGTCCCTGTGATCTTCCCTCAGGCCCCCATCGTCCCGCTGCTCGCCGGGGTGATTGGAGGATTAGCGATTCTTATCTGGTGGCTGGTGTTTAGTCGGGCGCCATGGTTCGAGCGAATCGCAGCCCTGGTGCTGATCGTGCTCGCGCTGATCGGAACAAAGCGCGTCGTACACGAATCGATTGCGGGCGGCGCGATGGGCATGCTGCTCTACGTCCTCGCGATCCCAGTCTTCAGTATGGGACTGGTTTTGTGGGCCACAATCTCGCGTAGCTTCGCTGGCGCAAAGCGACGTCTGGCATTCGTGCCAATGGTGCTGGTTTGCTGCGGCGTGTTTATGGTGGTTCGAACTGGTGGTCTCACTGCCGAGTTCAATAACGATCTGCACTGGCGCTGGTCCAAAACTCCGGAGCAGGCACTCCTAGCACAGGCGAATGAAGCCCCGGTAGCTTCAAACGCTTCCGCAACCACAAGCACCGAGAGCGGCTGGTCAGGTTTTCGTGGACCTCAGCGCGATGGCACCGTTCACGGAGTACGGATCAAGACTGATTGGGCGGCGTCACCACCAGTCGAGCTTTGGCGCCGACCGATTGGACCCGCATGGTCGTCTTTCGCAGTGCAAAATGGACGCTTTTACACGCAGGAACAGCGTGGTGACGAGGAGATCGTTTCCTGTTACGACTTAAACACTGGCAAGCCCATCTGGCGACACAGCGACAACGCACGATTCTACGAATCGAATGCGGGTCCTGGTCCAAGGGCAACCCCGACTCTCAACAACGGCCGCGTCTACGCTCAAGGCGCAACGGGAATCGTCAACGCGCTCGATGGCGCGACTGGTGATGTCGTTTGGGCACGGAACTCTGTGAATGACACGGCAGCGAAAGTTCCCGGCTGGGGTATTGCGGGCTCACCGTTGGTCGTGAACGATCTCGTGGTCGTCGCCGCGGCAGGCAATCTCATTGCTTATGATCTCGCGAGTGGCAAGACTCGTTGGCTCGGACCCGCGGGCGGAACCGGCTACAGCTCTCCACAGTTAATGACCATCAACGGAATTCAACAGATCGTGTTGCTGCGATCGACCGGCATGCTGAGTGTCTCGGTGGCTGACGGCAAGTTGCTCTGGGAGCACGCGTGGGAAGGCGTGCCGATCGTTCAACCCGCTGTCGCGTCAAACGGCGATCTGCTGATTAGCGTCAGTGAAAGCAGCGGTTTGCGACGGCTCGCAGTCGGGCAGGCATCAGGTGGATGGACTACACAGGAGCGCTGGACCACCGAAGATATAAATCCATGGTTCAACGATTTCGTGGTCCATAAAGGACACGCGTTTGGCTTCGACGGCAGCTCGCTCGTTTGTGTAAACCTCGATGACGGCAAACTCAAATGGCGAGGTAAACGATACGGTTACGGGCAGCTCGTCTTGTTGCCGGAAGAGGACGTGTTGCTTGTCTTATCCGAGCAGGGCGAACTCGCTCTCGCAAAAGCTACCGCCGACCAGTTCACCGAACTGGCTCACTTCCCTGCTCTGCAAGGCAAGACGTGGAACCATCCGGTATTAGTCGGCAACGTCCTGCTCGTTCGCAACGATCACGAGATGGCCGCGTTCAAACTATCCACAGATTAGTTTTAAAGAATCTGCGTAATCTGTGGATACGGGTTTGACACACCTGCATTCGGTGTGAGATAAGGACACTCAAGTTATCTTTGAAATATTGTTCGTGGCGATTTAAGGCAACTTGCTCCACGTTAAAAACTGCTAAAGAGCCGTGGAGGATTTTCCAGCTTTCATCGGAACCCCGCGCACTCTGAGGCGCGGGGTTTTTCATTTCCCGCCCGCCTGGTCCAGTTTTCAGCCTTCGCTTCGTCACGAAACATTCGTCCGAAGGAGGGCTATATGGGAACCGCAGTCGCACAATTGTCCGAAGTACAAAGCTTCGACACTCTCGCTCTACACGCCGGGGCAGTCGCCGATCCAACAACGGGTGCGCTACTGACTCCGATTTACCAAACTACAACTTATCGCCAGGAAGCTGTCGGCAAAGACAAGGGGTTTACCTACAGCAGGTCGGCGAATCCAACCGTGTCGGCACTCGAGCGTCGTCTCGCAGCGTTAGAAGGCGCCGAGCACTGTACGTGTTACGCAACGGGACTCGCCGCCACGACCGCACTCTGTCTGGCGTTGTTGCGCGCGGGCGACAGGGTCGTTGTTTCGCAAGCCGTCTATGGAGGAACAGTACGGCTGTTCAATCAGGTGCTCGCTCCTTTTGGAGTCACAGCAGAGTTTGTTGACACTTCAGACGAGCAGGCTCTACGAGAGGCAGTCACAGCAAAACCTACTCGCTTTGTCTTCATCGAATCACCTGCCAATCCGACGCTCCAACTCACCGACATCGAACTCGCCGCAAAAATCGCGCACGAAGCAGGCGCACTTCTGGTTGTCGATAACACGTTGCTCACGCCTGCTCTGCAACGTCCACTTGAACTGCACGCCGACGTGGTTCTTCACTCGACGACGAAGTTCATCGAAGGCCATAACGCAACTGTCGGCGGCGCTTTGATCACGAGTGATACCGAACTGCACGAAAGCTTCTCGTTCACACGCAACGCAATCGGCGCAATTCAGTCTCCCTTTCCGGCATGGCTGACACTCCAGGGCGTGAAAACAGTTGGGCTGCGTATGGCCCAGCATTCTGATAACGCTTTGAGGATTGCGTGTTTTCTCGAAACACACCCGCGCGTGACGAAACTCCTTTATCCGGGTCTCGATTCGTTTCCTCAATTCGAACTGGCACGCAAGCAGCAAACCGCCGGTGGTGCGCTCATTGCTTTCGAGGTTGACGGTGGAGTTGAAGCCGGCATTTGTCTCATGAACAACGTGAGACTCTGTGCACTCGCTGAAAACCTCGGGTCTGCAGAAACACTGATCACGCATCCCGCGTCGATGACGCACGCCGACGTTCCCGCAGCACAACGGCAGGCCGCAGGCATAACAGACGGCCTCGTACGTCTGTCTGTCGGGCTTGAAGATCCGAGCGATATCATTCGCGACCTCTCGCAGGCGCTCGCGCAGACGAAAGGAGCAGCCCAATGAAAAATGAAAACCGCATCATCGTTTTAAAATTTGGCAGCTCTGTTCTGCGCAACGAAACCGATTTGCCGGCGGCCGTTCACGAGATCTATCGCTGGTGGCGCGATGGTTTTCAGGTGGTGGCAGTTGTTTCCGCGTTTGGTAACACGACTGACGAGTTAACAGAGCGCGCGCACTCGGTGTGCGAGCAGCCAGACGACGAGTTGGTAGCTACACTACTTGCAACAGGAGAAGCGACCTCATCGGTATTACTCGGCCTCGCACTGAATCGATCGGGAATTCCAGCGACAGTGCTGGACGCCGAAACCGCCGGACTCAGGACTGACGGACCGATTCTCGATGCGAACCTGGTATCCGTTAATACAGGCAGCATTCTTAACGAAGTGGCGAAAGGTATCCTGGTTTTGCCCGGCTTTATCGGTAGAAATCGATCTAACAAAACAACGTTGCTGGGTCGTGGCGGTTCCGATCTAACTGCACTCTTTCTCGCTCAACGACTCGGTGGAACCTGTCGACTCATAAAGGATGTCGACGGGCTCTACACGAGCGATCCCAATTCCCACTCCGGATCATTACCGGCGCGCTATTCGCGCGTGAGTTATGCGACTGCCGCACGAGTCGGCGGCGCAGTAGTGCAACGGAAAGCTATCGAGTTTGCAGAACAGCAGCGACTGCGATTCAGCGTTTCGAGTATTGGATCATGTCGAGTAACTGAGGTTGGTCCATACGCCGATTCGGTTGCGCTGTCCGAACGTCCGACTAGACCGTTGCGCGTTGCTCTACTCGGCTGCGGAACGGTTGGCGGTGGAGTTTATGAGCGTCTCACAGCACTCCCGGAATTATTCAGTGTACTCGCTGTCGGCACGCGGAATCTTGACAGTAGTGTGCCGGCCAAAGTTTTAACAGAACATGTCGAGGCGTTGATCGAAGAGCCTGTAGATGTCGTAATCGAATTGCTCGGAGGAATCGAACCAGCTCGGACGCTAATTTCAGAAGCTCTGCGTCTCGGCCGAAGCGTAGTGACAGCGAACAAAGCCTTACTCGCCGACGACCTCACGAGATTACAAAGACTCGCATCGAACAATGCGACGCTTCGTTACAGCGCTGCGGTCGGCGGCGTCACGCCTGCTCTCGAAACGATCAACCGTGCTCGACGCCTTTCGCCGTTGCACTCAATCCGCGGCGTATTAAACGGCACCACAAACTTTATTCTCGATGAGGTCGCGAATGGCAGCGATTTTTCGGAGGCCGTCGTTGCAGCGCAGGCGAAGGGCTACGCCGAACGCGACCCGAAGCTCGATCTCGACGGCACTGACGCAGCGCAGAAGTTAATATTGCTCGCTCGTGCGGCTTTCGGTATCGATCTCCCATTGACGTCAATCGAGAAGCGTGGCATCGAAAGTCTGAACCCAAAGCAGATTAGAGAAGGCAGAAACAATGGACTCGTAACGCGGCTTGTCGCCGAGTGCCGCCGCACGTCAACAGGCTTCGCCGCGAGTGTTTCTCCCGTCGACTTGCCGCTCGATCATCCGCTCGCATCCATCAATGGTGTCGAAAATTGTTTACTGATCCACTCTCAGCTTGGAAAGTCATGGGCAGTTAGCGGTCGTGGAGCGGGACGCTGGCCCACAACTGAAGCAGTCATGAGCGATCTCTTCGATCTTCGTCGCGATTTGATCAATGCGGCTGAGGTAGAACAGGAGTGTGTAGCATGAAACCATCTACTCGCTGCGTTCAGCTCGGTCGAGGCAATGACGCTTATGGCGCAATGGTTCCGCCAATTTATCAGACCGCCACTTTCGAACAGCCAACCGCCACGGAGTTTGGCGAATTCGACTACACTCGCAGTGGAAACCCGACGCGCACACTGCTCGAACAACAAGTCGCGGATCTCGAAGACGGCGCCCACGCCTGCGCCTTCGCGAGCGGAATGGCTGCCCTCACCTCGTTAACCCGAATTGTTCGACCTGGCGAAGAGATCATCGCCGGTGACGATCTGTATGGCGGAACCGTGAGACTGTTGGACCAGGTTACGGCGCGCTTGAACATTTCCGTTAACTACGTTGACACGACTAACGAAACTGAAGTTCGGCGGGCTGTCACCGATCGAACACGTTTGATCCTGATTGAGACGCCGAGCAATCCGCTATTTCGCATCACTGACATCCGCAAGCTCAGTTCGATAGCAAAAGATGCCGGCGCTTATTTAGCTGTCGACAATTCGATGTTGTCGCCAGTGTTCCAACGCCCGCTAAACCTCGGCGCTGATGTGGTGGTTCATTCGGCGACGAAGTTTCTGTGCGGTCACAGCGATGTGACAGCCGGCGCTTTGATCACAAACGATCCGGCACTGCACAAACAGTTCTCGTTTCAACAAAACGCAGAAGGCGCCGGTCTCAGTCCGTTTGAGTCGTGGCTGCTGTTGCGCGGATTGAAAACGCTTGCACTACGAGTCGAACGGCAAAACAATTCCGCTGAGAAGATTGCGCACTTCCTCCAGACACGCGCTGAAACCACCCAAGTTTTTTATCCGGGACTCGCAACTCATCCAGGACACGAAGTTCATCGTCAGCAAGCCGACGGCAATGGCGCCGTCGTGTGCTTCACGACTGGCGATGAGAACCTTTCGACGGCAATCGTGGAGTCGACAAGACTGTTCAAAGTCGCCGTGAGCTTCGGTTCGGTCGGTTCCACGATCAGTTTGCCGTGTCGAATGTCACACGCCAGCATTCCCGCTGCATTAAGAGACCGGCTGGCGCCGCCTTCGGATCTCGTGCGGATTTCGGTTGGAATCGAAGACGTCGACGACTTAATTGATGACCTGAGCCACGCATTTGATCAGCCACAAAAAGGCACAAAAAGCACATAATGAAAAAGAGAGACATCTTTGCTTGCTCCTTATGTGCTTTATGTGCCTTTTTGTGGCTTAATACGCGGCATGATCCTTCCATCGGAACGTGCAGCCAATTTTCATTATGCGATTCGGAATGTAGTTAACGCCGCGGAGGCTTTGGAGCGACGGGGCCGCAAGATCATTCACTTGAATATCGGCGACCCGCAGGCCTTCGGGTTCAAACCTCCGGCAGAGATTATTGACGCCGTGGAACGCGCAACTCGCGACGACTTCACCGGCTATTCCCACTCTGCGGGATTGCGTTCGGCGCGCGAGGTCGTCGCCGAATACGCAACCGCACTCGGCACAGAGACTTCTCCACAAGACGTGGTAATCACGTCCGGCGCTTCTGAAGGAGCCGATCTTCTGCTCACCGCTTTGCTTAATCCGGGTGACGAAGTGATACTTCCCGGCCCTGGTTATCCAATCTACGCCGCCATTATCAACAAACTTGGGGCGCGTGCTCGTTACTATTATCTCGATCAGAAAACTGACTGGCAGCCTTCGGTGGATGAGATCAGGTCGCTGATCAACGAACGAACGAAAACGATCATTCTTATCAATCCCAGTAACCCGACCGGAGCCATCACACCCGACGAAACAACGCGGCGACTACTCGAACCCGCGGCAGCACACGATCTCCTGGTGATTAGCGACGAGGTTTATAGAGATCTCTGTTTTGAAGAATCACCGACGTCTGCTTCAGTGCTTGGTGCCGGCTCAGGTGCAACCGTGGCAGTGCTCGAGAGCTTGTCGAAAACACATATGCTTTCAGGTTGGCGCGTCGGCTGGATGCGTCTCACGCCCGCAGCGCGTGCGCGTGAGTTGATGGATGCAGTTATAAAACTTGCCGGTGGCCGGCTCTGTTCGCCAACGCCCGCTCAATACGCGATTAAGCCGGCGCTGCAAGGTGATCGACGATCGATTGACGAGTTCAAAGAAGAGATTCGTAAGCGTCGTGATTTGGCTGCCAAACGTGTTGCTCGTATCGATGGACTGAGCTGTTCGCTTCCCGAGGCCGCGTTCTATTTGATGATCAAGGTCGAGGACATGGGTGATCGATTGGACGAGCAGTTTGTACTCGACTTGCTGGAAAAATCCAATGTGTTGGTGGTGCACGGTTCGGGTTTTGGCAGCGATCCGCGTGCGGGGTATTTCCGGATGGTGTATCTCGCCGGCGAGGAGTTGCTCGGATCGGCCTTTGACGCTATCGAACGATCGCTGCCTGTCTTAGTTTGAAGTTCACGAACCAGTTTTGACGATTCGAGCGATCACGGCGAGTACGCCGAGATGGTACGCGTTGTGGTCCGCAATCAGCAGTGCTTGACGCAGGATCGTTTGGCCGTCGCCGTGAGGTATCTTCGCGTACAGGTCGGTGGACGGATCCTCCAATATTGCTTCCATCTGCTTCAGGTCGTTGCGAAACGCCTCGATCGATTTTTGCCACAGCGCAGTCGTGCCCGGCTCTTTCGGTTCGGGCCAGTAGCCTTTCGGAAACTCCGGCGATACATGACTGGCATCACGAGCGAACTCGAGTATGTCCCATTGTGCGATCCGCATGTGCTCGAGAACCTGCCATGCTGTATAAGGCAGCCCGTCAATCTTTCGATTGCACAAATCTGCCGGAAAGCTACCCACGAAGTCTTCGACTGACAGGTGTGCGTCGCCACCACGCAACAAGTACAGCACATGTTTACGTACTGCATCGTCTTTCTGATCGTTACCCATGATTGCTACTCCCCTCCCGTGTTCTTTGGGACCATCTTACCTGTCCGTTAATTGTGCCAACATATCTTTGGCCAACAGACTCGCTCAGAATTAATCTCTTTTGCGTTTAACTACGTATTCACCACCACCACGTGCGATTTCCCTAAATGTCTCCAAAGAGGAACGTCGTAATGTGGCTTCTCGGATGGTGCTGCTCTCCACTTCAAGCGGAGGGATCTTCTCGAACGCCTTCTTAAGCTCCGGCCAAAACCTTTTGAAAGTATTTTCAAGAACCTCATCATCAACGGCATTCTCGCCTAGTTGACTGTTAATGGCCTTAATAAGGTTTCGCGTGGCGTCTTTCTCAGTCGTAGTGACTTGAAACTGCCGGTACGGGTCAGGAATCTCGGCCTCGGAAACTTCGAATAGATACGGGCAAACAATAGCCCCGTTGACCTTCTTTGATATTGCTCCCGCCTCGAATAACATCCAGGGCGTGTAGAGATTCTCAGGAGTCAAACAAAAGATCCCAATCTGTGACTTTTCCAATTGCCCGGCGACGCTAAGGCTCCATCTCTCGCCAGCGGCAATGTCCGAGGCAGATAGCCATGGTTTGGCCGATTGAACGAAGTGGGGAATCCATTTCTTCAGAGCTTCTGCTACCCCCCTACTCCGTTCTTTTGACCAACTAATAAAGATGTCCATATCAGCAGACCTCTAAATCGCGAAGGTTCGTGTGCAATTGTTTACTCAGCAAAGATCTTTTTCGTGTCGAGAATGATTGTCTTTGCCCCGCGCTCCTGCGCTTTCCCGACCATATCAGCAGTGCCACCTGGGCCATCACCAGTCGCGCCGTTCCAAAGAGCGATTAACGTCACGTTTTCACCTCCTGCCGCGGCCAATGCATTGTGCAGATTCCAAAGATTGTTGCGCTGCCAGATATTGTAATCAGGCTTGTCTTGAAGCCAGCGCGGCAACTCCTCTGAATCGGACAACACTCGCACCGGATGCGACCTCACCAGACGATTAAACTCCTCGACCCACTCCGGGCCAGCGGGGGCAACGGATGCTCGAACATAAAGCTCCCGAGGAATTGCGAGAAAGATGCGTGTGGGGATGCCCATCGCTTCGCAAACCTGATGAAAAAGAATATCGCCCCCACTGGCGCATCCGGCCACGCCGTACGCAATGCCACCTGAAATCTCCTGCTCTAAGGTGATAGCTTCGGTGATCTTTTCCCTTGCAACATCAACCTTATTCGGGGGAAATCTCGGGTCCGCGCGATTGGGAGCGTCGATCATGTGACCAGTAAAAAGAAGAACGCGTCGTGGCGCAGACTCTGTCGGAAGTGGAACTGTTGCTGCTGTTCCATCCAGAACATTCAATACCGCGTCTACATTTTCTAATAGCAAGCCGAGGTCCTTATAGAGAGTAATTTGGCGCCGGACAGCATCGACTTCAAAATCTTTTGCATCTGCCAGCGCCTCGCGGTAAAGGTTTGAGACCCTTCCTGGCTTGTTCGAAGTTAGAAAGCAGACGTCGGCCAGACTGATCTCGACCCAGATATCGGTAAGGTCCTCCCTTTTATTGCGCTCTGCCGTCGACTTTAAGGACAGGTCTACTGAGGCTGACAGCTTTTGGATTTGCTTTTTGCGGAAATCCAACTCGCGCGCTGCGTCCGCCTCATCATCGAAACGTTCAGCCCACACCTCGGGCAACAAGTCTGCTAACCTGGTCTGGATCGTGAGCATTGCCAGCGCATTAAGTCCCGAGTAGAAATGGTTGAGATCCTCCATAAAGGCTGCTTCATAGGCTTCAAGTGAATCACCAAGATAGGGGGACCTTAGCGCCTCCCGCTGCCGTTCCGCGAGCGAACCTTCTTTTTTCCATTCGTCGGTCCACCTCGCCTTTGCGTTGCGTCCGACCAAGGAACGCACCTCCGCTCGGGCTTCTTTTTCCAGCTGTTTGCGCCCAAGGACTCGTTTCAAAGCTTGATCAGAACTTACTAAGTCACCCAGGCGTTGATAGATGGTCCCAAGGAGAGTGTTGGCCTCCTCGTCGAATGGAGCCTCTCTGCGGACGGCCTCCCATGTTGCACCCGCACCTTCAAACGCCTTGCGAGCGAATTGGGCACGACCAACTAAACGCAGTCCTTCAATTTCCCATTCAAACCCACGAGTCTCTGCAGCGAGTAATTCCAAATCGCCGAGTTCTTTCTTCTCCATAGCGCGTTCGACCTCCTCGCGATAGTCGAGGGGAATAGGAAGAAATCGAGCGCGCTCTTGCTCTACAAGATCAGGGAGCATCTGGAACACCGGACTATCTTGCTGCTTGGCGTTGATGGTTTGTTTAAGACCTAAGAACAGATCGTCAACACTGGCTGCTGGGTTTTTTCCGTCGTAGGTGAGGTAACGATCGGTTTTTAAATCAAAAGGAACTTCCTCGGTCATCAACCCAGCGCCACTGGCACGAATGATGAAGGTGTGCTTGCCACGCAATGCATGGCGCACGCCCAGTTCGTAGTAGACGTTCGCGTTTTGAATCGAGATATCGGCGATGACGACGTCGGCGGTCAAGAGCCTTTGAAACATATCGAGACGAATGTTTCCCTGCCAGCGAATCTCCATCGTCGTACGACCAGTGATGTCCAATCGATTGAGGGCAGGATCAATCAGCTGTTTTTCGACCTCGTCGAAATTGATGTCGTTCTTCGTGCCGAAGGGTCGAATGATAAAGGCTCGCATATCTGCTCCTTGTCCCGTGTTCCAAGCCGAAGGTCGCTTTTTCCAAGCGCCGAAGGTCGTTTGTTCCAAGCGCCGAAGGCGCGGAATATGATAGCCAGGGGCAAGCGCGAAGCGCGTCGCCCCTGGTAACAAAATAGAATTCGCGTTCAGCCCTGAAAGGGCGAAATACTTCGGTGGTTATTTCGGCCTTTCAGGCCTTGCACGCACTAGGGGAATTGATCCAGGGGCGACGCGCTTCGCGCTTGCCCCTGGCTATCATATTCCGCGCCTTTGGCGCTGTAGGTTCTGTTCTTGAAGCCGTCTAATAAAACTTTGACGCTGTAGGCTCCTGTTCTTGAAGCCGCCTAATAAAAATCCTTGAAGCGATCGAGACAGAAGTGTTCGATCTTTACTTCTTTCGCCAGTGCCTCGCCCACTCGGATCAAATCGGGGATGGCCTTAATTGAATCGAGTTGGGAAACCTTCGCTGGATCAACGTCTCCAAGGCCACGCTTCTGGAGCCATTTTTTCGAAAGTTCGGCATTGTAACGGGCGTAGATGAACTGGCGACCAAGATCGTCAGGAATCGGGTCGTCGCGATAAACAAGATCACCAACTTCACGATCGATCTCGGTGTCGCAACGTCCGAGCTCCTTATCAAACTCACCGCCGTGTATACAACGACCAATGATGCGGCAGTTGATGTCCTGATCGACTGCCGAACCGTACATGAGCGCGCCGGGGAAACTGACGAGATTCGAGAAGGCGTTTTTACCGCCACTGTTCATATCGGCATCGACCGTCGCCGCAGATCCGGTACCGACTGACATGACCAGCAGATTCTGTTCGCCGGTGGGCCAGTTGAGCCGGTAAGCAGGATGCGTAGCCATGCGAGCAATCAGAAAAGCAGGATTGTTGTAAGGTGTGAGACCACCGTCCTCAAACAGAAAAGCCCTGGACGCATCATTCGGATCCCATTCAACAACCTCGGGCGGGAAGAACACGGGCGCGGCGGTGCTGGCGCGCACTAACTGCCAGAGAGGAATCTTCCTGTTATCGTCAGGTCGATTGCGGTCGTTGTACTTCGCGTATGGATTGCTGCTAATGGGCCATGGAGAATCAGTAGTGACGTTGCGTGTAACGACCAGCAACAGACACTTGAGCTTGTCGGAACTGAGTGTGGTGTCGGCGCCAAACACTTCCTTCAGCTTTTCCGTGAGCGGCTCACTTTTATAAAGATGTTTCAGCCGTTGCAGAATGAAAGCTTTCTCGAACATCGCCGGTCCAACCTTCTGATAAAAATCAGAAAGGAAACGCGCAGACTTACCGATGGCCAGTCCGGCAGCGATGATTGCGCCCGTGCTCGTACCGCCGATGTAATCGAAGTAGTTACAGAGCCGAAAGTTTTCTCCCTGCCCGCTCTTCTCACGAAGCAGGTCTTCCATTTTGATCAGGACTTGAAGCGTCATGACACCGCGAATTCCGCCGCCATCGAGTGCGAGCAGTTTTCGCGGTCGTTGCGTGTTGAATCGATTTTCCAGGTGACCCCAAAGAGACATAGATCCTCCGTAAAAGTTTAGTAACTGCCTTGGACAGGGTCAGAACCACCTCGCGGTAGCGGGTGGGTGCGAAGCCCTATTCGATTGGAGCCTACGGCGTACCCACCCGCTACCGCGAGGTGGTTCTGACCGTATCCAATAGCGTTTTCTGATTTTTGGCGCAAAGCTTTGCTAGCCGTTCTTTTGTTTTATCTTCTCAAGCGTGCTGAGACTCAAAAAGCGCTTGTCGAAAATGTAAAGATGGATGAACGCTGCCGCACAACCGAAAGTGCTGATGAAAGTCGCTATCGCCACTCGTCGCAGAGTATCTTTCCAACGCACTAAGCGCATCACATTCTCAGCTGCAAAAACTCCAAACAACACTGTGAGTAGTCTGGCCAGCAAATACAAGACGACTGACGTACCGATTAGCCAAACCAGCCAGGTTACTACTTTCTTCGGCGTCAACGTTTTAAGACTGATCGCTAACGTATCCAGGAAACCGGTTCCTCGCTGCACCACAGGATCGGGCAGCACGCTATTCCACCAGAAATAGATTGCCGCAACGATAGCTGCAATTATCAGGAAGAAAGAAACGCGCGCAACCCATTTCAAAAGAGGATCAAATTGCCAAACTTTGAAGGCGAGGCTATTTCCCGCCGAAAGCAGTTGCTTCAGATACTTATATCCATTTCCTTCACCCCTCATGTATTCTTCGATTCCAAGGAATTTCCATTTTTCATTCTCAGCTGGCTCCGGAAATCCTTCGACGCATTTATCGATTTTGAACTGGTGCGCCGTCATCCGATATCCGCTCGTCATCAACGCGTAAGCTTCAGCTTCCGAAAAAGAATCGAGATCCGTCCTTAGCGCGGAGAGACTTCGCTGAATATCTTTCGCTATGCCATATTTCGTGAGCGGGCCACGACGGTAAGATGGTCTTGCGTCATCGGAAGCGTCGTAAGGATCAAGACATTCAAGCCAATCCACCGGATCGACATCGAGATCGCCTTTCAAGTGAACAAACATGAAACCACGCAGGAGATTTGATCTGCGCCGTCCCTTCAGATTGGTGTATTGCGCTTCTCGAATCCGTGCTTGAAAAACATCATTCGTACGGAGTAACACGCCCAGTACTCCCCGACTCGAGGCTGGTTGCGATTCCATTTGGCCACTCGCATCGCTAACGAGAACTACCTTGCAATCCTGTTCAAGCAGCGTGGCAACTCCCTGGTTATCGCAAACTCCCCCATCCGCCAAACGGACGATGCGCTGTGGATAGAGCAAATCCATCGTAAGCGGTTCAAACACTCCCGGAACTGCTGCCGAGGCACCTACAGCATGCCCAAGTCTGACTTGCTTGTGCTTTTCCGGCGCGTCAGGATAGTACATGCGACGCAGTCTCTCGTTACCATCAATTTCAGTATCAATTCCGCCCGGTGCTTCTCCCATCCAAGTTGCGGTGAATTGCCAGGTATGACCTGTGTTCAAGGTGGCAGCATTAAGCACGAGGATCGGCACCTTGGCGTCCCGTCTCCAGTTGTGGTACTTGGGGACAAACGAAAAATCTTGTTCCCTTTTTCCTGATGTCTTCGTAATGAGCGGCGCGATGGTCAAATCATTCAACCATCGCTTTCCACCTTCCTGACCATCCTTCACCTGGGCATACAGATGTTTCTCGTACAATTCGGCCGCGCGGGCGGTCCGCGAGTAATCTTCACTCCAGAACATGCGAAAGTTTTTTAATGGATTCACCGCTACCCGCGTGCGAATATTCTTTCGCACCCCTGCAGAGAACTCGTCGATCATCTCATGGACCAGGCGAATGTAATCTTCACGCTTGATCTCAGAATTGGTTTTCGTATGCATTAGCTGGCGTACTTTTAGATAATAATAAGCGCCAACAATCGCTCCGCCAGAGACACATGACAACACCTCGACGTTGCGCAACACGTCGAGTTCAGCCAGCCGAGCTAGTACTCCCAGGTGATAAAGCGACGCCCGAAATCCTCCGCCCGATAGTGCCAAGCCAATCTTTCCGGTAAAGGCAGTACGCGGTACGGCGTCATCTCCAAATGCTTCTTTAAGAGCCGCACGCGGTTCAGGACGATCTTCGGTCGACTGTAGACGAGCCAGCGAACCGAGCTGACGCGCACAAGTCTCCAACTCCCACTCATACACAGGACTTGCCGCAACCTGTCCCTCTTTTATCCATTGAACCGCCTCGTCGTACTGTTGCAGACCAAAATGCGCTTCAGCCACGGTCGCGTAGTACCACCATTTGCTCGCAACCCATTCATGGTTTGAATCTTTAACTAACGGAGCGACCTCGTTGACGATTGCGGTCCGAATTTCATCCGCCTTGTCGCGGTGCTCTTTAGCGACCAGAGACGTTCGCCCGGCTTCTTGTGCTTCGAGCTCTTCCAGATATGCGAGGCGATCAAGAACGAACGCCGCATTGATGCCCGTATATCCCTGATCTTTAGTGACGCCTTGTTCATAACCTCGGAGATAGTAATAAAGAGAGCGCTCCAGGTTCTGTCGCAGATTATCGAATTCCCACTTGCGTTTGTATATCGCTCCAATCAGGCCAAGAGTTTCCTGGTTTTGAGTTGTTTCGAAATCCGCAATTGTCTGCAAAATCTGGATTGCGCGATCGAACCTCTGCTCTGCTGGTAGATCTTCATCTTTGTAAGTGCAGAGCGCGGACTCCTGGAAGATCTTTTCGCGCAATTCATCGGCCGTCAGTGCTGTATGCACACGGGCACGCGCCAACAAACGGCGCGCATAGCCGAATCGTGTTTCGTTCTTCAACTGTTTTGCGAGATTCAATAGTTCTTGTGGGTCTGCATCGCCGCCCCGCAGTATCACTTTCGCTTTCTGCACGCTCTCACTCTCTCGCGGGGGAATTACTCCAAGGCGAACCTCGGTCTCGGCAGGCTTGTTCCCATTTCCCGAAGGCTTGTCGTTAGTTGAGGAGGTTAGATTTACAGCGACCGTGGTTTCTTTCTCGGACATGGGGGACTCCTTTGCGGGTAACCGGAAGGGGTCATATTAGTCATGACCCTGGGCAGATCATTCAGATGAGCTAATGAGCAAACAATCGCGAACTTAAATGCAATTCCCGCAAGTAGTCAAGGAAAATGCGGGAGATCGACATCACACTCATAATGTAAAAGATGATCGATTTGTTTCGACGGCGGGTTGGTATGGGCGCCTCCTTGGAGTGCCTCAATGCAAAACTGCACCACTTTCCAGCGCTTCTATGGTAGATTCCCTCGTGCGACTCGCCTCGCGTGGGAGGCCTCATGACCAACGTTAAATGTACTCGCTGTGGAGTTGTCAACGTTCTCTCGAACGAGATCTGCAAGGCTTGCGGTCTCGAGTTGAGTCCCTCTGCTATTTATTCCGAAAGTCCCCGCCCGTATTACCCTGAGTTTCCGAGAAGTAGTCCTCTTCTAATAAACGCAATCAAACCGTTTGACGGTGTCTTCGAGGCGCTTGGGTCAACAGTTACGATCTTTTCAAAAAACTTCTGGCTCATTACCAAGCTCGTCCTCGTCATCGTTACTCCATTTGAAATCTTCAAGCTCCTGAGCATCGGCGAGACACGCGGCAATTGGCAGTTAGGCCTCGGTACGTTTGCACTGCAGATCTTCTGCAATGTTCTGATTGCTCCGGCACTGATCTATGCACTGATGAAAGTGATGCGGACCGGCATCGCTCCCGGAATCAACGAATCGTATCGCTTCGCTGTAAGTAAGGTCATCAAAGTTTTGCTTTGCACCGTCATGGTGTGGTTTCTGGTCAGTGTCGGCCTTGTATTGTTAATTATTCCGGGAATCGTCCTGTTTCTTGCGTATGAACTGGTGAACCCGATCGCCGTCATCGAGGGTGGCTCGCCAACGGAAATACTGAAACGCAGCTACGCGATGACCAAAGGTTATAAATGGAATATTCTCGGGGCCACATTTATGATGAGCGTGATGCTCGCCGTCGCCAGTGCTCCGCTGACTATCCTGGTCGCCTGCCTTGCATTCAACGGCTTCAATTTCTTGCCGTTACAAGTACTGGCTGCCATCATCTCAGATATTCTGGGCGAGGCGACGACCGTTTTATCCCTGGTTATCTATTTGGGCATTCTCCGCACTTTGGAGTCGCGCCAGTCTTTAATAGAATAGGCCCGATGTATTCGGCCCAGATTACCCGCGCAAACCCCACCTGTATCATTCTTCTGATCGATCAGTCCGGCTCGATGGGCGATCCGTTCAGCGGCGATTCGGCACGCAAAAAGTCCGATTTCGTTGCCGAAGTCGTTAACCACACGCTGCACGACCTCGTAATCCGTTGCACCAAGACAGAAGAAGTCAGGAATTACTATCACGTGTCCGTAATCGGTTATGGACGCAGCGTCGGCTCGTGTTTTTCCGGTGAACTCGGCGGACGCCCCATCGTTCCGATTGCGCAAGTCGCCGACTACCCACTGCAAGTCAAGAGCAGCTACAAGAGAGTTTCAGACGGCGGGGGCGGCTGGGTGGAAATTCCGGTTCGTTACCCGGTGTGGATTCATCCCGCTGCCGACGGAAAGACGCCGATGTGCGAAGCACTGACTCGCGTGCAGGAGATTCTGAGAGGCTGGCTGCTCGAACATCCGCGCGGATTTCCCCCCACAGTCCTGCATCTTACCGACGGTGAATCCAGTGATGGCGATCCGAATGAGATTGGCCGCCAAATCATGTCACTCGGCACTGACGACGGCACGGTTCTTTTATTCAACTGCCATATTTCCACGCGCCGATCTGCGAAGATCGAATACCCCACGGAGGAGACATCTCTTCCCGACGGGTTTGCACGCACACTCTTTGATATCTCGAGTAGATTGCCGACCAACTTCCTTGCGGCCGCAGCACAACTCGGAGTCAACGCACTCGAAGGCTCCAGAGGTTTTGTCTTCAATGGAGATCCATCATCCATCGTTCAGTTTTACGAAATCGGTACCAGCCTTACC
>JBKPPU010000222.1:0-13459 GCA_046733695.1 Acidobacteriota bacterium
ACCAGGCCGCGTGCTTTTTGTCGCGGCTTTTATTGGTTTCTGGATGCTGGTGATTTCTGCTCGCCTGGTTTACCTGCAGTTCTCGCAGTACGAAAGTCTGGCCAACCGCGCGCGTCAGCAACAGCAGAACGAAATTGAAACCAGTCCGCAGCGTGGCGAACTCCTCGATCGACAGGAGCGCCAGCTCGCCCGCAGTGTGCAGACTGTTTCTCTCTTTCTCGATCCCGATGGTCTCGATGTCGCAACGCTTGATCGGAACGCGCAACAGATCGCGAAATCACTGGGTCTGAAACAAGCAGACCTCGCGAAAGAGTTTCACGACGCTGCTGCCGCAAAGAAACGATTCATCTGGATTGCGCGACGTTTGGATGTAGACTTCGCAAACAAGATCGTCGAGTTGAACCTTCCCGGTTTACAAACGCAACTCGAGCCGAAGCGCTACTACCCGAATGGCTCACTTGCCGCGCATGTACTTGGATACGTCGGACTAGATGGCAAAGGTCTCGGTGGTGTCGAACAGTTTTACAACGCGAAGATCTCAGGTGAAGCAGGACACCTCCTGGTTGAAAAAGACGCCAATGGTAAAGCGTACGAGAGTTATGAGATCGCTTCAAAGCCCGGCCAGTCCGTAGTCCTGACGATCGATCAGACGATCCAGTATCAGGCAGAACAAGCATTACAAGCCGCAGTGCAGCGTTCGCATGCGAAGTCGGGAACGGTGATCGTGCTGGACCCGCGCAGCGGCGAGATCCTCGCGCTTGCGAACGCGCCGACTTTTGATCCAAACAAAGTTTCAGAGGCTAAGCCCGAAACGAGATCGAACTGGGCGCTGCAGAATATTTACGAACCCGGTTCGACTTTCAAGGTCGTCGCTTTCTCCGCAGCGTTGGAGAAGAAGCTCGTCAATATTAACGATCACATCGACTGCCAGATGGGCGCGATCACTGTTGCCGGTCGCGTGGTCCACGATCACAAGCCATTCGGATCGTTGACGATTCCCGAAGCGCTCGCGAAGTCGAGCAACGTCGCCGCGATCAAGCTGGGAATGCGAGTCGGCGATCCCACGATGTACGACTACATCAAGAGTTTTGGCTTTGGATCAAAAACCGGTATCGAGCTTCCCGGTGAAACGAACGGCATCCTGCGAAAGGTTGAGCGCTGGCAGCCGTCGTCGATCGGTTCGATCGCAATCGGTCAGGAAGTTGGTGTGACGCCGGTACAAATGGTCGCAGCGTTTGGTGCACTTGCAAACGACGGCGTCAGGATTGCTCCACACCTGATCCGCGAAGTTCGCGATGCGGGCGGCAATGTCGTCTATCGCGCTCAGCCCGAACAGCGAAGAGTCATCAGTGCCGAGACTGCGATCGCGTTGCGCGGCATGCTGGAAGGTGTGACGCTGAACGGAACCGCGAAGAAAGCTCAACTCGATGGCTATTCAGCCGCAGGCAAAACCGGAACAGCGCAGAAGATCGACCCGAAGACGAAGGCTTACTCGTCGACGAAGTTTGTCGGATCGTTTGTTGGTTTCGCGCCGGTAAGCAATCCGCAAGTCGTCATCATCGTAGTGATCGATGAACCCGCGGGTGCGTATCACGGCGGCGACGTCGCCGCGCCCGTCTTTCGTGACGTCGCTGAACAGGTTCTGCCCACGCTCAATGTCATGCCTGACATCGAGACGACGTCGACGCCCGATTTGATCGCACAGGACAACACCAATCCCGAACGCGCCGCGAAACTTCAGGAAGAACAGGCACAATCGGAGGAGCAGCGGAAAGCCACAATGCCGACCGTGGATAGCAACGGGGGACGAGGCGGTGAAGTTGTCTACGCTGCAGCGACGAAGAAGGCGATGCTAATGCCTGATCTGCGCGGTCGTAGCGTGCGCGATGTCGCCCGCACTTGCGCTCAACTTGGACTTCAAGTCGAAGCACGTGGTGAAGGAAGAGTTTTGAAACAAAATCCCTCAGCGGGCACCGAGATAAGTACGGGCCAGCTTGTCTATGTTGATTTTGGGAGGTTGCAGTAAACACCCGAATGAATATCCCGACCATAGATGAAGAAACTCTCGAAGATGACGTAAACTACGGCATTGCTGACTGCAGAAGACGAATGCGCAGCCAGCGTTCATCCCTCCGGGCGCCACATCATCCCCCAACAGATGGCTCGAATGGTGACGCACGTTCTGCCCCCAGTCGTGTTGGAAGCTTTGCCGAAGTTTTGGCAAACGTTTCGATGAACCAGAGCTCGCTTTCACGACTGGTTGAATGCCTGCTCGAACCGGTTGAAAACACGCCTTCGCAGCACGAAACGATGGAGCAGGAAGAGGCCGTAATCACGTGAAGGTTGGTGAGGCAGCAGCTTTGATGGGCGCGAATGCGACGAGCATCAGCGCAGAGATATTTGACAAACAGATAAGAGATTATTCCATCGACTCGCGTTCGGTAGGCGCGGGCGAACTGTTTTTTGCGCTCTCGCAAAAGGACTACGCCCGCGCCGGATTTAACGGCGAGTTCGTCGATGCTCATCGCTTTATTGGTGGCGCGTTCGAGCGTGGCGCAATCGCTGCAGTTGCACGAACAGATCACGTCAGCGGCGATTCATATCTCGAGAGTGTGAAGGATCGTTTGCTGTTGGTTGAGGACGCGATTGCCGCGTTGCAACTGCTCGCACATCGTATCTACACCTCGTGGAGAAAACCGGTCGTCGCGATCACTGGCAGTGCGGGGAAGACGACGGCGAAAGAGTTGACGGCGCACATTCTCAACAGTGCCGGTCACCGTGTTTTGAAGAGCGAGCGAAATTATAACAACGGTTTGGGATTGCCGTTGTCGGTTTTGAGAATGGTCACTGAAGATCGTTCACCGGATCAATTCGATCTCGCAGTTTTGGAAATGGGCATGTCATCGCCCACACACGAGATTCAGCGACTCTGCCAGATCACACCGCCGGATGTTGCTGTGGAATTGATGGTGGCGCCGGTCCATCTCGAGTACCTCGGCACGATTGAAAACATTGCCGCAGCTAAAGCGGAACTGATCGAGGGACTGAAGCCGGAAGGTACTGCGATTCTCAATGCTGACGACGAGCTGGTGATGAAGATGCGCGACAAGCATCGCGGTCGCACACTAACGTTTGGTATCGATAACGCTGCTGACATCACGGCAACGGAGATTGACACGAGTTCGCTCGGCAGAATCGGATTTCGATTGCGAACGCCGTTAGGTGAAGCGCGGGCGACACTCGCGATGAGTGGTCGTCACAATCTGAGTAATGCCCTGGCGGCGTCAGCAGTTGGCACGGCGTTTTCGATCACGCCGGAAGAGATTGCGAAGGCTCTTAAGAGTGCGGTGCCGCCGAAGATGCGCGGCGAAGTGCTCGACTTTGCGGCGGGTTTTACGGTGATCGACGATTCGTACAACTCGAATCCCCGTTCGTTGCTGAACATGGTGCGGACGATGGTGGAAGGTGGGCAGAATCGCAATCGACTGGTTGTTATCGCTGGAGAGATGCTCGAGCTCGGACCTGATGAGGCGTCGTTGCACAGAGAGGTTGGACGAGAGATCGCTCGTAATGGGATCGGCGTGTTGTGGGGAGTGCGTGGGCTGGCGAATGAGATCGTCGCGGGAGCGAATGAAGCTGGACTCGCGGCGGCGCGGTTTTTCAACTCGTCTGATGAAGTTGCGGCGGAGTTGATCAGGGAAGTCAAAGAGGGAGATCTGATTTTGGTGAAGGGCTCGCGCGGCGTTGCCACTGACAAGGTGGTGAAAGCGCTCCGTGAGCAGTTTCCATTGGCTGGAGGCGATGAGAGTTAGTTAGACAGGATGAACAAGATGTTTCAGGATTAACATGTAAATCCTGAAACAATCCTGTAAATCCTGTCTAAAGGTTTCGCAATTTAGATGATCTACTACTTCCTTTACGAGCTTCTTTACATCCACTTCAAGGATAAGGATTGGTATCTCGTAAAGGCTCTCAACGTCTTTCAGTACGTCACGTTTCGCACCGCTTACGCGACGATCACCGCGTTGCTGATATCGCTCTTCTTCGGCGGCAAGCTAATCGACGCATTGAAGCAATGGAACGTGGGCCAACAGATTCGCGAAGAAGGTCCACAAGCGCACCAGGTCAAGCGCGGCACGCCGACGATGGGCGGCGTGTTGATAGTCGGATCGGTTTTGGTCTCGACGTTGCTCTGGGCGCGACTGTCGAGCGTTTACGTTTGGACCGCCATGGTTGCGACGCTGCTCTTCGCCGCGATTGGGTTTGTTGACGACTACTCAAAGATGGCGAAGAAGCGAAGTCTCGGATTGACCGGACGGCAAAAGTTGTTGGCGCAATTGCTGGTCGCCGTCGGTCTTTGGGCGGTGCTGTTCACGGCAACGAAGCTGATCGGTGGGACGGGTTATTCGTGGAATCTCAGCATTCCGTTTTTGAAATGGACGGCTCTTCCGGAGAGGAGCTTCATCGGTCCGTATCTCTACCTCGTCTTGATCGCAGTCGTGCTGTTGGGATCATCGAATGCGGTGAATTTGACTGACGGTTTGGATGGATTGGCGATCAGCGTCACCGTGATCGCGATGGGTGCGTTGACTGGTTTCACATATATCGCCAGTGATGCGCGTTGGGCGAATTACCTGGATATCACTCATCGACCCGAAGCCGCTGAGTTAACTGTCTTTTGCGGCGCGATGGTCGGCGCGAGTCTTGGGTTTCTCTGGTACAACGCGCCACCCGCGCAGGTGTTCATGGGCGACGTGGGCAGTCTCGCGATTGGCGGCGCGATGGGAACGGTGGCAGTGCTCACCAAACAGGAGTTCATGTTGTTGATGGTGGGCGGTGTGTTTGTGATTGAGGCGGTTTCGGTGATGTTGCAGGTCAGCGTGTTCAAGATGACGAAACGCACGACCGGCACCGGGCGGCGATTATTCAAGATGACGCCGTTGCATCACCACTTTGAGATGCAGGACTGGAAAGAGCCGAAGATTGTCTTTCGGTTTTTGATTTTGGCGATTTTGTTTGCGTTGTTGAGTCTGTCAACGTTGAAACTTAGATAGTGGAACTAGCGGGGAAGAAAGTTTTGATTGTTGGTGCGGCGCGAAGTGGGATCGCAGCCGCGAGGTTTCTGCTGGGGCAGGGTGCGGTCGTCGCGCTCACCGATCAGAAGCCATTGGAGAAGTGGACGCCTGAGGCGTTGGCGCTGAAAGAGTCCGGTGTTGGTTTGTTACCCGGTGAGCCACCGAGCTGGCTACTCGATCAACTCGATCTGGTAGTTGTGAGCCCTGGAGTCCCGGCGACGATCATTCCGATCCGTTACGCCGAGCGAGCCGGCGCGGAAGTGATCGGAGAAGTTGAGCTCGCATATCGATATTTGAAAGGCCGCATCGTTGCGATCACTGGCAGCAACGGCAAGACCACGACGACTTCGCTCATCGGCGAGTTGCTGCGCGATGCAGGGTTGACCGTGCAGGTCGGCGGCAATATCGGAAAAGCGCTGATCTCGATGATTGAGACTTCGAGCGACGATGGTTGGACAGTCGCAGAGCTCTCGAGCTTTCAACTGGAGACGATCACGAGTTTTCGCCCGTCGATTGCAGTAGTGCTCAATGTGACGCCGAATCACATGGATCGTTACGAGACGTTCAATGATTACGCCGCCGCGAAGCACCGGATCTTTATGAACCAGACTGCAGAAGATACCGCGGTGCTCAACGCAGACGACCCGATGGTTTCATCATGGGCGAGCGGTTTGCGCGCGCGCGTGTTGCACTTCAGCGTTCGGAAAGAAGTCGAGAACGGTGTGTTCTTGCGAGGATGTGAGTTGGTTTCGCGCGGGTTGGATGGTGAACGGCTGTTGCTGAATGTTGATGAGATGAAGTTACGCGGACTGCACAACGTCGAGAACGTCGCGGCCGCTTTTGCAGCCGGTATCGCAGCGGGCGCGGAAATTGAGTCGATGAACGCGACCGCGAAACGGTTCGATCCGGTTGAGCATCGGCTCGAGTTCGTTGCCGAGATCAAAGGCGTAAAGTTTTACAACGACTCGAAAGCCACGAGCGTCGATGCGACATTGAAAGCTCTCGAAGCATTCGCAGGAGAACCGGGACAAGTCGTTTTGATTCTCGGTGGGCGCGGAAAGAAGGCGCCTTATGCGCCGCTTGAATCCCTCGTGAGATCGAAAGTCAGGAAACTCGTTCTCATCGGCGAAGACGCTGACACAATCGCGAATGAATTGGGAAGCAGCGCCGAGTTCGAGCGTGCGACCGACATGAAAGACGCAGTGGCACGTTCGTTCAACGCCGCTGAAAAAGGTGACGTGGTTTTACTCGCGCCCGCATGCGCGAGCTTCGATATGTTCGAAAGCTTCGAACACCGTGGAAGGGTATTTAAAGACGAGGTTTGTTTCACGCAAAGTCGCAAGGAATCGCAAAGTTAGTTTGCCACTTAGCGTCCTCTTTGCGCCTTTGCGCGAAACGTCTTGAAAAATGGCTCGGAAACTCGCTCCAGATAAATGGCTCTTTGCGGCGACCGTCGGGCTCGCGCTCTTCGGCCTGGTGATGGTCTATAGCGCGTCTGCAGTCATGGCGCAAAAGGAGAATGGTAACCAGTTTTATTACGTGCTGAAGCAGGCCGTTTTTGTATTCATCGGCTTCATCGTGATGTTGCTGGCGATGCAGTTTAACTATCAGCTACTGAAGAACCGTCGCATCGTCTACGGTTTGTTGTTGGCCTGCACGATCGGTCTGGTTTGCGTATTTGGTTTCAGCGCGACCAATGGCGCGCATCGCTGGATCAAGCTGCCGGGTTTCTCTCTGCAGCCGTCAGAAGTTTCGAAGCTGGCGCTGATCATTTTTCTCGCGTACTTCCTCGAGAAGCGAGCCGGTGAGGAGGGCGATTTTTGGCGCACGTTCATTCCGTGCGGCATCGTGACCGGCTGGCTCGCGGCGATCATCGTGATCGAACCTGACTTCGGCACCGCGATGATGCTCGCGGTGATCTTTACGGTTGTGATTTACGCCGCCGGCGCGCGCGTGCTTCACCTTGCAATGGCAGCCGCGCCCGCCCTCGTCGTCGCAGCAGGTTTACTGATCTTTGTACCCTGGCGGTTGAAGCGCCTGATCACGTTTCTCGATCCATGGGCCGATCAGCAAGGCTCGGGATTTCAGGTGGTCCAGTCGTTAATCGCGGTTGGCTCAGGTGGAACTAACGGGCTTGGTTTCGCTCAGGGCAAACAAAAGATGCTGTTTCTTCCGTTCGCGCACTCGGATTTCATCTTCGCGGTTGTCGGCGAAGAGCTGGGTCTCGTCGGCGCCCTGGCCGTCATTGCTGTGTTTGCACTGTTTCTCTGGCGCGGCGTGCGCACGGCGTTGCTGGCGCCGGACCGTTTTGGAATGTTGCTGAGTCTCGGGATTGTTACCAGCATCGTTGCCCAGGCGCTCTTTAATATTAGTGTGGTGCTCTCACTCGTGCCGACAAAGGGAATTCCGCTGCCGTTCATTTCGTACGGTGGATCGTCGCTCGTGCCGACACTGGCGGCCGTCGGCATTCTGCTCAACGTGTCGCAGCACGCAAGCGGATCGATTGCCGATTTTCGATTGCCAATTGCCAATTTGAGCAAGGGATACGAAGGCCGGTTAGATCGGCAACCGGCAATCGGCAATTGACAATGAAGGTGATGATCGCTGCCGGTGGCACTGGCGGCCACATTTATCCGGGAATCGCGGTAGCCCAGGAAATCATGCGCCGCGATGCGAATTCGAAAGTGCAGTTCGTCGGCACTGCACGCGGCCTCGAGACGCGACTCGTGCCGCAAGCTGGTTTTGAGTTATCGCTCATTGAAAGTGCGGGGCTGAAAAACGTAAGTCTCGGCGCGCGTATGAAAGGGCTCGCGGTGCTGCCGAAGAGTTTTGTTTCGGCGCACAGGCTGATGAAAACGTTTCAGCCGGACGTGGTTGTAGGCGCGGGCGGTTATGTTTCCGGACCAGTTGTTCTGACCGCAGCCCTCGCGAATCGTCCGACGCTCGTGATGGAGTCGAACGCGTTGCCGGGTTTGACCAACCGGGTGCTCGCGAGGTTTGTGGATCGCGCGGCTGTTTCGTTCGAGCAGGCGCTGCCTTACTTTCGCGGTAAGGCGAAGGTGACCGGGAATCCCGTGCGGCGAGAGTTTTTTGAAATACCACCGAAGCGACGGGAGCCGGGAAAGTTTTCGTTGCTGGTGTTTGGTGGTTCACAGGGTGCGCGCGCGATCAACGAAGCGATGGTGATTGCGTTGCCGAAGTTGAAAGCGATTCCGGTTGAACTTCGGATCAAGCACCAGACCGGGCCGGCAGATTTTGAAAAAGTGAACGCGGCATACGTCGCGGCAGGTTGGGGCGAACGTGGAGACGTTCGTACCTACATTGACAACATAATGGCGGATTTTGCGGACGCTGATTTAGTTCTGTGTCGCGCCGGCGCGACGACAACCGCCGAACTGATTGCCGCCGGTAAAGCGTCGATCATGGTTCCGTTTCCATATGCGTCCGACGATCACCAGCGCAAGAACGCGGAAGCGTTACAAGCCGGCGGTGCGGCGCTAATGATTTTGCAGCAGGATTTAACCGGCGATCGATTGGCTACCGAGATCGAGAAACTCGTGAATGAGCCAGAAGCTCTAAATCGTATGGAGGAAGCAAGTAGAAAATTAGCGCACGGCGACGCCGCCGCCGCAGCAGTCGACATGATTGAAGAACTTAGCCACAAAAAGGCACAAAAAGCACAAAAGAATGTTTCGTAGGATCCAACACGTTCACTTCGTCGGCATAGGCGGCATCGGCATGTCCGGCATCGCCGAGGTGCTCGTCAATCTCGGCTTTCGCGTTTCGGGCTCCGATCTGAAGCGGTCCAATGTCACCGATCGTCTGCAGCATTTGGGTGTTGAGATCTTTGAAGGTCACGCCGCTGAAAACGTGGGTCAGCCACACGTCGTCGTTTGTTCGACTGCGGTCCGCGACGACAATCCAGAGGTTCTCGAAGCGCACCGGCGTTCGATTCCGGTGATTCCGCGCGCCGAGATGCTGGCGGAGTTGATGCGTCTCAAGCCGCATACAGTCGCCGTTGCCGGTTCACACGGAAAGACAACTACCACGTCGATGGTGGCCACCGTGTTGGGCCATGCGGGACTCGATCCAACGATGGTTGTCGGTGGTGTCGTCGGGGCGTATGGTTCGAATGCTCACTTAGGCACGAGCGATTTGATGGTGGTTGAAGCTGACGAAAGCGACCGCTCGTTTCTGATGTTGACGCCGACTATCGCAGTCGTCACCAACATCGATCGCGAGCACATGGACTACTACCACGACATGGACGACGTGCGTGCCTGTTTCGCGAGTTTTGTGAACAAAGTTCCATTCTACGGATCGTCGGTCTTGTGTCTCGATGATCCAAACGTGCAGGCGATCATTCCGCTCCTCGAACGCCGTCGCATGACTTACGGTTTCAGCGCGCAGGCAGACGTCTCGGCGCATGGGATCCGTCATGACAACAACTTCGGATCGTCGTTCACAGTTTGGCGTGGAACAGACGTGATGGGCGAGATGATCCTGCGCGTCCCGGGTTTGCACAACGTTTACAACGCGCTCGCTGCGATTGCGGTTGGTTTTGAGTTGGAAGTGTCGTTCGAAAAGATTGTTGAAGGCTTGCACAATTTTACGGGTGCGGGTCGCAGGTTTCAGACGAAAGGTGAAGTCGATGGAGTGCTGGTCGTCGATGACTATGGACATCATCCGACAGAGATCAGGGCCACCCTCGCGGCCGCCAAGCTGGGCTCCGGCGGCAGGCGAATCGTCGTTCTATTTCAGCCGCATCGCTATACGAGAACTCACGATCTGATGCAGGAGTTTGCGCGTTCGTTTAATAACGCTGACGTGCTGTTCATTACGGACATTTACGCAGCGAGCGAAGATCCGATCGAAGGTGTAACGGCCGAGGCTTTGACTGCCGCGATCAAACGATTCGGTCACAAGGATGTGAATTATGTCGGGCCGCTCGAGAATGCGGCGGACGCGTTGCGTGCAACAGTTCAGCCTGGCGATCTCGTGTTGACGCTGGGCGCCGGGACGGTTAGTCGAGTTAGTGAGCAATTGTTGGGACTATTGAAAGACAAGGAAGTTGGACAGGGATCGAACGGATAGAAATCCGGATCATCCGTGTTATCCGCGGGCTAAATTGAAGTAAGAAATGAGCGTTATTGAAGAAATTGCAGCGCGTTTGGGAGTTCGTGCGGAGCGTGGGAAGCGTTTTGCTGATTTGACGAGTTTGCGTGTTGGCGGTGCGATCGATTGGGTGATCACTCCTGAAACGGAAGAACAAGCGGCGGCATTGGTTTATGAGTTGGAGAAAGCGGACATCGCCTGGCGACCACTGGGCTCGGGCAGCAACGTTCTCGCAGATGACGGTGATCACCATTACGTGGTTTTGAACTTGAGCAACATGAAAGGCGAAGTCCACATCGACGGTGAGCTCGTTTCTGTCAGCGCGGGTTATTCGTTGCCGCGTCTCTGCATCGATGTGGCACGAGCTGGATTGTCGGGAATCGAAGGACTCGGTGGCATTCCAGGCACAGTCGGTGGAGCACTCTGGATGAATGCGGGTGCTTACGATCATGAGATCGGGACGGTAACAGAAAAGGTGCGCGTCGCTCGTGAAGGAAAGGTTGTGGAAATTCCCGGTGACAGCATTCGATGGAACTACCGTCACACTTCGTTTCGCGAAGGTGAACTGTTGCTCGGCGCAACTTTGCGCCTGAATACCGACGATCCGAATCTCATCAAGGCGCGGATGGACGAAGCGAAGAGCCGTCGACTCGCAACGCAACCACACGGTTCGCGATCCGCTGGTTGTTTTTTCAAAAACCCGCCGGCAAGCAAGATCGGCACCGGGAAGATGATCGACGAGATGGGAATGAAAGGGCAGCGACGCGGAAGCGCGGTGGTTTCACCTAAGCACGCTAACTTCATTGTGACTGAGGGCGAGAACGCACGTGCGGAAGATGCGCTAGCGCTGGCGGAAGAGATTCGCGAACGCGTCAAACGAGAGCACGGAATTGAGCTGGAATATGAAGTCGAACTCTGGCGAGCAGAGCCAGCCACAGATTACACAGAGGAGGAGCGTGAGCTATGAGGGAGCAAATCGTAGCTCAGAAAGTCGGTAACCGCAGTGGCATTGGCAAGGGCCGATCGGCTGCGGGCCAGCGTCCGGCAAAACGCACAGGTAACGAATCAGTCGGGGCGCGGTTCAAGTCTCTGCTGGGTTACGTCCCACTCGCGTTGCGCATCGGCGTCATCGCCATCATCGGCTTGATTGCCTTTGTCGGCTATCGCGCGGCTGCGTCTGCCAGCTTCTTTCAAGTTCGAACGGTCGAGACACGAGGTGTCTCACGAGCTTCGGTTGAGGAGATCAAGAACACCGTGCGCCGGGACGTGAGTGAAACGGGAGTGTGGCGCGCAGATCTTCCGGAACTCAGCAAGCATCTCGAGCGTCTGCCCTGGGTTCGCACGGCTGTGGTCACGCGTGTTTTGCCTGACGGCATTCGCGTGCGGATAACCGAGCGCGAGCCGAAAGCTGTGGTGCGCAACGCGGCAGGACGCTTTATCTGGGTCGATGACGATGCAGTTTTTCTCGGCGAAATGTCCTCGACCGATCAGATGCCGGCATTCTTTCTCCGGGGCTGGAACGAAGAAGACTCTAAGTCGGCGCAGACAGAAAACAAGGAACGCGTTCGCAAGTTTCTGGAACTGCAGCGTGACTGGAGCGCGCAGGGAGTTTCGGAACGAGTAAGCGAAGTGAATCTACTCGATCTGCGCGACGTGCGCGTGCAGCTCGCGGGCGACGATTCACAGATCGAAGTCCGGCTCGGCGGACAGGATCAAAATACAAGGTTGGGAAAAGCGTTGACCGTCCTTGACGCTCAGCGACAGACGTCACGCGGTCCGCTGATCAGCTATATCGATCTCACACAGGGGAAACGAGCGATCGTGGGGTTAGTCACCGGCAGCCACACGGTTGCCGAAAGTAAGAACGAGTAAACACAGATTACGACCCGACATGGCTAAGCGAACACAACACACGATCGGTCTCGACATTGGGACGAGTAAGGTGACGTGTATTGCTGGTGAACCTGGTGAAGGGAATTTGCTCGAGGTGGTTGGCATCGGAGAAGCCGAAGCTCGCGGGCTGCGCAAGGGAGTGATCGTAAATCCTGATGCGGCAGTTGACGCGATCAAGAAAGCCGTCGAGGAAGCGGAACGCATGAGCGGGCTCGAAGCGGAAGAGGTGACGATCAATCTTGCCGGCTCGCATATCCTCGGCTTCAACGGTCAGGCAATCGTCGCTGTCTCGGGCCGCGATCGTGAAATCGTTGCTGAAGATGTTCGACGCGCAATCGACTCTGCGTGCGCGATTCAACTTCCAGCGGGCCGCGAGATTGTGGATCGACTCCCGCAGGAGTTCATCGTCGACGATCAGGATGGCATCAACGATCCGGTCGGAATGATCGGTGCGCGTCTCGCCGTGAAGGTTCACATCGTCACGAGTCCCGTAACCGCGCGCCAGAACGCCATCAACGCCGTGAACCGCGCCGGACTAGTGGTGGCGGACATGGTTCTGGAGCAGCTCGCCGCCGCCGAGGCGTCGCTAACTGAAGATGATAAAGAGTTTGGAGCCGCACTCGTGGATGTCGGCGCCGAGACGACCGGGCTCATTATCTACCAGCGCGGCGCCGTCCAACACACAGCGGTTTTCCCGCTCGGTGGCTCGCACTTCACCAACGACATAGCTTTCGGTCTCCGTACTCCGATTCCGGAAGCCGAGAAGATCAAGCGAACGGTAGGTTGTGCGTGTAGTAGTTCTTTGAGTGAGATGGAACGTGGCGAGCTCGTCGACGTGCCTTCGGTTGGTGGCCGTCCACCACGCCAACTGTCGCGACAGATCCTTTGCGACATTCTCCAGCCGCGTGCTGAAGAAGTGTTGATGCACGTTGCAGACGAGATCAAAGACGCAGGTTGGGAACGACAACTCTCGAGTGGTGTCGTGTTGACTGGTGGTGGTGCGCTGTTGCACGGCATGACTGAGATCGCAGAACAGGTTTTTGATGCGCCGGTGCGAATTGGGTATCCCGAACGAGATCGCTTCGGTGGTTTGGTTGAAGACATCCAGAGTCCTGCATGGACGGCTGCCGCGGGTCTGGCACTGCTTGCGCATCGCGCGCAGGCAGCAGAGATTCGCACAGGCGTCAGCAGACGTGGATCAACAGGGAAGCTGACACATTTTGTGTCCAGATTTCGAAATAGATTCGGTAGTATTTTCTGACAAGTTGTTGTATGCTTGCGCCCCGGTTGCACAAGATATTGTCCGCTAGATATCGATGCCGATGGCGCGAGATACGCAACATAGAAGGAAGCGGCCTTGGACGCCATCCCGTTTT
>JBKPPU010000223.1:0-9736 GCA_046733695.1 Acidobacteriota bacterium
TTTCATGCTCAACGGCGATGCTCATCACTCGTTAGTGTGGGAGGTTGAGCCGCGCATTTTGCCGTTGTTGAATTGTCAAAGACGGTCCCATCCTAAACGACGGAGCCGGAAATCGTAAACAGAAAAATTAAGTTGGGCCACAGATTCGCAGAATCCATGGCCCAAGTCGGTTTAGCGAGCGATGAACTTGTCCGTCAAAACAACGTTCACGGGAACGCCGTCGAGTGAGTCAGGCAGATTCGGTCTGTTTGCCGAATCCTTGTCGACGTAGATCACGATCGCCGCCTGGCCATCTGCTCGATCTGACGCTCCGACTCCGGCGCCGATGACGCCCGGAGTGAACATCAAGCTGGCACGATGTACCTCAAGCACTGCTGAAGCGCGATCTGCTGCTTCTTGTGGAAGTTGCATAAGTCCTGCCAATCCAGGCGTAAATGGTCGTCGTCCACCGCCACCCATATTGCCGTCCTGAATCGTGGGTGCTGCGCCGCCGCCACCGCCGAAGCTGAAGGTGCGGCCCAAGGCGGTTCCGAGTTTCGTCAACACTTCGTTGATCGGATTACCGATCGTGGTGGAGCTGCTGCCCGCGTAAAGCAGAGCGACAGGATTGTGTGAAGCATTATTGGTAACGATCAGTGAACCTGAATCGCCACCGGCACTGAAGGTGCTGCTATTGATCACGACCTGATTGGTGTAAGAGACGGTGAATTTCTTACCCTGATTGCATCCTTTCTGATACTGAACGCTCACACTCGTGTTGATTGAACCGATCGTTCCGGTAGTAAACCCGGTTGTCCGGCCACTCTTTGCAACGCCGAGACCCACACTCGGATTAACGGTCGAACTGCTTGGAACGCCGATATCCTCGATGAATCCAGTCGAATCCATTTGGCCTGATCTCAACTGTGCGACTGCTGCATCGACGTTGGAACCGAGTGGCGATGCTCCGGTGAAATCGGCAACGACGGTGGCAATGCCGCAGTTACTGTCGATGAGACCGGGCTGTGACACATCCTCGCCGGCGACTGCCTGGTCACCTCGGGCGAGCACGTGATTATTACTGAGGATGTACTTGTTAGTGCCGTCACTTACCAGCGAGCCCAGAGTTCCGCTGCAGCAGAACGCACTACTATGGTCGTTGACATTTCCGCCGGAAACACCGAGGTGTAAGTTTCTAACGCGGTGATTTGCTCCGCCGTCTGCAAGTCCTGATGTGAGCAGTGAGCTGAAAAGGGCGAGGGTTGCGACGAGAGCGAAGACCAGAATGGCCTTAAATCTAAACATGAGAGGTCTCCTTTTACTGCAAAATCGTAACGGTAAATGTAGAAGAACACCGCAACTACAGGTGCGCTATGCGAATGTCTTCTTTAATAAGGCGCCTGATTGGCGGACCGGGGAGCCCAATTCTTACGCCGTGCCTCTGAAAAGTCAAATGCAAAATGTGGAGATTTCTCCAGGCTTTAACGATTGTCGATAGTAGCTCGGCTTGCTATTCGTGGTCTTGTGCGAGGCGAGCCTGATAGTCGAACGTTCCCGGAAGCTTGTGTGGCAAATCGATCTCATCATCGACTATCACTTCCAGGTGTATCTGGGCCAGCTTCGCGTAGGCGAGCAATATCATCAGCGGTGGCTCGTTCTTATCGAGCTCATACTTTGAAATGTTGGGGTAGTGGATCATGTCTGCAACGCCCATTTGCTTGATCATCTCAGACTGAGAAAGCCCGAGGCGCTGCCGAATATGAAGCAGCTTCTCAGCTAATCGTTGTGGACGTGGTCTTGCGCTCCCCATTACGTGCGAAACACACAACTACCGAAAATTAACACTTGACTTATTTACATCTATCGTTGATAGTAAGACCATACTCACTGTAGAGAGTATAACCCATGTTCATAATCAGTGGTGTGTTTTTATGGATGAGTGTGCCTAACGCAAAGAAAGGTGGTTCGATGAAGCAAGCATCAGGGAAAAAATCTATTGTGGTGTGGAGCGTCGAAGTCGGTAAAGGACGTTCACGAAAGCGTTCTCCCAAAGCATTGAAGCAGAGAGTCACACGCAAGCCTAATCGGGTTCCGTACTTTGTACTTCAGCTTACGATTAAGGAAACGAGAGTGTTGAAGTCGACAGGTTCAAGATCACAGATTGTGATCTTGAAAGAGGATTTTAGTTAGGCGAGGTTAGATCTTTAAGGTCACAAATTGTGACCTTAAAAGAGATCTATGGATGATTTCAAGATCACAAAGTGTGATTTTGAAGGGGATTTTGGCAACTCGAGGTCAGATCTTAAGATGGAATTGCGTTAGTGAACCATCTCGTCGGCGTGGGATTCTTCAGTGCCGATCGTCAGGGCGAGGGTGCGGATGGTGGTGCGAGCTTCGCGTTGTTCTTCTTGAGTGAGCAGGGACCAGGCGAGTGAAAGCGGACATTCCGTATCATGAGTCTGCGATTTGTGACAGACCGGGCAGTTGTCGCCGGACAGTTCCAGCACCACATAAAGCTTCGCCAGCAACGTGATGATCAGCTCAGCGCGTTTTTTCTGCTCGTCTGATTCAAACATGCGCGTCCCACAGTTTACGCGATTAATACTGTAACGTGTTTTCCCATTTCACACGCTTCAGCAGCGCAAAGTCGGAAAGCATCTTGCCAGCGCCAAGCACGACCGAAGTCAGCGGGTCGTCAGCGACGAAGACGGGCAGACCGGTTTCAGTTCTCAAACGTTTATCGAGATTAGCCAGAAGCGCTCCACCGCCTGTGAGAACCACGCCGCGATCGATGATGTCTGCTGAAAGCTCCGGCGGCGTGCGCTCGAGCGCTACACGCACTGCATCGACGATTGCGCTGACCGCCGGATCCAACGCCTGACGCACTTCTTCATCACTAACTGTGATCGTCTGCGGAATGCCTTCGACGAGATTGCGGCCACGCACTTCCATCGACAAAGGCTCATCCAGCGGAAACGCACTACCGAGTTGAATCTTGATCTCTTCCGCCGTGCGCTCACCAATCAACAGGTTGTACTTCCGCTTCACGAACTCCGCGACTGCATTGTCCATCGCGTCGCCGGCTGTGCGCACTGCACGCGCGTAGACAATGCCGCCCAGACTGATGACTGCGATATCCGTCGTGCCGCCGCCGATATCGACAACGATATTTCCCTGCGGCTCGGTGATGGGAAGACCGGCGCCGATCGCGGCCGCGACTGCTTCCTCGACGAGATAAACTTCCGACGCCTTCGCGCGATACGCGGAATCTTCGACAGCACGTCTCTCCACCTGCGTGATCTCACTGGGGATTCCGATCACTACGCGCGGGCTCACCCATGTGCGACCGTTATGAGCTTTGCGGATGAAGTGCTGGAGCATCTTCTCAGTCACTTCGAAGTTCGCGATCACGCCGTCGCGCATCGGTCTGATAGCGACAATGTTTCCGGGTGTCCGGCCCAGCATCTCCTTTGCGTCTTTACCCACTGCCTCGACCTGATTGGTCACCTTATTAATGGCGACTATGGACGGTTCGCTCAGCACGACGCCACGCCCTTTGGCGTAGACAAGGGTGTTGGCGGTTCCGAGGTCGATGGCCAAGTCGTTGGAGCGTAGTCCGGAAAGCAGGGGAAAAGACATAGTGATACCTCAATATTTTATTTGGTTGACGGAATCGGAAGGAACAGAGTCTTTGATCGGCTAAAACAAAGACAAACAAACTTTAATTCGTTGAGGATAACGTGTCAAGCAGTTTTTAGCCACAGATGACGCGGATCAAAGCCACGGATTTATCCGCGGCTTTGATCTGTTTAATCCGTGGCTAATACTGCCAGTTGACGGTCACGAATCCAGTGCCGCTCGAGGGTACGGTGTAGGTGTGATTGCTGCCGGCTTCCCACGTAACTGAGCCATTTGCTGCGATTTTGATGAATTTGAACTGAATGGTCTGTCCAGCTGGGACCGAGGCGACGAGGAACCAGTTTGGATAATTCGGCGTCAGCATCGGACCCACTGCCGCGTCCCACGTCGTTGACCAGTTACTGAGTTCGACAGTGTTGCCGGTGAGGAAGATGTAGTCGCCCACTTGTGTCGGCGACGCGTTATTCACGGTGAACGTGATCGGAATCAATTTGGCCGTCAGCACCGTGTACGTGATCGCGTTCGAAACCTGGCTACTCGAATTCGTCACCGTAACGCTGTAATTGCCATTCGAAACTGACGGTGTCGTGACCGTGATCTGTGTTGGTGTCCACGAATTGATAGTCGCGGTCGTTGTGCCGAACTTGACGCTTCCGGTTGTCGACCCAAAGTTTTTGCCGGCTATCACGGTTTTCACCCCCGCTTGTCCAGCCGTTGGACCAATGGACCCTATTTGAGGTGTCGACGCACCTTCCGTGAACTGCCACACAGCAACAGTGTGCGCGGGCAACGTGAAGGTAGTCACCGGATTGTTACCACCGGAACCTGAACCCACCGAGATCGACGATCCGCCAACGAGACTAGACAAATAGTCCGAATAGCTGCCTGCCGGAAGCGACGTATTCAATCCACTAATACTGTAGCCAGTGGTTTCGTTTTTATTGATCGCGATCAGCACGACGTTGCCAAAAAACTTTCGTTCGTAGATGTAAACGTCGTTATTGATCCAGCGTTGGCCCATCGAGCCATATGGGATCGCTGTGTTGTTACGCCGGAGCGTTGAGAGCGAACTCACTAGCTGGTATGCAGTGGTGCTCGTACTGAAGTTCGTCATCATCGGACGGTTGTATGGATCGGTTCCGCCACCCGTATCGTTGTGCAGGTATTGTTCGGTTCCGTAATAAATGCACGGAATACCACGACTCGTCAGCACGAACGCAAGCGCCTCGTGCAAGCGATTGTTGTTATTGTTGATCGAGAGAAAGCGCGCCATGTCGTGATTGTCGATGAAGGTTACAAGATCTTCCTTCCAGGTAAAGTTGCTTCCTTCAGTCGAGATAACCGAATCGATGTCGGAGAAGTTAGAGTTGGAACCAAACACATTTCGAATCGCGGTATTCAACGGAAAGTCGAGCAGCGAGACACCGCTCTTATTTGCAAACTTGTACGAGTCGCGATAGAGCGGATCGGACGTGTTGCCCTGATACCATTCACCAAACAGAAAACTGTCGCCATAGGTATAGATCGAGTTTGCGAGACTGTACTGCCAGCCCCACGTCAGATGTTTGACCGCATCGATGCGGAAGCCGTCCACGCCGTGTTGTTGAAACAGTTGCGCAGCGGCTTTCAGATAACCATCCATCGTGGAGTTTTCCTGATTGATATCGGCGAGATCGAAGAGCGTGTAGTACTGCACCTGGTAGCGATCATCCCAGCCGCCGCCAGAGATGTTGGCGTTGTGATGGAAGTAACCATTGCTGTCGCTCGTGAAGTTACCGAGAAATGTACCGTTGTCGTAAAGCGCGCCATACTCTCCGGCATTGTTTTGAGTTGAGTGGTTCGGGGCGAAATCGATGATCACTTTGATCCCGTTCTGGTGTGCGGCAGTGACGAGATTGTCAAACTCGGTCCACGTGTTACTCGAGTTGCCGAAATGTTCTTCGATACGTTTGAAGTCACGCGCCTGGTAACCGTGATAAGAAGCGGTTGGGTTACCACCGCCATCGGGAATGTTTGTATTGAGATTGTCGACTGGCGGCGAGATCCAGATTGCAGTAACGCCTAAACCTGCAAGGTAAGAGATCTTCTGTTGAATGCCGGCGAGGTCGCCACCCCAGTAGGCGCGCCAGTTTGTTTTGGTTGAATCGTAGAGTCCGGAGCTTTGCGACGGGTTGTTGTTTGTGCTGCTACCGTCGAAAAATCGATCGGTGATGATTTGATAGATCACTTCGCGTTTGAAGTCAGCAGCGGTTGTTGTTTTGAGTGGAGTTAAGAAGATTGCAGAGAGAAGAGCGACAACTGTCAGTCGCCGTGAGAGCTTATGCATGACAAATACCTCCGGTGGTGAGTTAGGGGGAAAAAGACATTCTACAGCAAAAACGATCCACAGATTACGCAGATTCTATTTAAACAATCCGTGTAATCTATGGATACCGCTCTCTGGCCCAAAAGTTTACCTTGACCTGTAACGCTCGGTAATTTTATTCTCTCGATGTCAGTTTCGCCCCACTCGCATCCGCGAGTACCCCTCCCAATTGAAGACGGCCCATTTAGTCGCCCAAGCCGATTTGTTGGCAAATCTCGGAAAGGTGTCTTAATGGAACAAGGTATATCGGAGTCAAGACTCAGAAGTACCAGGTTTTCACTCTCAAACATCTCGCTCAAATATCGTCTACCGCTTCTTATCGGAACGCTGCTGGCGGGCGCTATCATCGCCTGCAATTGGGCCTCGTATCGTGCCGTGAAAGCTACCGCCCTCGACGTGGGACGCGAGCGTTTACAGAATGTCACGCAGCAACTCTCCACGATGCTGCAACAGACGGCGAACAACATTTCGACAAAGACCAGCACGGTTGCAAACGACGCGGCGATTCGCGCGTTCATAAAGTCTCCCGAAGCGGCATCGCAAGCTGATATCCAGAAACTACTGCAACAGTTCACTGCACCGCAGGATGCCAACAGTATTCGCGTAGAACTGTGGAGCGCAGAACGCGGTCAGGTGCTCGTTTGGCCGGAAGGTGATAGGACGCCGCTCGGCGATTTAACCAGCGACTTCAAACAAGCCTCAGTCGAACCGTTCAAGTCGATCGGGCCTATTCGTCCAGTGAAAGACACTGTCGGATTTCCGACGGTTACGGCTGTCAAGAATGATGATGGGAAAGTCGCCGGCTATCTGGTCCGCTGGCGCAAAGTCACTGCAACCGCCGAGACACGACAGCAACTTACGAAACTGCTTGGGACGAGTGCAGCGTTCTATCTGGGTAATCACGACGGCGATGTCTGGACCGACTTCGCAAATATCGCCGCGAAGCCAACGGTTGATGTACGTGCGAAAGAAGACATCTTCACATACGTGCGCGGTAACGAAGAGGTCATCGGTCTGGCACGACCGATTGCCGGCACGCCGTGGCTCATCCTGATCGAATTTCCCGATGACGTGGTCCTCAAGCCTGTTAGTGGCTATGTAAGACGGATGGTTGTCATTAGTCTCTTTCTCTTCGTAATGGGAGTGGCCGGCACGTTTGTCCTGAGCCGAAACATAACACGGCCCATTTATCAGCTCACCGCCGGCGCGACTGCGATCAGTCGCGGCGACCATTCACGCAACGTCAACATTCATCAGAACGATGAACTCGGACAACTCGCAAACGCATTCAACGCAATGCGAGAGAAGGTCAGCAACTCGCAACGCGAGCTAGAACACAAAGTTCAGGAACGCACCTGCCAACTCGAGGAAGCTAATCGCCGGCTTGAATCGCTTTCACAGTCACATGCTCACAAGCGTAGCGTAGCCGAGAAGGAACGCACTGACGCGCTCGAAGCGTTACACCACACTGAAAAGCAGCTCGTCCAGTCGCAAAAGCTTGAAGCTGTAGGCCGGCTGGCCGGCGGAATCTCACACGACTTCAACAACCTGTTGACCGTAATCCTTGGCTACAGCGACATCATGAAGAGAAATCTTCCGGACGGCGATCCGCTGCGAAGAAATCTGGAGGAGATCATCAGGGCGAGCGAGCGCGCTGCTTCGCTGACGCGACAGCTATTGGCTTTCAGTCGCAAACAGGTCATGCAGCCGAAAGTATTTGATCTGAATACCGTCGTCAGCGATCTCGGAAAGATGCTGCGACGCATGATCGGCGAAGACGTTGAGTTGCGTGTTACCTCCGAAAGTGAGCTCGGGAATATAAAGGCTGATCCGGTGCAACTGGAACAGGTGATCATGAACCTCGTGGTGAATGCACGCGACGCGATGCCGAAAGGTGGAAAGTTGTCGATCGAGATGGCGAATGTGTATCTCGATGAGTCGTATTCACAGGATCACGTTTCGGTTGTGCCGGGTGATTACGTGATGCTTGCGATCAGCGACACAGGTTGCGGCATGGACGAGGAAACACGGCAGCACATCTTCGAGCCGTTCTTCACAACCAAAGAGCAGGGGAAGGGAACCGGCCTCGGATTGTCGATGGTCTATGGCATCGTCAAACAATCAGGTGGCAATATCTGGGTCTACAGTGAAGAAGGCCGCGGCACGACGTTCAAGATCTATTTCCCGAGAGTGACGGCAGCGGCTGAGGAGTACAAACGTGCTTCAAATGGGCTCGATATGCCGGGAGGAAGTGAGACTATTCTGCTGGTTGAAGACGCAGAGTGGGTACGTACGCTCGCGCGGGAGGTGCTCGAGACGGCTGGTTATCGAGTGCTCGAGGCGGCGAATGCCGATGCGGCGATCAGGCTTTGCGACAGTATCAATGGCGACAGGATCGATCTGTTGTTAACTGACGTGGTGATGCCGGGGATGAGTGGGAATGAGATGTCGCGAGTTCTGTTGGTGAAGCATCCCGGAATGCCGGTGCTCTACATGTCAGGTTATACGGATGATGCCATCGTTCAGCATGGCGTACTCGAAGCTGGAATCAATTTTCTACAAAAACCATTCACCCCCGCCGCGTTGGCAATAAAGGTGAGGGAAGTCTTAGACGCCAAATAATCTTGTCAATCCTGTAAATCATGCCATCTTGTCTAACAGGATTACACGATGAACAAGATTGACAGGATGATTCAGATCGCCACCTTCTCAGTGTTCCCGCCGCAGACGATTACACCGACGCGTTCACGAGGTTCCGGTTTGTAGCGACCGGAGAGGAGAGCGGCGAAGGCGGTGGCGCCGCCCGGCTCGGCGATTATTCGCGTCGCATCCCACAACCGCTTCTGCGCCGCAAGAATTTCTTGGTCACTAACGAGCAAAGAGCTCTGAACAAATCTCTGCGCGATCGGAAACATCCGTTGCCCGACCCGTTTCGGCGCGAGCGAATCCGCGGCAACTCCACCCGCCGGCGAATCAACCGGTCTGCCCGCTTTGAGCGCAAGCTGAAGAGTCGGCGCTTCTGTCGGCTCAACTGCTACGACTTTGACCCTGTTCTGATACCACGAAGCAACACCGCCGATCAGTCCTCCACCACCGACAGCGACGAGCAGAGAATCGAGTTTCGGATCCTGCTCCTCGAGTTCGAGCCCGAGTGTGCCCTGGCCCAAAAGGGTTTCGACGGCATCATACGCGTGTATCGGCAGCGCGCCCGATTGCCTCGTCCACGATTCGCTGGCTTCGAGCGAATCCGCATAAAGATCACCAGCGATGATTAACTCCGCACCGCAGCTGCGAATACGATCGAGCTTCGCCTGTGACGCGACCGAAGGAACGAAGATCGTTGCTGGTTTGCGGAGCTTCATCGCCGCAAACGCTACAGCGACTCCATGATTTCCGCCGGACGCAGCAACAACACCGGCCGCGGGAACGTTGCGCGTCAGCATGTTCGTGAATGCACCACGCGCCTTGAACGAGCCGGCGTGTTGAAACAGTTCGAGTTTGAAAACGATCTTGATTGAGTCGAGTCCGAATTCCGTGCCGTCGACTTCAAGAATCGGCGTGCGGCGAATGTATGGTCTAATCATGCGCTCGGTGGCTTGAATCCGCTCGCGCGAAAGCTCAGTTATTTGATTCATGTGGGTAATCTGATAGCATCCCCAGCATCATGAGCACAACTACCGAAGGCCTGACAGGCGAAGAGATCGTCGAACTCTGCCGCCGCCACACACTCTTTGAATGGTCCGCCCAAGCTGC
>JBKPPU010000224.1:0-17409 GCA_046733695.1 Acidobacteriota bacterium
ACACGTTGTACTCATCGTCGGCAGCGTCAGATGTGTATAAGAGACAGGGGTCAGTTTGAAGGCAATCGGTCTCACAAAGAACGAACTGTAGGGGCGGCCCTCCGTGGCCGCCCGGCGACGAATCGAACGCTTTGCCAAAAGCCTGATCGACTGTGTTGGAAAAGAGCGAGTTCCGCGCCGGGCGGCCACGGCGGGCCGCCCCTACAGTTCGCTCCGCAGCGCCCGTGATATACTCCGCCGACTGCCTTTCAACCCGAGGTGGTAGCCCAGGAGGATTAGTGATGAAAGCACGCGTTCTTGTTGCGGTGAGTGTGTTGTGTATCTGTGCCCTGATGGTAGTCGGGCAGTCGAAAAAACGACCGTCGCCTTCGCCCTCGCCGTCGCCAGACAATTGGAGCACGTATGAAAACGTGACCTGGCAAAAAGGTCCTTCCGTGGGCCAGCTCGGCATCAACGCCGAAGTGAAGATTCCCGAAGGTTACGTTTTTGCCAACGCGCGCGATACCCGCACCCTCATGGAGGCAACTAAAAATCCGATCAGCAATTCCGAACTAGGATTTATTGCCCGCACCGACGAGGACTGGTTCGTCGTTTTTGAGTTTGACGACGATGGTTATGTGAAGGACGATGACAAGACGTCTCTCGATGCGGATGCACTTCTCAAATCGATTAAGGAAGGTACGGAAGAAGCCAACAAAGAACGCGTGAGACGTGGCTGGCCCACGTTGAAAACCCTCGGTTGGGAAACGCCACCACGCTACAACGAAATCACTCACAATCTCGAATGGGCCACCAGAGCAGAGAGCGAGGGAGAGCTCGTTATTAATCACAACACGCGCCTGCTTGGTCGCGATGGCGTAATGCGTGTCACGCTTGTTACCGGTCCGGAAACGCTCGCCACCACACTGCCGAAGTTCAGAGAGATGCTCGGAGGATTTGAATTTAAAGACGGGCACCGTTATACGCAGTTTCGTGCCGGTGACAAGACGGCAGCGTACGGCCTCACGGGATTGATCGTTGCGGGCGGCGCCGCGGCGGCGGTGAAGACTGGCGCGTTCAAATGGTTGTGGAAAGTTTTGGTAGCCGCGGCTGTTGGCATCTCGGGCCTCATTAAGAAACTATTCTCACGCAATAAGTCGTGAATGTCCTCTTTTACGTGATTGGTGAAGGCGAGACGCTGCTGTTCGTCCTTCTCTTGCTCTACCTTTCGGAGTGCGGGATTTGGGTGAAGCGGGAGTCTGTCGCTTTCGTGTCTGGTTGGCGTCGATGGCGTCGCGCGACTCCGTCGTCGTGGCTAGGAAATGCGCGTGGTGGAATTCTGTTTTTGAATCCGCTGCCGCCGAGCGGAAAAGTCTTACTTTCTCATTTGTCACCGATTTCGATTTCGCCCTCAGGTGTTTGTGCTCTTAACGTGCAAACACTTCCGTACGAAGCGCGTTCGCCGTATCAAACCGGAGAATTCCTGCCGTTCGGCAAGATAAAAGAAGCGGGTGTTGATGGTTCTTATCTGACGATCAACAACGAAAGATTCGCGAAGTGCGCGACCGCGAAACAGGCCCGGACACTCGCAACTGTGATCGCCGAGATGGCCAAAGTTTCGACTTCAAAACGCGAAGTTTTGGCGCGCAACTGTATTGCCAGACAATACTCGGTGAAGGACGCAACGAGCCGGTTAAAAGAAGCTCAGCCGTTGATCAAGCCGATCCAGTCGCTGGGTTTAATCCTGTTCCTGTTTCTCTTTGTGCTGACCCCGGTGCTCGGCGGTTTCTTTGGATTGATGACGTTGGTCATCCCGGTTGCGATCGTGATGGTCGCGCTCGCAGTTGAGATAGCGATCCTGTTTCGTAGTGCACACAGAAAACTGTATCCGGCTGAGTCGTCGGAGCGTTTGGAAAGTCTCGTGAAGATGATCTTGTGTCCGCCGGTCGCGATTCGAGCAGCGGACATATTGACCAAAAATCTGCTGGCTGAGTTTAGTCCGATTGTTCTTACCGAAGTGTTGACTAGTTCTGGTGAGCGACAGTTTGTGCGCCGCGTCATTCTCGATCTGAAACATCCACTCAAGCATGAGCTCTCAGATGTGAGCGCGGTGGAGACGATCACGTGGGCGACAAACGAGCAATTGAAAGCTTGTGAGCCTCATGTGCTACCGCCCACGCAACGCGAGGAAAACTCAATCTCGTATTGCCCACGTTGCGAGTGTCAGTTTGTGGTTCCGATCGTGGAATGTCCTGACTGTCCAGGCGTGAGTGTAGCAGGCTTCGGTAAAACGGATGGACGCGGATAAATCGGACGAAACATTTCCTCACAGCGATCCGTAACTTTCTTTGCCGGCACGAACCATTAATCCCATTCCCGCAAAGGAGACGATCTTGAAGTTACGACTACTCGCGACCCTCGCGACGCTATGCGTGTGCCTTTCAGCCGTTCCTGTTAACACTTCAGCCCAACGCAATTCATCCTCCGATTGGCCCCAATGGCGTGGTCCGCTACGTACCGGAGTGTCATCCGAAACCGGCCTCCTGAAACAATGGCCGGCCGCCGGACCAAAGCTGCTATGGCAGGTCAACGACATCGGCGATGGCTACTCGACTCCCGCAATTGCCGGAAACCGCATCTACCTGATGAGCAATCGCGGGATGGACAATGAATTTGTGCAGGCACTCTCGACTGCCGACGGGAAAGTTATCTGGACGACTCGTGTTGGCAACGTCGGCAATCCGAATCAGGAACCGAATTATCCGAAAGCACGATCGACTCCGACCATCGATGGAAACTTCGTCTACGTCCTCGGCTCCGACGGCGATCTCGCGTGTCTCGACGCAAAGACTGGCAAGATTCGCTGGCAGAAGAGTCTTCGTAAAGACTTCGGCGGTGAACCAGGTGAGTGGGCCTATGCCGAGTCGCCCCTCGTTGATGGTGACCTCGTTGTCGTAACTCCGGGTGGGGCGCAGGCGACGATGGTCGCGGTCAACAAGAAGACCGGAGAGTTAGTCTGGAAATCCGCAATACCGGGCGGCGACAAGGCTGGTTATGCATCTGCGATCCCGGTAGAGGGAGGCGGCCGCAAACAGTATGTGCAGTTGTTAACGAAAGGCATGGTCAGTGTCGATGCGAAGACGGGCCAGTTCCTCTGGCGTTATGCAGACGTGGCAAAGGGCCCGGCGCAGTATTTCACTCCGATCGCGCAGGGCGATCACGTGTACGGCGGAGCACTCGGCATCGGTGGTGGTCTGGTCCGGTTGAAGCCGGATGGGACTGGAGTTACCGCCGAGCAGGTTTATTTCATCCGTGGACTTCCGAATGGTCTCGGAGGCGCTGTTGTGGTTGGCGATCACATTTACGGGACTGAAGTCGCACAGAAACTCGTTGCCGCTGAGTTCAAGACTGGTAAAGTAAAATGGGAAGCACCGGATTTCGGTTGGGGATCCGTGGCTGCAGCGGATGGCTTGTTGTTTTGTCATCTCATAATGACTGGCGAGGTCGTGCTGGTGGAAGCAACTCCGGATGCGTTTCGGATTAAGGGCAAGTTCACTCCACCGTCTCCGCCTGTACATAAAAAGGTGGGGCAATTTCCGGAGGGCGCGTTTACCTATCCAGTAATTGCCAACGGAAGGTTGTATATTCGTGATCTCGGAACGTTGTGGGCGTTTGACATCAAAGGTGGTGCATAATTTGAGCAAGGGAGGGTAGCAGTAATGAATTTCTCAAAGCAGTCGAATCTGGTAGTGGTGTTAGTGCTGTGTGTTGTTGGTGGGACAGTGGCAAACGTGACGTGGGGCAAGAGTTCAGTGGAGCCACAGGATCCGAGCAGTCTTGATCGGCGAATCAGTTTACTCGAGCAGCGGTTTTATCAGGTCGAGTCGAGTATCAATCGCCTGCAAACGTACGTTGCTTCACAGCGGCCAGCACCTTCACAACCGACCACCAGCGATCGCGACGTCCTAATAATTCGCGACGAAGTACAGCGACTGAGCTTGAGATTGGGTGAAGTTGAGTGTGGACTGCTGAAACTCGATGAGCGAACCGCGACGCGTAGAAGCAACCCCCCGAAGTCAGACGACCCATGTCGCGTGAATGTTGATGCGCCGCTGCGTCTCTCTGCGCGACCTTGAGTCCACCGATTCTAATTATGAGCCTGTTTCTGTGCTTACTCTTGTGTGTTATCCCGATCGCCGCACAGAATCGCGATCAGAAATCTTCGGATGGCCCTGTTTCAGTAAACCTGGGTGATGTCTACCAGAAGGGTAAAATCAAGATCGAGGATGCTGATCTAAGTGGTTTACCATCCCTGCCACGCGGCTATTCACCGATTCCCAAACTGGCCTGCCGAATTACTACAGATGCAGTCGCTGTGGGAGAGTACACCGTTGTCTTTGCTGTTCCTTCAATAACTGACGAACAGACTTTTAATGGCCTGCGAGTGTTTCATGCAGAGCCGGACGAATTCGATCCGGATAGCCATGTTTGGGTTGACCGTACCGCCAACGGCACTGGCGCCCCGGCGCCCGATTTTTCACGTAAGACGATCACCGCTTTCAGCAAGGAGTTGGAGACGGGTATCTATGTGATCGGAAGGTTGACGGAAAAGATTACTCTGAGCACAGCTGTTGTAGATGTCCAGGTTGTGGACCAGCCTGAACCTCCCGCCGTGCAAATGCCGGCCAACGTAACGCTCTCGATGGTTGTCAGGAACAACGGCCCTCAAGCCGCGACGGATGTGGGCCTCCGCCAGGTGTTACATCGCGGCGATGTGGTTTCAGTCAAGGCAAGTCAGGGCACTTGTAAGCCGAAGCCAGCTAACGTGTTTTGCAAACTGGGACAGCTCGCCGTGGGAGGTTCTGCAACGGTATCGGTAGTAATCGATCCTGGGCCCGACTTCGCGGGGCAATACTTCAGTGCGGTTGAAGTTGCGGCGAAGGAGACCGACAGTAATCCGGATAATAATCACGGGATGGCAGTTGCAGATACGCTTGCAGATCCTAATCAACGTCCGGAAGTGACGTTGGAAGGACCGGTCGAGCGAGTTGTTGAGCAGGGTGCGAAGATAGTTTTCAAAGCAACTGCAACCGATCCTGATGGCTCAATCACAAAGGTGGAGTTTCTCGACTGGGATAAAAACTTAGGGATCGGTTCGACAACGGATGGGAAGCATTTTTCGTACAGCACTAACCAACTGCCAAACGGTTTCCGCGTCATCCATGCGCTGGCAACGGACAATGGCGGTCGCCAAACGGTCTCAAATGTGCAGCACATTTTTGTAAACGGACCAATAAAGGTCAGAATTCTGGAACCCAGGCCGGACGCTTTGATCGAACCCGGCTCAAACTTGACCTTAATTGCCGAAGCCATTCATCCATCGGGGTCGATCAAGACACTTGAATTCTTCGCAGTTGGGATCTCATTGGGCCAGGCCGCTCCCGGTCCAGATAACCGCTTCACTCTGGTGGTTCCGAAAGTCCCGTTCGTAAGGTGGTCCATCGAGGCGGTTGCTACAGCTGATTCCGAATCGGTGTCAAAATCACCACCTCTCGAGGTCAAGATTTCGAAGCGGCCCAAGGTCAGAATCGTGACGCCTATTGAAGGAAAGAGTGTAACGGGGCCGGTGGCAATCGAATTAGCGATTGAAACATCCGAGATGTACGATCCGATGGAGCGTATCGAGGTTTATGCCAATGGCGTACGTATCGAGGAGGGGCCCGAGATGCTCGCCGGGAAATACATTTTCACCTGGGAAGACGTAAAGCCAGGAACCTACACCTTGAAAGCAGTCGTCATTAACGGCATCGGTGTGCGCGGCGAATCCTCTCCCGTAAAGATCACCATCAAGCCCGGACGCTGAGTCAGTTTTAAGCCACAGATAACGCGGATGACGCAGATCAACTCCGGATTTACAATCCGCGTCATCTGTGGCCAAATAGAACTGAAAGAGGTGTCATATGCAGGTAGTTGTTTGCAGTCATTGTGGGGCGAAGAATCGAATCGACGAAACCAGACTCGTGTCCAGCGAGGCGAAGTGTGGTCGCTGCGGTGAGAAGTTGGATGGAAAGGCAGCTTCCAACGAAGAGGATTCGAAGCCAATCAATATTACAGACCAGACTTTTGAACGCGAGGTACTGCACACGACTGGACGTCCGGTCCTGGTTGATTGTTGGGCGCCCTGGTGTCCTCCGTGCAGGTTGATCGCACCACTTTTGGATCAACTCGCAGCCGAGTCAAACGGAAGCTACCGCATAGCCAAAGTGAATGTTGACGAGAACCCGCAAATCTCGTCACGTTTTCAAATCTCGAGCATACCGACGATGCTCATCTTTAAAGATGGAAAACTCATCGACCGTCTCATCGGCGCCCATCCGAAGCAGACGATTGCCGAACGTCTCCGGCTCGCTACCAGATTTGCCGCCTGACCGGAGCGGAAATTTATTGAGCTTCAAGATCACAATCTGATATAAGCCTGTCAGTAGCCTGCGTCTCGAAAGACGAACGTCATCTCACCAAAAAGGAGAATCTGACATGCGGCAACCTTTATGGCTGCTGGTCTTTATCATCGTGCTCGGGTGTGTCCACCCGGTCCCGTCACAGATTTCAAGCTCGGATCGCGATCGCGGGATCATCATGTTGAAGGCCGCCCGTGATGATATCCGCAAGAACTACTACGACCCGGCTTTTCGTGGAATCGATCTGGACGCGCGAACGAAGCTCGCTGAAGAAAAAATCAAGCAAGCGAAGTCAAACGGTGAGATGTTTGGAATCATCGCGCAGATGCTGTTGGAGTTTAACGACTCCCACACAATATTCCTGCCTCCGCCGAGAACTGCTCGCATCGAATATGGCTGGCAAATGCAGACGTTCGGCGACGATTGTTACGTTATCGCAGTTAAACCAAAGAGCGATGCAGAGGCGAAGGGGCTGAAGCCGGGCGACAAGGTTCTCAAGATCGATGGCATCGCCCCGAATCGCTCGAACCTTTGGGTCTATAACTACCTTTACAACGCACTATCACCACGCCCGGTAGTCAACATCGAAGTGCAAGGCCCGGGCGAGCAACCTCGCCAGTTGGAGTTGAAGGCGAAGATTCAGCCGGGCAAAAAGGTTTTCGACCTCACTGACACAATCGATCTCAACGCTTACTGGCGAGATCTTGATGACGAGGCTCGCCTGAACGATCATCGTGCGATTGAAGTTAGCAAAGAGATCGTGATCTGGAAGATGCCTCAATTTGATCTGACTTCCGACGGTGTTGATGAACGGGTCGACAAGATCAAGAAATACAAGACGCTGATTCTCGATCTACGGCGCAACGGCGGCGGTGCGGTTGAAACTCTGCAGCGACTCGTCGGCAATCTCTTCGATCGCGATATCACGATCGGCAACATGAAATTGCGTAAAGAGTCGAAACCGATGCTCGCTAAGACACGCGGTGACAGTGGCTACAAGGGTCAGGTGTTTGTACTCGTCGATAGTGAATCCGGTTCCGCCTCTGAAGTACTGGCACGTGTGGTCCAGTTGGAGAAGAGAGGAATAGTTCTCGGAGATCGCACCTACGGAAAGGTGATGCGAAGTCGTTTGTATCCGCATCAGATCGGTCTCGAAACCATAATCATTTACGGAGTAAGCGTGACCGATGCAGACATCATCATGGGCGACGGCAAGAGTCTCGAAGGCACAGGCGTTTCACCTGACGAAGTGTTGTTGCCCACGGCCGAGGATCTCCGTTCGCAAAAAGATCCGGTTCTGGCGCGCGCAGTTGCGATTGCCGGCGGAACTCTCGATCCGGTAGACGCGGGCAAAATGTTTCCATTCAAGTGGAAACCATAGGTTTCGCACTGCTGGACGGCGTCCTATGTCTCAATCCTCCGTCGAGGCACAATGGCAATCACAAACCGAACGGCGGCGGCGCATTATCAGATTCATGCTGCTGGTTCTACTAATCGTCTTGTTATTGCTGGTCGGGTCATGGTTTTGGCTGACCCAGCCTCTGTTGTCTGGCGCGAAACCAACTCCCGAAAGGATAGTGGATCCGTCACGTCTTCACGCGCACGTTCGCAAACTCTCGATTGAATTATCTCCGCGTGATGAGAGTCATGTTGAGAATCTCGATCGGGTTGCGGCTTACATCAAGGATGAGTTTAGCCAGACGACTGCGCTTGTTTCTGAACAAGCTTATCCTGTTCAGGGAAAATCGTATCGAAACGTAATCGCTCAATTTGGGCCAGAGTCAGAAGAGCGAATCGTAATTGGTGCCCACTACGACGTCGCCGGTCCTTTGCCGGGTGCTGACGACAACGCGAGCGGCGTGGCTGGATTGATAGAACTTGCGCGATTGCTGGGCCGGCAACAGCCGGCAATGCGAGTGGAACTGGTAGCGTTTACTCTCGAAGAGCCGCGATATTTCGGCACTACGAGCATGGGAAGTTCGGTGCATGCTGAATCGCTACGCCAGAAAAACGTTCGCGTGCGAGCGATGTTCAGTCTTGAGATGATCGGTTATTTCAACGATGCGCCCAACAGCCAGCATTTTCCCGTCGGAATCCTGGGTGCGCTTTATCCTTCAACCGGCAACTTCATCGCCGTGGTAGGACGACTCAACGACTGGTCGCTGGTCCGACGTACGAAAGCGACGATGCGCAACGCGTCGCCGCTTCCAGTCTATTCAATCAATGCTCCTACCTTTGTTCCCGGTATAGATTTTTCTGACCACTTGAACTACTGGCGCGCGGGCTACAGCGCCTTGATGATTACTGACACTGCGTTCTATCGGAATCGCAACTACCACACCGCACAGGACACTGAAGAGAAGCTCGATTACAAACGCATGGCAATGGTTGTCGAGGGTGTTTACGCGAGCGTGGTTGAATTAGCGAGGTGAATCACCCAAGCGTGAATGGCAAACGCCATATCTTCCCATCGAACTCCGAAATCCAAAGAGCTTGATCGTCCCAGGCCAGACCGCTAACGCGCTTAATCTGAGTCAGTCTGTATTGGGCAATCATTTGTCCCGTGGCGGGATCGATGGATGAAAGTTTGTTGTCCTTCGCATGCCACAACAGTGATCCGTCAAAGGTCAACCCGTGTGTCATGTCGTTTGCTGTGCCTGGTGGAAGTGGATACTCGGCGATGACAATTCCCGTCTTGGGTTCGACTTTCAGCAAGAGTTGGGTTTGTGATACAGGCAGTTTGTAGTTCGTCCAGTGCCAGGCGATCCACAGATAATTGCCGTCGTAGGCCATTCCGGAATACGCCTGGCTTGCAAAATGCTCTCTTTGTTTGACGGGGAATTTGTTTTCAACCTTCCAGTCGCGCGGATCTATGGAGCCATATGAATCGCCATAGGAAGCGCCGATCCAAAGCTTACCGTTAACGAAGCAGAGTCCGCCTGGGCTGTAGAACACACCTGAGATCTCGCTGATGGCCTGGCGTGCTTTCTCTCCGTTATTGATCGTCCACTTGAGTGTGGAAGGATCGAGAGTCGCATAGAGGCCCTGGCCGTGATAGATGGCAGCCCACAGCTTCTCGCCGTCGTAAGCAAACCCAGAGATTCGCTGAGGTAACTCGGGCGGAAGCTGAGCAACGAGTTTCAGACCGTCGATATCAGGAGCGGCGTAGGCCGAAGCGGTGCGGACAGACGGACCAATGACGAAGACTGCGAATAAGCATGCGAGCCATACGTTTCTCATTTGAACACCTCCGTCTAAGAGCCACAGATTACACGGATCTAGAAAACAGATTAAGGCGGATCAGAAGTAAAATCAGTTTTTAAGTCCGTGTTATCGGTGGCCCCGATCTCACGCTCGTATTCCCTGACGTAGTTTTGCGCCATGTCGAGATAATGAAAACGCGAGAGGGCAAGCTGGCGGCAATCGGCCGGCTTGATCTGTCTAAGGTTCGCGACTGCGTTCAAATACTCTGATTCACCGGCGCAGACGAATCCTCCACGAGGATCAAGCACTTCAGCCATCGCGCCATAGTTACTTGCGATAACCGGTGTGCCGGACATCAAGGCCTCGGCCACTGGCAAACCAAACGCCTCGTTGAACTGTGTCGGAAACAACAATGCCTTAGCGGCGGTAAATTTTTCGGCTTTGAGCTTTCCATAAATCGGGCCGATGAACTCGGCGTTATTTTCCCCACACACCTTCACGAACTCTGTGTTTTCCCATGCGTTCGGCCCTCCGCCTGCGACCACCAGTTTGATGCCTGTTTGCTTTGCGATCCAGAACGCGACGTCGATGCCTTTCAGTGTTCGCGCCTTGTGAAAATCGCCGGCCACTACGAATAGAAAATAGTCGTCCTTGGTTTCGGAATAGATGAAATCTGCCGGGTCGATTCCGTTCCAGACAAAGCGCTCCGATGCATGAAGACGGGCGATGGTCTCTGAAACATAAATGAAGTTGGGCCGAGCATGGTCGCGGGTCAATCCTTGATCGAGTAGATCTGAATGAACACTCCGCACCCAGGGAAGTTGTGCCTGAGGTGATACAGCGGCAGTAAAACGATTAGTGTGAATTATATCCTCGTCACCTTTGAGGCCGCTTACCGGAATGACGTCGTCGGGAAGTTTCTCCTCACCGAAGTCTTCGAGGTGATAGCGAACCTCGTGGCCGAGCTCGGCGAGGCCGCGCGCGAGTCGATCATGAACGACGTGTGCGGCTACTCCGTAGCGCCAGGCTGGGTAGCGGTGTCCGGATGACAAGTAGATGCGCATGGCGGTGAGAGCGTGATGCTGATCCGGCCGAGAAGTGCAGGAAGCTCGAGCACGTGCAGACAGGTTGCAGTGCTCGAGCTTCTGTTTTTACTGCGAGACCTTCTTATGTTGGAGCACGTTACATGCGTCCACAATGGTTGTCGGATCGATGGCGACGTTTCCTTCGTCGATCTTCTGGATGATGCCTTCTTTATCGATCAGGAACGTGGCCCGGTTTCCAAAGCCCTGCTCCTCGTTATAGACACCATAAGCTTTGACTACTGTGCGTTTGAAATCGCTCAATAGCGGAAAGGTGATTTCAATTTGCTTTGCGAATTCGCGGTTGGCGGGGACGCTGTCAACACTCATGCCAAAAACCTGAGTGTCGGTTGATTCGAGTTTTGCGATATCAGCCTGATATGCTTTTAGTTCCTTCGTTCAACCACCGGTGAACGCCAGCACGTAAATCGCCAGCACGACATTTTTCTTGCCTTTGAAATCGCTGAGTTTGTAGGTCTTTCCGTCGGTGGCCCGCAGCGTGAAGTCAGGAGCCGGATCACCAACCTTCAAGTTTGTATGGGGTGGCGTTGGTTGTTGCGCGAGCGCACTAATGCTGAGCACGGCAACCGCCACGAGGGATATCAACAATCTTTTCAACATTGTGGTTTCCTCAACAGCAGGTGTGATTGCGTGTTGATTTTCAAGCAGAAAGTCGCAGCGAGTCAAGGATTATAAGGATTGAAATCCGGATTTTATCCGTTTAATCTGTGGCTAATGACATTTAGACCAATAATCGTAACGCTGGTCATCCTCGTATTAGGGCATGTCCTGCCTCTTTGCGGGCAAGCGAAGATCACGACGGTGTCTGCGATGCGTGTGCGCAGTGGGCCACAGGTGGCGGCGCAGGAGATCACGAGGCTGAAACTCGGAACAGTGGTGAACGCGACGGAGCGTTCGCCGAATCAGGATACCGTCGGAGGGAAGACGGATTATTGGTATCTGGTGAATCTGCCGAACAATCAGTCAGGCTGGTTGTTCGGCGGTCTGTTGCTTGACTATAACCCGGACCAACGTGAACAGCTTCTACGTCAGATCATAGATGCGCGTCTCAAAGCCGAGACCACTGATTTTGCCGACCGGTTGGAGATCTACGATCTCGCTGCACGCTCGACGACTGAAGCAAAGGACGTAAGCACGCGTGCCGAGTTTGAGCTGTTAAGGCTGCTGGCCCTCGCAAGCACTGCCGAGGCATTTAACAGTGATCGGTCTGACAAATCGCCCTATCGCGAATGGCTCAAGGCCCACACTGCGGAAGTTATCCCGAACGAGTTTGCCGGCGGCTACAATATGCGCACGGAATTGCTTTGGAATCTGGAAACCAAATATCACACATTAGGCATCGCAGAGCGGATCGCATGGGCCGCGGTTGAAAATCCGCAGCCTCACGACTGTGAAGGCGACGAGGTCTGCAATCTCTTTACCTTTGAAGCCGCTGTTGAGTATTTGCGCAGGCACCCGAATGGCGCGCATGCGCCGGAAGCCATCAAGGAGTTTGACGAGTTGTTTACGGATGATGTCATCAAGCTCACGAACGGTAAAGAAACCGATCCATACATCGTTGAGGACCGGGCCAACGTACGAAAGCTGGTATCCTCGCTCCGGCTTGCACTTGCGAAATCATCAGCGGCCGGAAAAACGAAACTTCTTGAGAAGTTGAATCGAATTAGTCCTTAGCTTGGGAAGGGAGAATCCAATGGCCACCCGAATCAAAATTGGACTCTTTATCGTGCTGGCTGGAATCGCGGTTGTTGTGGCATTTGCTGCGCGCAGCATTGAGGGGGCCGGGAATGAGTTTCGCTTCAATGCCTCACAGCTCAAGGACAAAACCACATGGACTCAGGTTAACGCTGAGCCGTATTTCGTTTCTTCACAAGTTGCGATCCAGTGCACGGCGCCCACCGCTGCCGACTACGAACGCGAACGACGAGATCCGCACATGCGAACGTACATCACGGTCTATGTCAACAGAATTGGCCGGAAAGCGATGTTTTCGAAAGACCCAAAGTTCCCGGAAGGCTCGGTGATCGTCAAAGAGAAGTCGGAAACTGAAGCCGATTCAGGTAAGCCCGTGCTTTACACGATCATGCGAAAACGCGAGGCCGGCTACAACCCAAAGGTGGGAGATTGGGAGTTTTCAGTGGTGGCCGCCAACGGCACAGATATGCAGGTAACCGGGAAGCTTGAAAGGTGCCAGTCGTGTCACGTTCAGACCCCCCACAGGGACTTCATATTTCGCGATTATCTCAGTTCACTTAACTACTAAGGACGCGACTTCAGCACGAACGACTTCGTAACCGGTTTGCTGTATCTATCGCCGCCGGAATTTTCAATCGTGAACTTGACGTTTCCCTGTTTCAGATCTTCGGGCAACCTCACAATCAGTCCGGCGCTGGAGTATGAGGAGAAATCTTCAGCTGAAAGCTCAAACTCTTCTCCAGCTTGCTCGAGTGTGATGCGAACAAAATTCGGGTTGTAATCAACGCCGCGAACCTTAATCATCAGATATCGACTTTCGGCACCACAAAACCCACTGCGTGGTACGGGCGCATCTTCATAGAGGCAATGTCAACTACGCCGTTTGTTTTCCTGGGGTCGAAATCGCTGACCATTGTGAACTTGGTGATCCGCACCTTCGCAGCTTGAGTGACGCCGTCCTGCGACACGTCTACGGTGAAATCTGACTCGGGAAGAACAGTCGGAGCGGCACCGGAAGTTAGACCCTCGATCAACACGTCCATCACTTGTCCCGGCACAGCCTTGTCATATGGTCTAATGCCGGCGACGTTAAAGGACGACTTTTGCGATCGAACAGTTGTTGCGAGCAGCAGGACCAGTATAATCAAATCTGTGCAATCTGTGGATAAACTAGTATTGTACGAACAGAGCAAAGATGAATATCGAAACCTTACGAGACCTCTGCCGCATGCTTCCGGCGGTTACAGAAGACGTCAAATGGGGACACGATCTGTGTTTCTCGATCGCGGGCAAGATGTTTTGTGTGGCCGCGTTAGATGGGCCATTGTCTGTATCCTTCAAAGTAAAGGATGATGAGTTTGACGAACTATCGAGCTCGCCTGGATTTCGTCCAGCGCCATACGTCGCTCGCTACAAATGGGTGCTGGTTGAAGATGTGAACAAACTCAGCCGCAAGGAATGGGCTCACTACATAAAACAATCGTACGACTTGGTGAAAGCCAAGCTGCCGAAGAAGGTCGCTCGAAAACATGGGCTGGCATGAGTTAAGCCACATGAAGATCTACAACCTTACCGGATACTCCTTGATCGCCGTTCATGTGTTAGCTTCAGGCCTGGCTGCTCCTGAGCAATGGGGATTTGTGCTTGGCGCCGCCATAGGATTTCTTTACCTGGTGTTCATTTGGTTTCTGGGTGGATTGTACCTTTCGGATGTGATGCACATGGGAGTTGCACACAAGACCCTCGCTTTCAAAGAATGGTTCATCAAGCTCGTCGCGATTTTTAATAGCACCGCCGGCATTTACATAAACCCGCTCACGTGGGTAAATCGTCACCGACATCACCACGCTTTCTCAGACCATGAAAACGATCCAAACAAGTTGGCGGATGATGGTTTCTGGAAGACGATGTATCTCTGTATCTTTCCCTATCGGTGCAAGTCGAACCTGGCTCAGGACGCGATCTTCAAGAGTTGGACTTTCAGACTGGTGTCCAGTTCTGTCTTCGGACTGGTTTCTCAGTTCGTGAGTTTCGGAGTGCTATGGGTTTTAGTGAGAGACTGGAGATATGCGTTGGTTCTCTGGTGTAGTGTGCGTGTCTTTGCTCTCTGGATCAACATGGTCCAGAACTATTGGACTCACGATCGCCGTTTCGGAACGCGCACGTACGATGACGAGCACGACAATTCCATGAATCTGGGTGAGTGGCTTCCGGTAACCGCGTCATTCAGCGCGAGCCTGCAGAACAATCATCATCACTTCCCAAACTTTCTTCGCACCAGTCACGACGCGAGTGAATATGATTTTGGTTTTCTGACAGTGCGTGCGATGAAAGCAATGGGCTTAGTCAAAGCGACACCTTCCGGTGCCCAATTACCTGCAGGTGTTGCATTAAAGGAAGTCGGATTTTGAAGAACCAGTTACTCGCAATCTTTTTATTAATGGTGACAGCCGCGGCGTGCAGTTTTCGCGCCTTCAAACAAAGTCCAATAATGGCTGCCGCGAGTGCAACGGAGTTCGCTCAAGTTGCGTTCGTCGAGAAGAATATCGACAAGGCTTTCAGCATGCTTGATCCTGAGGCCCAGGCGTATATCGGGAAGGAAAAGTTTTCAGAGGGTCTCACCAGGATGAATACCCCAACAGCACCTGAGTCGATTATCGCGACGGACTTCGAACCGATCCAGGGTCAGGAAGGAATGAATATTTACATCACGGGTGAAAGCCCCAACGAAACGTTTTACTATCGCATCCCAATGAGAGGAACCCAGGACAAGGGTTACAAACCCGCGGGACTGTTTCGCAATCCGGGACCGTACCCCAAGTCTCCCATGAGGCGCCCACTCTAATCGAGATTCAATCCTGCCTTTAAAACCTACCGCTTCCTTTGTTCTTCCAGGTCTGAAGTAAATCTATTTCCGCCCGAACGTTCGAAGGATCTCACCATGGTTTTTCGGTAATGTCCGAAAATCAATAGCTCGTTACTTGACACCTTGAAGTGCTAAGACTATACGACAATACATATGCTACTCCGCTTAACCGCTAATTCCTCGCTGCGCGATCGCATTGGGCGATTTTTCAAAACCGATTTTGGCAAAGTTGAAATCAGGATCATAGGGTTCAGCATAGTTGTTTTCTCTGTGGTCACGGTGAACAATCTCCTTTTGTACAGAGTTGGACCGGCCCAGAATCCTGATTTACGTCCTTTGAAGAGTCTGCTGCTGATAATGTTAGCGGGCATGGTTGGTCTGATCGTTCTACTCACGTCGATGGCTTATGTGATGATCGCTATACGAGATCGCGATAAAGAGATAGCACGTCTAACACTTAGGGTTAAACAAGCCTTGTCGGAAGCGCTCGACCAGAGCTCTCTCAATCCTCACCGTGTGGAGCCTAAACATGAGCAATCCAGCCGATGGAAAAGAAAATGAACTCCAACAGATAATTGAGACCACTGTACAGGCACTACGAAACGCCAGTGAGACGCCGTTTACGCCGCGAGCGTTCGACAGCCTTAGAGATGAGATAACGGAGTATTCTGTACTTCTTATTAGTGAGGCAGTAAAGGTAGCGAAGCGTCACCAATCTGAAACGGTTTCCAGTACACATGTAGCACACGCCAGTGAATATTTAATTTTCAGTTCGAGTCGTAGCTTCTATAGGCATATGGGGGCTCTTGGAGGTCTACTGATTGGTGTGGCGGGGTCGACTTTTGGCTCGATGTTTTCAACAAATCAATTTACTCCAAACGGAGTAGCACTAACGTTTATTGCTGCACTACTGGGCGGAGTCCTTACAACTGTCCACGTGGTAAAAGACTGAGCGCCGGTAATCATTGATCAATGCCGCTCACCAAACGTACTGCCATCCGACCGCGAACATATTCAGATCCCCGCCGATGCTGGTTGTTACGCCTTTGGCCCATGCGAATTTGAGGGATTGTTGTTGGGTTAAGGGGAGTGACAAGGTTGCGCCGACGCGGGCGTTTTTCTGGCGATCCTCGTTAAAGGCTCCGTTGATTTTGGTTCGGCCACCGCTGAAATAAGTGCCGTTCACTGAAACCCACATTCGGCGACGCAAGGTGTAGATCAAGTGTCCCTGAAATGAGAAAAGGGATTCCTGTTCGCGTTTGGAAACGCCAAGAAAATTCTTGTTGGGAGTGAATAGCCAGGCGCCGCCCATTCCCTCGATGGTCCACTTGCCGAGTGGTTTGGAAATTCCGATCTCCGGTTTGAAGGCCCAACGATTTGATCCGGGATTGACGAGGCGCGCAGGGTCGTATTGACCAGTCGGTATGATGATTGAAAGACCAGCACCGACGATCGTCTTTGGTTTGCGCGAAGCGAATTCTTCGCGCCGTAATGCTTCGCCACCTCGGAGAAGCGTTGAGAACCGCAAGCGAACGTCTCCTCCACCGGAACGCCTGACGTTCATACGATCTTCGAATACAGTCCCACTTGCCGTACCCCAAATGTAAGGGAAGAGTACGGCTACATTTGCCTGACGATTAACCAGACTGAACGTGCGACCGTAAGCAATGGAGCCAATATTAAAGTTTACTTCGACGTCTCGTAACGGAAGTGACGAATCCAGCAGTACGTCGCCGCTTTGATGACCGTAGGTGATAAGGACAAACTGATTGCCGGCAGGCGCAGGTGAAAAAGCCCTCGGCTCCATTTCCTGAGCATGGGCCAGGGATGCGAAAGTCGCAATTAACAGGCAGCGAATGGCCACGCGAGTGATCAAAGCGCCGAAACTTTAGTCAAAAGATAACCTTGAGCTACTGGCACTTTTGACAGTTTGCCGCAGGGACACCCTCAGACCGCGGTACGTACTGTAGGGGCGGCCCTCCGTGTGTTGATTGTCAAGACATCCTTTACAGTTTGTTATCACGACATCCTTTACACTTTTTATCCAGTAGTAGTAGGGGCTGTGGGAACGGTGGGAAAACTGTAGTTTGTTTTTCCACGGTTT
>JBKPPU010000225.1:0-9824 GCA_046733695.1 Acidobacteriota bacterium
GCCACGGAGGGCCGCCCCTACAGTTCGTTCTTTATGAGACCGATTGCCTTCAAACTGACCCTTTCACCTGTCAATCTGCTTGCTCGTGGTCCAACTGAAGTCACGTTTTGCTCGAAAAATCGGGAAAAGCGAATCTGGCACGGAGCTAGCACTAGGGCCGTGCTCGCATTTTCGAGCAACTCTTTGCCCTGGAGAAACTGAATGTCTCGCCCCCAAGTCTTTAACCGTCTCGTAGCGGTCGCTGTGCTCGTCGCTTTGTGCTCGGCGCTGTGCGTCACCGACAACACCCGAGCTCGAGCCGCCAACAATGCGTTGCCAACTACTTTAGGTACCAAGATTTCCCCTGACCTGCGAAAGCTCATCGAGTCAGGAAACGGCAGCTCGCGCGTGAAAGTGATCGTGCAGTCCAAATCTTCATCACCTGGTCTACTCGGCGGTTTACTCAATACTGTCGGCGGACTCCTCGTCGGCGTGCTGTCAAACCTGAACATCCGGATCGTCGACGTTGAAGCCAACTCGGTTGAGGTGCTGGCCACCGATCCTGACGTCGCTTACATCTCGCTCGATAACACGGTGCTCAGTTCGGGTCACGTGACAACCACCACGGGCGCGCAGCAGGTTCGAGCACAGAAGTCACTGCTCGGCTTGAACAACACTCTCGATGGTTCCGGCGTCACAATCGCAGTGCTGGATTCCGGCATCGACAGCAAACACAAATCATTCGCAACGTCAGGCAAGATCAAATTCAGCAAAGACTTCACGGGAGAAAATCGCACTGACGATCCGTGGGGACATGGAACTCACGTCGCGGCAATCGCGGCTGGTGATGGTGGACCGACTAGTGGCGCTTACGAAGGCATCGCTCCGGGCGCGAATCTCGTCAATCTGCGCGTTCTCGATTCGCAGGGATTCGGCAAAGTGTCTGGAGTCCTTGCCGCACTCGACTGGCTGGTCGCAAACAAGAGTAACTACGGCGTGAAGGTTGTGAACATGAGCCTCGGCACGCCGGCCATCAATTCATACGAAGACGATCCGATCTGTAACGCCGTTCGCAAACTCGTCGACGCCGGCGTCGTGGTCGTTGCCGCAGCCGGTAACAACGGCAAAGACACGCAGGGTCGAACGATTTACGGCGCGATTCACTGCCCCGGCAATGAGCCGTCAGCAATCACAGTCGGCGCCAGCAACAGCTACGGTACCGATCCGCGCAACGACGACTCAGTGACGACTTACAGCTCGCGCGGTCCAACTCGCAGTTTTTCAGTCGATTCCTACGGTCAGGTCCACTATGACAACATCATCAAACCGGATCTCGTCGCCCCCGGTAACAAGATCATTTCCGCTGAAGCCTCCGGCAACGCTCTGGTAAAGAAGTATCCCGAGCTCGAAACGAACAAGTACGCCACCAGCAACATGAAGCTGATGTACCTCAGCGGTACCTCGATGTCCACGCCGATGGTTGCCGGCGCCGCCGCTCTCCTGCTGGAAGCAAATTCGAGCTTGACTCCCAACATGGTAAAAATGCTATTGATGTATACGGCGCAACCGCTCTCCGGCTTCAACACGCTGGACCAGGGCGCCGGTCAGCTCAACATCGCGGGCGCGGTCACTGTCGCAAAGGTCGTCCGCACTGACCTGTTGGGTCTGCTGAAACCATCCTTCGGCTCCGCTTTACTTACTCAAACGGCGCCTGCCCCGCAAACCAACATTGCCGGTCTGACATTTACCTGGACCCAGGGACTCATCCTCAAGCGCACTACGATCACGGGCAAGGATCTCATCAACAAGTATCAGGTCAGCTATGGCCAGGGTTACGCACTCGGCGACGGCGTCAACGAAGGACTCACCAGTCAGAGTCTGAACTACAACATGTGGGTCAAGACCGTGAGTCTCGGTAGCTACCTGACGAAGAGTGACGGTTCAGCGCTGTTTGGCGGTTCGTATGCGCTGAGCAACGTGCTGCTGCTCGGGGATGGTTTTGCCATCGGCGACGGCTTTGCAATTGGCGATGGCTATGCAATCGGCGATGGTTTTGCGATTGGTGATGGCTTCGCAATCGGTGACGGATTTGCTATCGGCGATGGCTTCGCAATTGGCGATTGCTCGGTCGGCGACAGTGGAGCGGGAATGAAGTAATCACAACTGTCTCGAGTGAATGGATCGTGCGGCCATGAAGAGTCTCAGACAACATTCGGCGAGCATTTACATGTGGACGGTCGTAGCGGCTGGTGTCGCCGCCGTCTTCTACGCCGCCCTGACTCTGCCGCGCGGGATCATTGATGGTTACTTCCTGCTGCTGACACTCGTCACCGCAGTTATCGGTTCCCGCATCGCGATCCGCATTCCACAGATCAACGTCAACATCACAGTCGACGACACTTTTGTCTTCATCGCTCTGCTGCTTTACGGTGGCGAAGCCGCTGTGATGATCGGCGCCCTCGCGGGCATATGCTCAGCGCTGAGAATCAGTCGTAAGGTTAGAACGGTGGCTTTTGGAAGTGCCGCGCTTGCCTGTGCCGTGTTCGCGACAGCCACCGTTTTGAAGTTTACGTTCGGTTCGACTACGAAGCTCGTCAATAGCGGAGCTTCGCGCGCCATCATGGCCTTGTGCGTGATGGGCATGGTCCAATACCTGGTCCACACGATCCTTGGCGCGACTGCCACCGCACTCAAGAACAACGAGTCGATCTGGCGTATGTGGACCCGCAACTTTCTCTGGATATCGATCAGTTATTTTGCGGGAGCCGTGGGCGCCGGATTCATCGTCAACAGTCTTGGCACCGCCCGATTCTGGGCGTTTCTCGTCTGCATCCCGATCATCATCATCGTCTACTTCAGCTACGACCGTTACATGCGCGAAGTAAAAGCTTCCGCACGACATGCGGAAGAAGCTGAGCGCGCACGGGCGGAGCTGGAGCATCAGCGTGCTGAACAGGCCGAACGACACGTTCACGAGTTGAACAACTACATCGCCGAACAGGAACGCATCAGCCGGGTCCTTGAAGAAACAAAAGAACACTTCCGCCACGCCGCTTTCCACGATTCATTGACGGGCTTGCCGAACCGCGCGATGTTCACTGAGTTGCTCAAGGCAGAGATTGAAAGTTCGAGCCGTAGCAACGGTCACAAGTTTGCAGTTCTCTTTCTCGACCTCGATCGCTTCAAGAACGTCAACGATAGTTTGGGTCACACGCATGGTGACCTGCTTCTGGTCGCTTTTGCTGAGCGTTTAGAGCGCACGCTGCGTCCGGTGGACACGCTCGCGCGCTTCGGCGGCGACGAATTTGCGATCCTGTTGAGTGGAATGAATGATGCGACTGACGCTGTCAGAGTCGCACAAAGAATTCAGGACGAACTGAGCCAGCCATTCATGCTCGACAAGAACTCCGCTTCCGCTACGGCGAGTATCGGGATCGCACTCAGCTCCAGCGGTTATGATCGGGCCGACGACATTCTGCGTGACGCCGATATCGCGATGTATCGCGCGAAGGAAAATGGCAAGGCGCGTTACGAACTTTTTGACCAGGGGATGCACGCGCGCGCTGTTTCGCGTCTGCAGCTCGAAAGCGATCTTCGCCAGGCAATCGAAAAGAAGGAATTCGCGGTTTACTACCAGCCTATCGTTGCGCTCCCGACTGGACGTCTCGCCGGTTTCGAAGCACTCGTGCGCTGGAACCATCCGCGTCATGGTTTAGTTCAGCCGGGCGACTTCATTCCGGTTGCCGAAGAGACTGGCTTGATCGTTCCGATCGGGCAGTGGGTATTGAACGAGGCGTGCGCGCAGGTTCGTCAGTGGCAACTCGATTCTCCCAGTCATCGCTCCCTAAGCTTGAGCGTTAATCTTTCCGCTCGACAAGTCGCGCAACCAAATCTCCTGGACCGAATCAAAGAAGCGCTCGACAACAGCAGACTCAATCCACACTGTTTGAAGCTCGAAATCACTGAGAGCGTTGTCATGGAGAACGCCGAAGCAGCCGCATTGATGTTCAAACAACTGCGTTCACTAGGCGTTCAGTTGAGCATCGACGACTTTGGAACTGGTTATTCTTCACTCAGCTACCTGCACCGTTTCCCACTCAACTACCTCAAGATCGATCGTTCCTTCGTGTCGCGTCTAACAACTGATAACGACAACGCGATCGTTCGTACCATCTCAACTCTGGCCCGCAACCTCGGGATGGAAGTCATTGCCGAAGGTATTGAAACCGAAGAGCAGTACCGGCAACTGAAAATGCTGGGCTGCGAGTATGGACAGGGATTTCTCTTCTCTCGCCCGGTTGATAACACCGGCGTCCAGTACCTCCTCGCCCAGGATGCCCACCGCGATACAGAGCCCGACCTCAATCTCGTCGAGCCCACGAGTGACGAACCAGTTATGTATTCGATGTAAATATTAGACAGGATTAACAAGATGATCTCAGATGTACAAGATAGATCCTGTTAATCCTGAATCATCTTGTTAATCCTGTCTAAGGTTTTCGTCTGTGGCGCTTTTGGTTTAGACTGCCATCATGCGATTTGTGAGTCTTAAATTAATATTCGCTCTTTTACTTACAACCTTTGTAATTCCGGCGTTTTCGCCTGTTCAGGCGCAGAACTCGGCCGCCGACGTGATCCTTGTTCTGCCGTTTGAAAACATCTCCAATCGTCCTGAATACAACTGGGTGGGAGAAAGCTTTGCCGACGCCCTGGCCGAACTGTTGAACAAACCCGGTCTCGTGGTCCGCTCCAGCGATGAACGCGAACTCGCATACCATCAACTCCGCTTACCCGAAACCGTGATTCCGACGCGAGCGACAGCCATCAAGCTCGCACGCCAGGCGAAGGCGACCATCGTCGTCATCGGAAGCTATTCAGTTACGCCGCCGCCAACCACGCCAACCGCCGACGCCAAATCCAACAGCACCGAAAAGCCGCCGGCAGATGCGTACGTGCAGGTGAATGCGCGCGTGATCAAGGTCAACGAAGGTCGCAACTTCGGCGAAGTGAAGGATGGCAACTGGATCACACGACAGTTCGATCGCGGCGATGCTCTGACTTCTCTTCAGGAGATTCACGGCTGGCTCGCTTATCAGATTCTGTATCAACGCGACAAGGCGTTACCGTATTCGCAAAACCAGATCGTCCAGGAAGCCACCAAGATTCCGCAGAAGGCTTTCGAGGCTTACGTGAAGGCCGTGCAGTTGCCGCTGCGTAATGATGCTCGTTTCATTTATCTAAAGAACGCGTTGCACTACTACGCTGAATCGCTGGGCGGCGCGGTTTATCCGCAAGCTGCATTCGAGCTCGGGCGCGGTTACATGGACCTGGGTAACTGGAAAGATGCCACCGAGTATTTTTCCAAGCTTCAGAAAAAGGAACCTCATTACGCCGAGGCCGCGTTTTACGCCAGTCTTGGCTACATGAAGCTCGGCGATTACGGCCGCGCACTGGCGACCGTTGTTCCGCTCTCTAATGATTTGCCACTCATCGCGGTTTATAACAACGCCGGAGCAGTCGCAGTTCAGGCAGCCCGCGAGAACAAGAACGAAGCTGAGAAAAAACAGCTGCTGGGCCAGGGTAACGAATTTTTGTCGCAGGCTTCGAAGTCGGCGCCGTCCGATCAGATGGTGCACTTCAACTACGGCTATGCTCTGTTTCTCTCTGGCAAGTATTCGGAAGCTGCCGAACACTTTCGTCCGGTAATCACTTCCGATCCGCAGGACGGACAAGCATATTTCCTTTTCGCGAAATCGCTGGCAAAACTCGGCAATACAGAGGCTGCGACCGCGGCGGACGACATGGCGCGCCGTTATCTGCGTACTTCTTATGCGAAGTGGGAAACCGAATGGCAGAAGTCGCAGACGACGAGTGGCGTGACGTTACGCACACGCGACGTGTTAGATCGGATAGAAATGCTTGGAATCCTTCCTCCAGAAGGCGGCACCGGCACTCCGAGCTCGGCCACGCAGGATCTATTAGTAAAGGCCCGGGATCTTTATCAGGCGGGACGCGATGAGGAAGCCTTACCGGAATTGCATCGCGTAGTAATGATCGAACCAACAAACGCCGAAGCCTATTTACTCAGCGGTCGCATCAACCTTCGACGTAGCGATCAGGAAGCGGCAATCGCAGCCTTGAAGACAGCAATCTTCTGGGATCCAAAACTGATCGACGCCCACATTCTCCTGGGCCGAATCTTCCTCGAACGCGGTGACCGCGGTGAAGCTCGCAAGTACGCGCAAAGTGCCATCACCATCGACCCCAACAACCAGGAAGCCATCGCCTTGCAACGTCAAGTGACGATGAGCAATTGATTAGCTATGAACGCCCGATACCTTCTGGCACGGCGCGTGCTCAATGGATCGCGGCACGACACGGAACAAGGAAGTCGTTGGACCGTGCCCCCGCCGCCAACATTCCCTGAGCGCCGCCTGCCGCTGCGCCAGCTACCTTCCGAGCGTTCCTTCAGTGCTTCCCCCCGAACCGCGGACCCAGTCAGTAATGACTGGGTCTCCCACTTTTAAAGCAGCCACAAAAAGGCACATAGGGCACAAAATGAAAGCCCGGTTCTTGCTTTATCTGTTTTGTGCTTTATGTGCCTTTTTGTGGCTGGCTCTTATTCCTAATCGTCGCCCATTTCCAGAAAAACTTTTTGTGGCATGCGAGGTGCTCAAAGGAGAAGTGGCACGACGCGGAATAGACGCAAAAGGTCACCGAGTCCCCGCCGCCAACTTCCCCCTGAGCGCCGCCTGCCGCTGCGCCAGTTACCTTCCGAGCGTTCCTTCAGTGCTTCCCCCCGAAACGTGGACCCGGGTCAGTAATGACCGGGTCTTCCTGCTTTAAATCTCAGATCTGCGCTCATCGGCTTTTCTTCCGCGTTTATCCGCGCTACCGAAATTTGTCACTTCGACAGTGACGGTTTCTGTCTTTTTGAGTCAAATTTCAGCGAATTGACCTCTCTCAATCAGCTTGAATCCGTGACTGAAAAAGTTTTTTTGTTAAACTCAGCGCGTGGAAGCAGTTTCTTCGGTTGTAGTTCCGTCGCGCAGGTTCTCACGTGTTGTTACCCGCGCACGTCTTGAAGCTCCGACTCTGCATGAGTGGGCTTTGACGGCAGTCAGTACCGGTCTCCTCATACTCTCTTTTCCAAACTTCGAAAACTATCTTCTGGCATGGATCAGTCTGGTTCCACTCCTGTGGGCCATCGCTCGCCGACCTTCTCCAACGAGAGCCTTAATGATGGGCTGGGTAATGGGGACCGTCTTCTTCTACGTCTCCTGTTACTGGCTCACCTATTCAATGATTCACTATGGCGGTCTGCCTACGGTGGTCGCCTATTTAGCATTGCTACCTCCCGCGGTAGTCGTCGGATTCTTTCCCGGTCTGTTCGCCTTGCTGGTAGCACTCGCGATTCGCAAGTGGGGTTCAATGGCGCTGGCTCTCGCGCCGATCTTTTGGCCGGCACTTGAATGGACTCGTCTTATTGTTACAGGTCAACTCTGGAATGCACTGGGCTACTCGCAAGCCTACAACCCGCTCTTGATACAGGCTGCAACGTGGGGTGGAGTCTACGCCGTCAGCTTTCTCATTCTGATCGTCAACTCCGCGATCGCTTTGTTGATGATCAGAAGAGATAAGTGGGCCTTCGCCGCTGCCCTCGTGATGATCGTGTATGTGGCGTTCGCGATCCCCCTGTCGGGCCTAAGCCCCGCATGGGAATACCATCCATCAAGATTCGATTCCCTCGAAACACCTTCAATCGCCGTCGTAGCAGTACAGCCAAACGTACCGATGACGCTCGTGAAGTCTCCAGCGGAAACACAAGAGCTGCTCGAACGCCATTTCACGCTAAGTAAAAACGGACTCGATCAAATGTCAGCCGACCGGTATGGACCACGACTCGTAATCTGGCCTGAGTCGCCGATGAACTTTACTTACAGTTCGGATCGGGTTCTCCAGGAACGTTTGTCGGCGTTCGCTCGAGACAATAAAACGTATCTCCTCTTCAACTCGCAGGAACCCTCAGCGGATGGCTTTTACAATTCAGCACTACTCATAAATGAAGAAGGTCGACTGATCTCGCAATATGATAAGATTCGCCTGATGCCGTTTGGCGAATATGTGCCGCTCCCGCGCTGGTTGCCGGGAGCTTCTTTGATATCCGGACTCGTCGGCGAGTTTACTGCGGGCGGCAATTACACGTTGATGCCGCTTGGTGCTGATGGTACTCGTGCAGGTGTTTTCATCTGCATCGAGTCAGCATATCCATGGATCGCTCGTACGTTGACACGTGATGGCGCTGACTTTCTGGTAAACATCTCGAACGACGGTTACCTCGGACCGACTGCTGTCATGAGACAACATCTTGCGAATGCGATCTTTCGGGCTGTTGAGAACCAGCGAGCGGTCCTGCGGGTTACGAATACAGGTTTGACGGCGGAGATTACGCCACAAGGCAGGTTCGTGGATCCGCCCTCGGCCTTTAACGCTGACACTCGAGTGTGGACAGCACCGTTAGAGTCAGTTGAGATAACTTTCTACACACAGTACGGCGACGTTTTTGTCCAGGCGTGCGCCGCCATCACGTTGCTCGCGTTAGGCGTGATCGTGTTCAGCAGAAGAAGGAGCTCCAGGATTTAGGATGACCGAACTTTTAACAATTCAGGAATTACGTACTTCGTTTGACGACCTCCGTGCGCGCGTAGACCAGCTCGGGAGGTTTCTTTGATGTCCCGGCACGTCGCGAACAGTTGAATAAGATCGAGGCCCAAGCCTCTGCGCCTGATTTCTGGAACGATCAGGTAGCCGCACAAAAACTACTGCAGGAACGCAGTCGACTTGAAAAGGAAATAGAGCGGCAGGAAAAGTTCGAATCGGAAAAAGACGACGCCGAAGTGTTGTTTGAGTTTGCGGAAGAAGACGAATCGTCGCTCAAAGAACTGCAGTCGTTGCTCGCACGGCTCGAGCACGAGTTGAGCCAGGCCGAAACCGAGATGTTACTCGCGGGCGATAACGATCGCCGCAACGCTATTTGCACGATTCATCCGGGCGCAGGCGGCACCGAATCGCAGGACTGGGCCGAGATGCTGTTGCGCATGTATCTCAAATGGGCCGAGCAGCGTGGCTTCAAAGCGGAAGTGCTCGAGTATCAACCGGGCGAGGAAGCTGGACTGAAGAGCGTTACGTTCAGAGTTGAAGGCGAATATGCCTACGGGTTGCTCGCGGCCGAAGCCGGGGTGCACAGGCTGGTCCGGATATCGCCATTCGATCAAGCCGCGAGGCGACATACGTCGTTTGCTTCATTGTTTGTTTATCCGGAGATCGACGAGGACATCGAAGTAGAAATCAACGACAAAGATTTACGAGTCGACACCTACCGCGCCACCGGTGCGGGCGGTCAGCACATCAACACCACCGATTCAGCAGTTCGTATTACACACATCCCCACGGGCATCGTCGTATCCTGTCAAAATCAACGTTCACAACATCAGAATCGAGCAGTTGCCATGCAGGTGCTACGCTCACGTCTTTATGAACTCGAGTTGGAGCGGCGACAGGCCGAAACTGCCGAACTCGAAGCCAACAAGGCCGACATCTCATTCGGTTCGCAAATCAGAAGTTATGTACTGGCTCCCTATCAGCTCGTAAAAGACACTCGCACTAAACTGGAACGAGGTAACGTCGAGGCAGTGCTCGGCGGCGACATCGACGACTTCATCAAGGCCTACCTGCTCGCTCGCAAGGCTGCGTAGGTCCTGGCGTTTGCAGTTGGAGTTTGCAGTTGGAGTATCAATGGCAACAACTACACACATTGAAGATAAGCCGCGCGTGATCATCCCGCG
>JBKPPU010000226.1:0-6434 GCA_046733695.1 Acidobacteriota bacterium
CACAACTCGGAGTCAACGCACTCGAAGGCTCCAGAGGTTTTGTCTTCAATGGAGATCCATCATCCATCGTTCAGTTTTACGAAATCGGTACCAGCCTTACCGGCATGACTCCCTACAGATGGATGGATGATAGAACGGAGCCGGCTTGAGTTCAGCCAAACAGAGTACTACCTGGGATCTGCAACTCCGGCAGTTGTTGCTGCCTAAGTTGGACCACGAAGTCTCTGAGTGTGAAGACGCCATCGCCATCGACACACAAACTTGCCGGTTCGCGGTTGCCGATGGCGCCACCGAAGCATTCGACGCCCGCAACTGGGCTGAGAGACTGGCCCAACACTGGGCCCAACGTAAATCCACACTGACATCAGAAGAATTTCGCGAATGGGTCGCTGCTGAAGGACGGGAACTTCACGATTCGTGGAATGGTCTAACTCTGTCGTGGTATTCCGAAGAAAAGGCGCGTAAAGGCTCATTTGCGGCGCTCGTTGGAATGGAGTTGGACCTCAAAAACGAATCCGCATCATGGAAGGCCATAGCACTCGGCGATACGTGTCTGCTGCACTGTCGCAGGGAAACACTAGTTAAGAGTTTGCCTCTGAAATGCTCGGAAAGTTTTAACTCGGCGCCGGTGCTGGTAGCCTCGGATTCATCTTTACACGAAACCAGTATGCAATCCGTCGTGACTGATTCCGGCATTTGCCAGGCTGGTGACGTATTGCTGTTGATGTCTGATGCCGCGGCGTCGTGGTGTTTGCAACGTTTTGAGAAGAGAGATTTGGACGTCGCTGAGTTTTTAAGCGTCAAATCCGATGAACAGTTGCAGGAATTCTTTGACATGGAGCGATCGGCTGGCAGAATAAGAAACGACGATCTCGCCATCGTCCGGATCGAAATCAAACGGAGTAAGACTTAGTGGCAGTTTCGCCCTCACAACCCGGGAGCATCTCGAAGAACTGGCCTTCTGCGAGATATTTCACTGAGGCCATTCAGTGTCCCTCGATCTGTTTTGCGCATCCGCTGTTGCGGAAGACGATGCCTGCTGTCGATCGCCTCGGGATGCCCCTCGTTACGTCGGGCCAGTTTGCCTACGTCTACAAATTGAAGTCATCGAACGGCACTGGTGATTTTGCAGTGCGCTGCTTTCGCGGGTATCTCGGCGATCGCGATCAGCGATACCGCGCTATTCAGGAACATCTGATAAACGCGCCCGTCTCTTATCTGTCTGAGTTCACTTATGCACCTGAGGGAATTCTCGTCGGTGGCCAAAGATTTCCGATTCTCTTCATGCAGTGGATCGAGGGTCCAACCCTCGATCTCTACATCGGTGAAATGCTCAACCGGCCCGAGGTGTTGCTGCATCTTTCGGAAGAGTGGCTACGGCTGCTGAGCTCGCTGCGAGCGTCCGGGATGGCGCATGGCGATCTTCAGCACGGCAATATCATCGTCGAACACGGACAGCTGCGTCTCGTCGATCACGACGGAATTTTTGTGACGAAGATGGATGGTTGGACCGCCAGCGAGGTTGGTCATCAGCACTATCAACACCCCAATAGAAATGCCACCCACTTCGACGAGAAGCTCGACAACTTCTCTTCTCTCGTGATCTACCTGTCGTTAATTTCCCTCGCGGAGCGCCCGGCTCTCTGGCAGGAGCATCATGACGAGAACCTGCTATTCACGAAAATAGACTTTGCCAATCCGGCTGCGTCGCAACTCTTTAATAAGATCCGCGAGCTTGGACCAGAGCACTTGCGACTCGCGGACGTGCTCGCCACTGCGGCCACCGGATCGCCGAATGAAGTCCCCTCGATTCTTGATCTCGTTAAGACTAAAACTTCATTGCCGGGATGGATGACGGCGCCCGCTGACATCGATACCACACCCAAGACGCGAGAAGTTGTGTCAGCGACGCCGCTTCCTGAGGCGAGAACAGTTCGCTGGATTCCATGGCAGGAGCGTGTTAAGGGGGCATCAGTACCGTTGACACCCAACTCAACACAAGTCCAGTCACTTTTTAATACGACACCTGCATCTTCTTCGGGGGTGCCATCCCTGGTCACGGATCCACAGGACGTTCTGGGGAACACATTTATTTTCTCGAAAGAGTTTGTACGTAAGTATTTTCTGGTCTGGTACTGGGGCGCTTACATTCTGCTGAAGTTTCTTGGTTTCGGGTTCTTCTGGTCGGTGTTTGCAGCTCTGATGTGCCTCGCACTCGGCTGTTTTACGTTCGGTCTTGTTCGCGCAATCGATGAGTCGATGAAAGCCAAGCGAGGGAGCCTGAACCCGTTGTCATTGTCACCGCCGATGATGACGGCGCCACCACCGCCCGATCCGCAGTTTCGAAGTTCATGGAACCCGCGGGTGAACTTGCCCCAGGCGAATTTGCCACCAACCGCTGTGACACCCACGACCACGGACCCGTTTGTCGGGAACCTTGTGTTGGGAATTTATCATCAGGAAAATTGTCACTGGGTGAACCGCATCACGTCCAAGAATCGTGTCGGCTTCGCGACCTCCGCCGAGGCAGTCCAGCACGGCTTCAAGCCCTGCCGCATCTGTTTGCCTTAGCCTCAAAAGGCACAAGAAACCAAAAACGGGTCGTGTCTTTTTATGTGCCTTTTGTGCCTTTTTGTGGCATCATTTCGGCGACACGCCTTCGGTTGAACTCCATCTCCACGGTTTTTCCTGAGAACAGCGCATGCCCTCGAAATACGACATATTTATTAGTTATGGACACCTTGATGACGAAGATCCGGCAGGTGACGTCAAAGGCTGGGTCGATCTGCTCGTCGAACGATTGCCGCGGCTCATCAGCAGCAGTCTTGGTTATGTACCGAAAGTCTGGCGCGACCAGCGTAGTCTCACTGGCGATGCGCTGCTACGCGCCGCGATCGAAGAGGGCATTTCGAATTCCTTATTGTTTATTCCGATAGTCACTCCGCGCTATGTAACGTCAGACTGGTGTCTACGCGAACTCGAAGCATTCAGCAAAAACCCGCCTCTTCCGAACGCGCCCGCACATCGCTCGCGAATCTTCAAAGTGATCAAATCGCCGTTGTTGTTTCACCTGGCGAAAAAGGAACCAGAGCAACTGCGCGAACTCATCGGCCACTCATTTTACGAAATGGAAGGCGACATGCCGGTTGAGTTCAGTCCAGACGTGGTGCCGGCCAAAGATCCGAGATATTGGACCGTGCTACGACGGCTCGCGTGGGACATCTCAACGCTGCTCGCAGTCGTGAAAGATCCGGATAAGCGCAACACGACAAAGGAGCTCCCAAAGGAAGGTCCGCAAAAGTTTATCTATCTCGCGGAAACGACTTCCGACCTGACGCAGGAGCGCGACGTTGTGCGCGATGAGTTGCGACAACGTGGTTATGGTGTGCTTCCCGAAGAGAAATTGCCCATCGAGGAGTTGCAGGAAACTGAAGCTGCGATACAAAAGGCGCTCGGGCGTTCGATCCTTTCCGTTCACCTGATCGGTAAGCGCTACGGGTCGGCGCCCGAAGACGATCCGCGTTCGATAGTTGCGATTCAGGAGGAGGTCGCTGCACGACGTTCGGAAAAAGATTCATCCTTCACACGTCTCTTATGGATGCCGCAAGGTCTGATGACACCGGCGCTGGAAGTCACCGACGAACGTCAAAAAGCATTCATCACCGCAGTGCAAACACGCATTGGCGGTGGTGCTGAACTCCTGCAAACCAGCATCGAAGATTTGAAAACGCGCATTGTCGAAAAACTGAACCCGCCTGCCGTGGTGGCCACAGGCAAACAAAACGGGCGCTCCAAACTGAAACAGGTTTATTTGATCTGTGAAAACCGCGACCGCAGTCTCGTGCGACCGATCAAGGAATATCTGTTCAAACAGAATCTCGAAGTGATTACGTGGCTCGACGGCGACACCGCAGCCACGCTCATGGACTATCACCACAAGAACCTGCGCGAATGCGACGCGGCGCTTGTCTATTTCGGCAACGGCGATGAGCCATGGGTACGCAAAAATTTGGAAGACCTCGAGAAAGCTTACGGCTATGGTCGTGAGGATGACTGGAGCGCGAGCGCGGTCTACGTGGGCGCGCCGCACAGCGATCAGAAAGAAGACTTCCTCACTCACCTGGTGCCTTATGTCATTCGAAATTATACGTCGTTCGATCCTACCGACTTGCAGGACTTTGTCAGGGCCGTCCACTCCGCAGAAGGAGGCCAGCAATGATTTCATCAAAACCCGTTAAAAATCCCTTCCCCGGACTAAGACCATTTGAGACTGACGAGTACCGGCTGTTCTTCGGTCGCGAAGGACAAGCAGACGAGTTGCTCACGCGACTGCAACGCACCAGGTTTCTGGCAGTCGTCGGAACATCGGGCAGCGGCAAGTCTTCGTTGATTCGTGCCGGTTTGATGCCGGCTCTGCGTGGCGGAATGATGAAAGGCGCCGGTTCGGGCTGGCGCATTGCGGTGATGCGACCCGGCGGCGATCCGATGGGCAATCTGGCGGCGGAGTTAGTCAAAAAGGATGTACTTGCCGAAGCGGGTGCGGGTCTGCCGGAGTCCGAAGCTGAAGCAGTGATCGAGGCGACATTGAGTAGCGGTTCGCTCGGCATTTTGAATGTGGCGCGGCAGGCTCGTCTCGGTGAAAACGAAAAGCTTTTAGTGGTGGTGGACCAGTTTGAAGAGTTGTTTCGCTTTCGTGCGGCACATGAAGGCAGTAGTGTCGACGTAGCATCTGCTTTCGTAAAACTCCTGCTCGAGGCCGCGCAACAGCGTGAGTTGCAGATCTACATCGTGCTGACGATGCGTTCGGATTTTCTCGGCGACTGTGCACAGTTCCAGGGACTTCCGGAAGCAATTAATGACGGCCAGTACCTGATTCCGCGAATGACGCGCGATGAGCGACGATTCGCGGTGACTGGACCAGTGGGCGTCACGCGCGGAAAGATCTCGGAACCATTGATCAATCGTCTGCTGAACGACGTTGGCGACAACCCGGACCAACTTCCGATTCTTCAGCACGCATTGATGCGCACGTGGGAACACTGGCAAGCGCATCGTCGCGACGGCGAACCGATCGGCCTCGATCACTACGAAGCCATCGGCACGATGACTGACGCACTCTCGCGTCACGCCGACGAGGCTTTCAATGAGTTACCCGACGAAAAAAGCCGCAAGATCGCGGAGCGACTCTTCAAAGCATTGAGCGAACGCGGTGTTGACAATCGTGAGCTACGACGGCCCACTCGACTCGACACCCTTTGCAAGATCACTGGCGCGAGTGCGCCGGAAGTGGTTGCCGTCATCGACACTTTTCGGCGTGGCGGCCGATCGTTTCTCATGCCACCGGAAGGCACTCAACTGTTCGGGGATTCCGTCATTGATATTTCACACGAGAGTTTGATTCGTAACTGGCAGCGCTTGAAGGACTGGGTCAATGAAGAGGCTCAGTCAGTGAGAATTTACCGGCGAGCCGCTGAGGCAGCAGTGCTGCATCGTGAAGGCAGCGAAGGACTGATGCAGGATCCCGCGCTCTCTTTCATACTCGATTGGCACGATAAAACACATCCGAATGCGGCCTGGGGCGAACGTTATCATCCCGAGTTCGAAACGGCGATGACGTATCTCGAACAGAGCCGTATCGCGCGTGAAGAGAAAATCGCGGCTGAAGAGCAACGGCGTAATGAAGAGATCGAACGGGACAAACGCGAACTGGAAAAGACCAAGAGGTTCGTCGCGCTGCAGGCACGCGCCGCGCGTCGCATGCGTTGGCTGATCGCCGCACTGTGTGTGATCTTGTTGCTCGCGTTTGCCACTGCGGCTTTTGCGTGGACTCAACGTGCTTCGGCAATCGAGAGTCGCCAGGCGGCGTATCGAGATCAACAAAATGCTTTGAAGCTGGCCCAGGAAGCCGAGAAGTTGCGATTGGAAGCTCGAGCGGAGGCCGTCAATGCTCAGGTCAGCCAGTACTCCGCGGAGAAAGCCCGAAAAGCCGCGGTAGCCTTAAAGGAAAAAGCAGATGCGTCAGCGAAAGTAGCAAACGAGCAAAAAGCGAACGCAGAAAGAAATCTCCAGGCAGCACAGGTCGCTACGCAAAGAGCAAACGAGGCAACCGCGGCCGCCCAACAGAGTTCGCAGAGGCTAGCGTCTGCACTCGAACGCGGCGAGCTGATCCGAAGTGGTCTTGAAGCTTACCGGCGCGAAGAATACCTGAAGGCCCAGGACGCATTCGAAAAACTCGAAGAAAAACTCACAACGCTTCGGTCTCAGGCCAACGAGCAAAGTTTCACGGCGCAACAGTTGAGACAATTTGAGCGAGATTATGGCTGGTCGCAGTCGCGACTCGGCGACACTTATCACAAGTTGCGTCAGTTCGACAAAGCGATCGAACACTATGAGAACTGTCTCTTATACACATCTCCGAGCCCACGAGACCATTC
>JBKPPU010000227.1:0-18445 GCA_046733695.1 Acidobacteriota bacterium
GTTGTCGAGTGTGTAGTCATTCTCTTTCCCATCATCGTCAGGCCAGCGCGCCGGCATCATTTCCACTTCGCCGATTTCATACTTCCAGAGCTCATTACCAGTGGCGAGATCCAAAACGTGCAACAGTGGATGACCTTTGAAACCATCGCGCGCGCGATTCTTTGCGTCTTTCACGAGTACAACTGCGAGCATGTTCGAGCTTGGATCGACGGAGATCTGCATCACCGCGCCTTTGATCTTGTCGCTGCGCCAGATCGAGTCGCCCGTCAGAATATCAACGGCCTCGACACGTGCTTTGTCGCCTTGTTCAAGACTCAGCAAGACGAGATCGGTGCGGGGAACGGGTGCTACGTCGGTTTCATCGAGCGACGTGTCTTTGCGACGCCAGAGAGTTTCACCTGTCGAAGCATCAATGGCGTAGAGCGACTTCTCAGTGCCGGCTAAGACGACGCCCATCTCCGTCGGCTGGTAGAAGCGAATGTCTTTGTCGAGTTTTGCTGTCCACGACTGTGCAAAAGCCGGAAGGGAAGAGAGCAGAAACAACAACAGGAAAAGAACGAGGGTACGACTTAACTTCATGCGACTAGGATAACCCAGATCTGTTATGCTTTGCCGCGAAATGGTGAGGTTTCTCGCAACGTGTTTGCTTCTTTTGACGGCGACTTTAGTGTCAGCGCAATCGATCGATCCGAACGCGCCGTCGCCAGTGCGCAGCAACACAGTGAGCGGCAACATCGCTGCGCGCGATCTGGGTGATTCCCGGCTGACTGATCACTACTACGCGTTTACGGGCGTGCCTGGCGATCTGCTGATAACGATTCAGAGTCAAAATCTCAACGGCGACGTCGATGTCTTTACAGTCGGTTCGTTACGACCACTTCTTAAGCTGACGCTTTACGCGGAGGTCACGTCGCCGGTCACAAAAAGCATTTACCTTCGCCAGCGACAGGATCTGATTCTGCGTATTGAGGCGCGTAGCCCGAATGATGACGAGGGAAAGTATCAATTGTCTTTCGGTGGCTCGTTTCAACCGATCTTGTCCGGGCCTGAAATCACCGAAGCAGAAACGCCGTCGACGGCCATGACGGAACCGGGTCGCAGGACCGGGAAGCGCGTCTCGTCAGTCGGCGCCAGACTTCCCGAACCTGAACCAACACCAGCAACCGAGATCGCTGCTGCCCCCACACCCGAGCCCACACCTGAACCGACGCCGGAAGCAAAGCCGGTCGAGACGCCAAAAGAAACGGCAGAAAAATCCCCGGAAACTGCGGCTGAAAAACCTACTACAACTCGGACCACGCGCGGCCGTCGACCCGTAGTCCGGCGTCCGGTGCCGGCACCGAAGGTTCGAGAGACACCACCGCCGACTGCGAAGGTTGAAGAGCCGAAGCCAAAGCCTCCAGCCGAACCCGAACCGGAAATCGGACCACGACTCGTGATCGAAACGAATGATGGAACGTTGATTAATCGATCGATGAGTACGGTGAAACGTGTGACGGTTGAGAATGGTCAGGTCGTCGTAATCGGTAAAGATGGAAAGATCGATCGGATATTGCTAATGAATGTGGTGCGGATGTCAATTTCTCCGTAGCGCCTCTTTGGAGTGCGGTAACTTGTTACCGCTTTGGTATTTGATTTCCGTCACTAGTACGAACGCGGTAACAAGTTACCGCACTCCAAAGAGAGGCCTATTTACCTGCTTTCAAACTAGCCAGTTTGTTCTTGAAATTCGGTAGGTCTTCTGCATTCGGATCGACTTTCTCGAGCTGTGCGATCGCATCTTCCGCCGCTTTGGCGTCGCCCTTTTCGAGAGTTGTGGCAGCAAGGCCGGCAAGCACCATCACGTCGTCAGACTTCATCTTCAATGCCGCGCGATACCATTTCTCGGCCTGCTCGTAATGTCCTGCGTCCAGGTTTACTAACCCGAGGGTAACGACGGTTTGATAGTCAGTGGGCTTAAGTTGATTCGCCTTGAGCAGGTACTCGATCGACTGGTCGTAGCGTTGAATCTGATAATAGAGCTGGGCCGCTTTGATCTGCGCGTCGAAATTCTTTGGTTCGTTGCGCGCTTTTTCGAGCGACGCAGTGACTTCCTGTCGCATCGCTTCCGGATTCGGAGCGTTCTGCGCGCCGACCGGCGGATGATCCGCGGGCATTGCTTGCGAGCCTGCGGTCGCCTGTTGCATCGCCTGCTTCTGGCTCATTGAACTGGCAAACATAAAGCCCACGATAAATCCCAACAGAATTCCAATGATTGCGAAAAGAAGGTTTTCTCTCGTCATGTTTTGTGTTTGCTACTTACTGGCGGCCAGCGTCTTTGCTTCGTTGATGCGCTCGGTGATCGCCTTACCCACTTCAGAATCGGCCGGGACTTTCTTCAGCACACGTTGCCAGTTGTCGATCGCTTTCTTGTAGTCCTTGGCCTCGAATGCAGCGCTGCCCGCAAGTTGTAACGCCTTTGCGTTATCGGGATCGACCTTCAAAGCGTGATTGATAAGCTCCATCGGCTTGCCTTCCAGACTCCTGCCACCGGCCATCGCGGTCGCAAACGCATACTCAGCCCACAGGTCCGCATCCTTTGGATTCAACTCTGTGGCCTTGGCATAGGCATTAGCCGATTCGCTGAATTTTTCCATCGAGCTGTAGGATCGAGCCAGCATGACCCACCCCTGCGGGTCATTCGGATTCGCCTCCAGCTTCTTCGCGAGCTTGTCTACATTCGCTGCAATCTGCTCCGGAGAACGTTCCATCGGTCCCGTTGCGGGTTCGGCCGGCGCAGTTGCTGACGGTGGTGAAATCACTGCATTGGGATTCTCGATAAGAACCGGCTGGCCAATCTGAAGATAAAAGACGATTGCAATGAACGGAACGCCGAGCCCCAGAACATAAGCCGTGGTACGTGCATTCGCAGGGGCGGCGGCAGTCTTTTTCGAGCTTACACCCGCAGTGTCTTCAAGCAAACGCCGCTCGATCTCGTCACGATCCTGCGCGTACTGTTCCTCAGCGACGATTCCGTTGCGCAGATCAGCCTCGAGCTCGGAGAGTTGATCGCGATAGACGGCGATGTTTGCCTGACGACGTTCGTCGTCGCTCTTTACATTTGCTTCTTTGGATTGCTGTAGCGCTGGCGGCAGGATGAAAGCCAGCGCCATCAGGATCATTGCAGCACAAATTACCCAGAAGAGAATCACCTCGTCTCCTTTCCGGGGATCGATGCGAGCAACTCTTCCGCGCGACGTCGTTCGTCGGCGCTCAGAGGCTTCTCTACGAACGAATCGCGTCGCTGCTTGATGAAATAGAAGAGCAGGTACAAACCACCAAGCAACAAAATAAAAGGACCAAACCAAAGCAGATATGTGGTGAAGGTCACGCGAGGTTTGTACAGGATGAAATCACCGTAGCGTTGGGTGAGGAACGCGATGATCTCCTGGTCGCTCTTACCGGCTTTCATCTGCACGCGTATTTCACGGCGCAGGTCCGCGGCCAGTCCCGCAGGTGAATCAGCCAGGGTTTGGTTTTGACACTGAAGGCAGCGGAGCTCCTTCGAGAGGTTTGCGAGTCGCGCCTCGATCACGGGATCGTCGCTCGGAACTTCTTCCTCCTGCACCTGGGCCTTCACAAAGGGCGCAAACAAGCCAATGAGCATCACAACAGAGCAAGTCAGGAAGAGGGGCTTGCCCCCGCCCTTCCAACCGCGGAGGCAAGCCACCCTTCCTGACTTGCTCATTCCATTCAATTTGTTCATTTTCCCTGACGATTCAACTCCTGGACCACCGGCAGGATCTCTTTCGACCACACGTCGGGAGTGATTGGGCCAACATGCTTGAGTCGTATCATGCCGCTTTGATCGATGACGTAAGTCTCAGGCGCTCCATAGACGCCATAGTCGATGGCAACGCGCCCGTCGAGATCGACTGCACTCACCGTGTAAGGATCGCCTAAGTCTGCAAGCCATGCGAGGGCATCTTCGCGCCTGTCTTTATAATTGAGTCCGTAAATCGGCACGACTCCGGATTCCGCATACTTGATCAGCCAGGGATGTTCTTCCCGGCACGCTACGCACCATGAAGCCCAAACATTTAGCAACCAGACCTTTCCACGCATGTCTTCGTTCGAGATCATCTTGTCCGCGGCTTTGAGTTGCGGCAGACGGAATGCGGGTCCGGGTTTGTTGATTAAGACAGACTTGAGCTCGTGCGGATCGCGGGTAAGCCCGATCGCGAGAAAGCCGGCGAGAACGAGAAATAAAACTAAAGGGATTAAATAGCGAAGCATTGCTTATCCACAGATTACACTGATTCAGTCGCCGGAAGCAGCGACGGTGCTGGGAACTTCCGCAGCTTTGACTGTCTCGCGAGCTTCTCTTTCTTTCCGCGCTGCCAGTGCATATCGTCGATCGCTGAGTGCGAGACCACCGCCGAGCGCCATCAAAACCGCGCCGCCCCAGATCCAGCCGACAAACGGTTTGTAGTAGACGCGCACGCTCCACGCGCCGCCGCCGATTGGCTCGCCCAACGAAATGTACAGGTGTCGAAAGATGCCGCTGTCGATCGCGGTCTCGGTCATCACGTTGCCGCTGGCGGTGTAGTTTCGTTTCTCCGGATACAGTCGCTCGATCTCTTGTCCGTTGCGACTGACGACGATCTCCGCGCGTCCGGCAACATAGTTTGGACCATTGACGTTAGTAACACCTACAAACTGGAAATCGTAACCACCGGCCCTTACCACATCTCCACGCTGCATTCGTACGTCCTGCTCGGATTGATAACCAGTCACCAGTGTCACGCCGATAATGAAGACGGCGACGCCGAGATGTGCCAGCTGCATGCCGTAGTAGCTGCGACTCTGTGTGCGAAGTTTTTGAAACGTGGTGAGCTGTCCGGAAGTCACTCGTACTCGTTCCCAAATGTTGACAACCGCCGTAGTGACGATCCAGAAGGCCAGCATCAGTCCCAAACTAACGAGCGCTTTCCATTGACCCAAAACAAACGGCAGCGTCACGGCGGTAACGACACTGATCACGAAGGCCCAGCGCAGTCTTGTCACGAGATCGGGCAGACTCGCTTTCTTCCAACGTGCGAGTGGTCCAATACCCATCAAAAACATCGCGGGCGCCATGAGCGGCACGAACACGAGGTTGAAGTATGGTGGACCAACCGAGAGTTTGGCGCCGCCGAGCGCATCAACAATCAACGGGTAGAGTGTTCCCAGCAGGACTGAAGCCGCCGCGACGGTCAGCAGCACGTTGTTTGAAAGCAATAACGATTCGCGCGAGACGACGTCAAACTTGCCTCCGATTCCAACCTGATGGGCTCGCAAGGCATAGAGCAGTAACGAGCCGCCGATTACAACCAACAGGAACGCCAAAATAAAAATGCCGCGTTTTGGATCTGTCGCAAACGCGTGAACCGACGTCAGTACACCGGAACGAACCAGAAATGTTCCCAGCAGGCTTAACGAAAACGCTGCGATCGCGAGTAACACTGTCCAGCTCTTGAAGCTACCGCGTTTTTCCGTGACTGCTAGCGAATGGATGAGAGCCGTGCCCACCAGCCACGGCATGAACGACGCGTTTTCAACCGGATCCCAGAACCACCAGCCGCCCCAACCGAGTTCGTAGTAAGCCCAAAAACTTCCAAGCGCGATACCGCACGTTAGAAAGATCCACGCGACGGTCGTCCAGGGCCTCGACCAGCGTGCCCATGTCGCATCAAGCCGGCCACCGATCAGCGCCGCAATCGCAAATGCGTATGCGACTGAGAATCCGACGTAGCCCATGTAGAGCATCGGCGGATGCGCGACCATTGCCGGATCCTGAAGCAGTGGATTCAAGTCGCGCCCGTCAACCGGAACCGGCGACAGGCGTGCGAACGGGTTTGAAGTGAGCAGCATGAACAACAGGAAACCCACGCTCACTATTCCCATCACACTCAACACTCGCGCCACCATCTCTTCCGGAAGATGTCGACTGAAGAGCGAGACGGCGACCGTCCAGAGTGAGAGCATGAAGGTCCAGAGCAGGAGGGAGCCTTCGTGTGAGCCCCAGGTCGCGGCGAGACGATAATGCAGAGGCAGTTGCGAATTTGAATTGATGGCGACGTTGAGAACAGAGAAATCGTTAGTGATAAATGAATAGCCCAGACAGCAAAAGGCAATCGTCACGAAGATAAACTGCGCCTGTCCTGCGGGGGCAGCGAGCGCGATCCAGCTTCGGTTACCCCGCGACGCACCGATTAGTGGCAACGTAGCCTGCGTCAGGGCGAGCAGGAGGGCGATTATTAGTGCGAACTGACCTATCTCAGGAATCATACAATCGGTGTAATCTGTGAATGGCTTTAATTATCGACGACGCTCTTTGCGGCTTCGCGCGCGTATTTGGCTTTGTCGATTGCCTGTCCGGCCTCGGGAGGCATGTAGTTCTCGTCGTGCTTGGCTAAGACCTGGTCGGCCTGAAACACGCCATCGGCGCCGATTTTCCCCTGCGCCACGCAACCGCGACCTTCCTTAAACAAGTCGGGAAGAATTCCCTTGTAGACCACCGGAACATTCGCTGCCGTGTCGGTTACTGTAAAGCGCACAGTCAAACCATCGCTGTCGCGTTTGAGTGTACCCTCCTGAACCAAACCGCCGATGCGAAAGGTCCGATTGATCGGCGCCTCTTTCGCGGCCACTTGAGTCGGACTAAAAAAGAAGACGAGGTTGTTACGAAAGGCATTCGCAACCAGGTAGGCTGCGACCCCGAGGCAGGCGAGTCCCACAAAAATAAAGGCGATCCGTTTATGTCGTCGTTTCATTGATACTCCCTCTTAAAACGGAGGCAGGAACGGAATTAGATGATTGTTGTTGCTGCTGCGTTACCGCTTTCTTTCGCTGTTTCAAGCTGACGACTTCCCAAACGATGGCAAACAGGGAAACGAGATACGATCCCCAGATGTAGAAGCCATAGCCGCCCATCGATAAATCTGGCCAGTTCATAATTAGACTCCTACTTCAGCGAATCGAGAAGTGTTCTGCTCTCGCTCAAGGATAATGCATCGCAAGCGAATCAGCACAACGGCCACAGAGTAGAGCCAGCACGCGGCCAGCATAATCAGCAGTGCCGCCAGCATCGACCCCCGAATCGTTGGTTTTTGAAGAATACGGATAGTGGCGCCCTGATGCAGCGTGTTCCACCACTGGACTGAGAAGTAAATGATCGGAATATTGATGACTCCGACGAGTGCGAGCACAGCGCCGGCGCGGTCTGCGCGTCGCGGATCGTCAATGGCTGCCTGAAGCGAGATGAAGCCGATGTAGAGGAACATCAGGATCAAGGTCGACGTCATGCGCGCGTCCCAAACCCACCAGGTGCCCCAGGTTGGCTTGCCCCAGAACGCGCCGGTGATGAGCGAGATAGCGGTGAACATCGCCCCTGTGACAGCAAGCGAGGACGCCATCATCGACGAGAGCCGCGCGTTGAAGGCCCAACCAATACCGGCGTAGATCGCCATCAACACGTAGAGCAACATTCCCATCCACGCAGCGGGAACGTGAATGAAGATGATCCGGTAAGCCTCGCCTTGCTGAAAGTCGGGTGGCGCGATGAAGAAACCAACAAAGAGTCCGGTGGCAAAGAGAAGCGCAGCCGGTATCGCAAACCACGGAATCATTTTCCCCGCGAGCGGGTAAAAGGTTGCGGGCGAAGCGTATTTGTAGAGGTTCATAGTCTTTCGATTTACAAGAACTCATCCTGTAAATCTTGTGAATCCTGTAATCCTGTCCCTATTTACGGTAGTTGTCAGACAAGATTGCAAGATTTACAGGATTTACAAGATTCAATCATTACTCCAAAGAAATCCTGAGCGCTGCTGCCGCGGCCCAGGGTGAAAAGAGCAGCGATACGATCGCAAATGCCCCGAGCAGCGAAAGATGTGGTGATGGGCTCGTTCCCATGATGCTTGCTTCAACAGCTCCGGCGCCGAAGATCAGGGCCGGAATGTAAAGCGGCAACACCAGAATCGAGATCAAAACACCGCCGCCACGCAGCCCGAGCGTTAATGCTGCTCCAACCGATCCAATCAAACTCAAAATCGGAGTGCCCAACAGTAAACTCGCAAAGAGAATCCACAACGTCTCTTTGCTGAGATCGAATTGCACTCCCACCAAAGGTGCAATCAATACCAGTGGCACTTCCGCGACAATCCAGTGCGCCAGCGTCTTTCCCAACACGACGAGAAAGAGAGGCTGTGGCGTCAGTAACAACTGTTCCAGCGTGCCGTCCTGGTAGTCGTTGGCAAATAATCGACCAAGCGAAAGCATTGACGCTAGCAACGCTGCCACCCAAACCACACCTGGCGCGATCGTCCGCAGCAACTGTGTCTCGGGCCCGATGCCGAGCGGAAACAGACTGACGACAATCACAAAGAAGAAAACGGTCGACAGCATGTCGGCGCGGCGACGCCACGCCAGCGTCAGATCGCGCCAAACGAGCCAGCGCAACATCGATAAGCTCGAAGGTGCGTTCACGTTGTGAATTCGAGTCGTTTGGTGCGGCCTGCTGTCAACTCTAGTTCCTGATGCGTTGCAACGATTGCAATGCCGCCGCCGTTCAGGTGGTTTTCAATCAAAGATCTAACGAGAGCGACTGCCGCCTTGTCCAGCGACGTCAACACCTCATCCAGCAACCAGAGCTTTGTGTCGCACACAAGAAGCCGTGCCAGAGTGACTCTCCGCCGCTGCCCTTCTGACAACATTCGTGCCGGAAGCGATTCGCGACCGGCCAAACCCATCTTTCCAAGAACCTCACGAGCGCGTTCCTTGCTCACTTCTTTGCCACTCAGGGCGTTTGTGATTCTCAAATTCTCGACCGCGCTCAGTTCGTCTTTTATTCCATGTCGATGACCTAGGTAAGTCACGAGGGCGACATATTCCTCAGCGAGTGAGCGAATATTCGCACCGTCCCACGTCACCTCGCCTTCGGCCGGAGGGAGGAGTCCGCACAGAATGCGTAAGAGACTCGTTTTGCCGCTTCCATTTGGTCCCGTAAGCTGGACGAAAGTTCCGGGAGACACGTCAAAGTCGAGTCCGCTAAAAAGCCTGCGATCTCCACGCACGCATCCGAGCTTACTGACCGCTAATATGTTTTATCGCCCTCCGGAGTCATTGTGACATTGCCAATTGCCGATTGCCAATTGCGGATTTAATAAAACGACAAATTGGCAATTGGCCATCGGCATTTGACAATTCCTTCAGGTCTTCGCGCGTGGTTCGACCGGGCCGTTGACTTTCAACCATCCCTGCCACCCGCCTTGTAGCACTCGCACGCGTTTGAAGCCGCTGGCTTGCAGGATCTGCGCTGCGGCGATACTCGATTCGTCGTTCGGGCAGGCGCAGTAGGTGATGATCTCTCGATCTTTGGGAAGATCTTTAAACGGAGGGAAGGTAAGCCGCGACTTTAGTTTTCGAAGTTTGAAGTGAAGCGCGCCTTTCACCGTGTTGTTGCTGTTTGCATAACCCTCGGAGCTGCGTACGTCGATGATCGTCATCGGCTGATTGTCGGTAAATTTTGTTTTCAACTCTTCGGCCGTAATCATCTGGACGGCGGGATCGGCCTGCGCTTTTACCGCAATCGCGGTTAGGCCAACGACGATAAGTGCGAGGGTCCAGTATTTCGCGTATTTCCCAATGCTCATTTTCATTTCTCCTTGTGACCTATTTCATCGTGCGTGGTTTATGAAATACGCCGGGAGGCGCTTCGGCACCCGTGTAGGTTTTGGGGTCGTACCATGAATAAGTGGCTGACGCATAGTAAAGATAACCGGACGAGCCCTGGACAGTCTCTCCAATTAGATCACCCTGCGGCCGAGGTAACTTTCTGCCGGTGTTTGCACTCACGAATTCCTTGCCGGTGTGAACTGTCAGATCGTTACCGACGACGTTCTTCAGTACAAAGGTTTGCGTCGCGTCGGGATCGCGCCAGTCATTCGTGCCATAACCGTGGATCACTGCCAGCAACGTCTCATCTTTTTCGATTTTGAGTTTCAGGCGCGGATCGCGTTTCGCGCGTGGTTCGCGTACCAGCCAGGGCGGCAAGTCCTGATTCATCAGATCGAGTTTCGCAGGTTTCAGAATTACGGCGAGGTCCTGAGAACCGTCGCCGTTGAAATCACCAGCGAGATAATTCGGATTGTAATTCGTATCGACAACTGCAGCATCCTTGAAAACTCTCCTGACGGCTTCCTGAACCTCCGATAGTTTCGCCGCTGCCGGCGCCGCCACTCGCACTGGCGTCGATTCAGGAGATGGTTGATAAACCGGCGGCGTCTGCTCCGCCACGTGACGCTTTGATCGAGTGCAGCCGCAAGCCATTAGTGCGATTACGAGACAAGGGATGATTGTCCGCATCTTGATAAACCTCTGGTTTGGTGTGAATCGAGCGCGTATTTGGACAGGATTTACAGGATGACTCAGGATTAACATGTAAATCCTGTCAAAATCTTGTAAATCCTGTCCATTGTCTTGAAGGGAACCGAAGCTCGCCAAGACATTCTTCGGCGAGCTTCGGGATAGTGCCTCGTCAGTTCGGCTGCCGAATGAAAATCATAACGACAACACGAATGCAATCAGATCGTTCCGCTGCGCGGCGGTCAAGGCATTGAAGTTATTTCGGGCTGTCGTTGCCTGACCAGCGTGCAGTTGGATCGAATCGAAAATCGTCACGTTCAGACCCTCATGCATGAGCCTGTTCCGTGCACGAATTCCCCAAAGTGGTGGCGTGCGGATTTGATTTGCAGATCCTTGTCCGGCGTTTTGGACAATGCCATCACCCGTGCCGATGTTGTGTAGCGCAAAATCACTGAACGGGTGGATGATCTTGCTGCCCAGAGCCGCAGGCACTGCGAATGCACCACCATTGATGAGTGTTCCCGCAGTTGCAGTCGTGAACGTGCGCGTGTGGCAAACATTGCAACCAATCGCGTTGAACAGCGAATCGCCACGCGTAGCTGCTGCTGGGATCGGGTTCTGACGACCAGGAGCACGTGTTGCTGCCATGAAGTCGGCGAATGCCAACACGTCGTCACCATCGTCCTCAGGATCCGCAACCGGATCGAAAGGTGATGGGAACGTTACGTTGATCACGCCTTCAGCAGTGCTGGCCGGGTTCTCGTGAGTTCCCGCATCTGCGGCATTGGAACTGCGACCACCAAAACCGTCGAATGGATTGGTGATACCCATTTCGTTCAAGTACGCATCGCCCGAGAACGAAACCAGACTAGCCTGTTGCGCTTTCCAACCGAAACGACCGAAGCGCAATGTGTTGTTTGCTTCCGTCACTGGAACCTGCGTGAGAGTTCCACGCTGGGCCAGTGGCTGTGCTGCGACGTTGTCCGAAAGCGATTGGTTTGCGATAGCCTCGATGAAGCCATCACCCAGGGTGCTGAGTGTGACGCGGAATGCCTTCACGGTTTCAGCAGTGGAGATGTGTTCGACGATATCTGAATCCGTCGCACGGGCATGAATGAGTTGCCCGCCTGGTGCATCGACGAACGCGCCGTTCGTAATGTGACCAGCTCGGAATTCCATTTGCTGACCGAATGCACCAACGTCGACTGACTGGTGGCATTCAACGCAGCCGACGTCATTGTACGTTGGTCCAAGACCATCTTCGATAGTCTCACGTTCCGAGAAGATGAATTTGTTGTCTTCAAACCTGCCGTTGCCGCGCGCGGTGGGCGCCACAGGTTCGTTGACGCATTCGTCGATCGGGGTTCCCTTAACGCCGAAACCGTTGAAAAGGTCATCGGTCTTGGCGTCCATGTCGGTAGTCGGTGCCTCGGTAGCAGCCTGACTTTCGACAACCTGGGGGTCGCTCAGGGGTAAGAAGAGCGCGACCGCGAACAAGACTAGCGTTAGGATAGGTAGAACTTTCCTCATTTAACTTTGACCTCCTAGGAGCTTACAAACGGGTTGCGAGACAAAACCTACAGTTCACCCGTCGGTTAACTGCACAGTTTTGCTTAAGGTTTCTAACCCTGCTTGACTTGGACTACAGAGGCAGCTCGAGTCTTCAGGGGGGTACGACCAGAGTTAAAGAGTCCCCTCACGTAAGAAGTAACCAAGGAACTAGCCCTAGTTGTGAGAGAGAGGGCAGAGGCGCGGACCCTGCTCGCAATAGGTAAATCGAATTAGCTGGGCGTGACTGCTTTGTAAGTCGGGAGTTGCGCGGCACTCTATGCTCGTTTGAAGGCAATGTCAAGAAAATTGTATCTGTAGATTACAGACATTACTCAGATCAGGTAATCTGTCTGGCCAGTGAGCAAAGTGAAGCAAAAAAATTATCCGTTTACGGCAATTGTCGGCCAGGAAGAAATGAAGCTGGCATTGCTGCTGAACGTGGTCGATCCGTTAATCGGCGGTATCTTGATCATGGGCCACCGTGGCACCGGAAAGTCTACGGCTGTTCGTGCACTCTCGGATTTGTTGCCACAGATTAGGGTGGTCGAGGAGTGTCCTTACAACTGTGATCCGGAAGACGTGTGTGACGAGTGCCGTCAGAGAAGTGAGGTCACTACAAAACAGACGGCTGTGCCGGTCGTCGAGCTTCCTTTGGGAGCGACCGAGGATCGTGTTTGCGGAACGATCGATATCGAGCGCGCGCTTACTGCGGGGCGAAAGGTTTTCGATCCCGGGCTGTTGGCGCGTGCGAATCGGGGCTTTCTTTATATAGACGAAGTGAACCTGCTCGAAGATCATCTGGTGGATTTGTTACTGGACGTGGCGGTCACGGGAATAAATAAGGTCGAGCGCGAGGGAGTGTCGGTTGAGCATCCGGCGAGTTTTGTGTTGATCGGATCGGGGAATCCGGAAGAGGGCGAGCTCAGACCGCAGCTACTCGATCGCTTCGGGTTGCACGCCGAAGTCATCACCGAAAACTACCTGCAGAATCGGGTCGACATTGTTGAGCGTCGTGAGGGGTACGATCGCGATCGCGACGCGTTCTGTAAATCCTATGACGCCGACCAGGAGCAACTGCGAAAACGGATCACGCGCGCGCGCGCAAACCTGTCGCGGACGATTGTCGATCGGATTGTGCTCGAGAAGATCGCGCAGCTCTGTGCGGATCTGAAAGTCGACGGTCATCGCGGTGAACTGACCATCATGCGAGCGGCACGTGCCCTCGCTGCGTTCGAAGGACGAAAGACCGTCGCCGAGACCCATGTGAAAAGAGTTTCAGCGATGGCGCTGCGACACCGGTTGCGTCGCGATGCACTCGATGAGACGGCGACAAGCGAACAGGTTCAACAGGCAGTGGATGAAGTTTTTCCAAACACCGCGCCGCCGCAACGATCAAGCGGCAACGGTGGTGGAGATACCCAGGATCTCGATCGTCCGGGAAAAACGAACAAAGACGCTCCACGACAGCGGCGGTCAGCCTCAGGAAGTAGCTCGCGACCTAATGAAACGGATGTGTTATCGCCACCGGCAGTGGAAAAGAAATCAGGCGAACTGTTATTGGATAAACAGATGAACACCGACCGCGGACAGAAATCGCGCTCGGAAAGTCGTCGCGCAAGTGGAGCAAAAGCAGCGCTAGCCCAGCGCCGCGGGCGATACACGCGGGCAGTGGCGTTCAAAACTCCAGGGGCTCGCATCGCTATTGATGCGACGCTGCGCGCGCTCGTGGGGCTCGACTCGTCGTTGCGTGAGGCGTTGCGCTATAAGCAGCTAAAGCACAAGCGGGGCAGGCTGTTTATATTTGCGATTGATGCATCGGGCAGTATGGCTGCCAATCGAATCGCGCGCGCGAAGAGCACGATTCTCAAGTTACTCCGGAAGTCGTACCTGAATCGCGACAGTGTTGCGATCGTTTCCTTTCATGGCACAACTGCGAAGGTTGACCTGCCTCCGTCGCGCAGTATTCTGCGTGCGCGCCGCGTGCTCGACTCTCTCCGGATGGGCGGCAGTACGCCGCTCGGTTTGGGACTTGTAACGACGATCGAATTGCTCGAGCTCGTGGGAGGCAAATTCGGTGAATCCGTTGTTTTGCTGTTTACGGACGGCCGTTCCAATGTTCCACTCAGACGTGGTGGTCTTAACCTCCGTGCGTATCGGCAGGTGAAGATCGAATCAGAGCTTCGAGAGCTCACCGTGGCGCTCACAAGAACAAAAGCACGTGTCGTCGTAGTCGACACACAGAAGGAATTTGAATCCGCTGAAGAAACTCGACGGCTAGCCGGGATCCTGCGCGCAGGATTCGTGAAGATCGCTCCAGCCAATCCGTGAAATCCGTGGATAATAACGACGCGAAGGTGTTCGCACTCTACGAGCAATTGCTGGAAATCGAACAGCGATTGATCCCGACGGGTCTGCACGTGTTTGGTCGTGCGTCGTCAGCTGGTGAGAAAACCGATCTGCTGAAAATGATCGCCTCGTTCGACCGACCGGAAGTGGGAACACGCGCGCTACCTGAGGATCTGGTCGACGAAGCCGTGCGGACGTTCGTTGATCGTGGAACAGACGCCGCGATCGCTTTCCTGCAAACCAAAGGACTGGACGCCGAAGCGACACGACCGATTTTTGCTCTCCTCGAGTCAGTTACTGCAAAACTTCAAACCAACAACGAGATTGATTCGTTGATGCGTGCGCTGAGAGGCGAGTTCATCGAACCTGGACCTGGCGCCGATATCATTCAGAACCCCGACATCCTCCCCACAGGCAGAAATACTCACGCGCTCAATCCGTATGGTGTGCCGTCCGCGGTCGCTTTTGCGCGCAGTGAAGCCGTCGCGAATAGTCTCTTGTTACGGTACAAGCAGGAGAATGGACGTTATCCGGAAGCGATGGCGCTCGTGCTGTGGGGACTCGACAACATCAAGACGCAGGGCGAAGGCGTGGCGCAGGCGCTCTGGCTGCTCGGCACACGCCCCTGTAGAGATGCACTTAATAGGACGACGAGCGTTGAAGTGATTCCGTTGAGTGAACTGGGCCGACCGCGAATCGACGTCGTGATGACAATATCCGGAATCTTTCGCGATCTGTTTAGTCCGACGGTCCAACTGCTCGATAAGGCAGTTCGTTTAGTGGCTCAACTCGATGAACCACTCGATCTCAATTACGTTAGGAAGCACGTCCTCGAACAAATCGAACACGACGCCTGCGACCTCGATGACGCAGCGGTGCGTGTGTTTTCAAACGCGCCGGGCAATTACGGGACGAATGTGAACTTCATGGTCATGGATTCGCAGTGGGAACGCGAAGACACACTCGGAGATCTATTTGTTACGCGCAAGTGCTTCGCTTACGGACGCGATTCGAAAGGGTGTGCAATCGAGGGTAGGGAAGCGCGGGTCGCGATGGACCGTGCACTTTCACGCGTTGAGGCGACGTACCAGAACATCGACACGTTCGAGATCGGGCTGACCGATGTGGACCACTATTTTGAGTATCTTGGTGGCGTGTCGAAAGCAGTTGAGAAGCGTGCGAAGGCGAAGCCGGCGATCTACTTGTCGGACAGTTTGTCGCGTGAAGTGAAGATTCGATCGTTGGAAGAGACAGTGCGTTTGGAGACGCGCGCGAAGACACTGAATCCGAAGTGGTATGAGGGAATGTTGAAGCACGGATTTCGAGGCGTGGCAGAGATCGAGAATCATGTTTCGAATACGTTCGGGTGGAGTGCGACTGCTGATGCGGTTGACGATTGGATCTACTCGGAAGTAGCCAACACGTTCCTGTTTGATGAGACGATGCTCGAGCGGCTGCGGGATTTGAATCCGCACTCGGCGCATGCGCTCGTGCAGAGATTGTTGGAGGCGAATGGCCGCGGGTATTGGGATGTGGATGAGAGTGTGCTGGAAAAGCTAAGGGAGATCAGTCGCAGTTTGGAGGATCAGCTTGAAGGCGTTGCGTAGTTTAGACAGGATTAACAAGATTATTTCAGGATAAATCTTGGAAACATCCTGTAAATCCTGTCCAATGAATATTACCGTTCTCTACGTCGGATCGAGTTTGTTGGCGCCGCTGAAGAATGCGGAGCGCGAGATCAATCGTGTGCACAATCTCGGGCTGCGTGTCGCGGCGTACAATTTTGGTTCGCCGTTGAGTGATCGCGAGTGGGAAGATGTGGAAGCCGATCTCAAGCACGCGAATGTTATTTTTGTCATTCACGTGATGGATGGCGAGAACGCGACCCGTCTGGTCGCAGCACTGGAGAAACACAATCATTACGATGCAGTAGTTGTTATCAACTGCATGCCGGAGCTGATGCGACGGACTCGGCTTGGCCGGCTGGATATATCGACACTCGGCAAGAGTCAGAACGGCAAAGGCGGAAAGTTGTTGAAGTCGGTCGGCTCGTGGGTTGGTGCACAGGCGAAACGTGGCAAGTCGAGCCACGGGCACCATCAATATCTGAAGTTCGTCGATCGACTGCCGGGCATTCTCAAGTTCGTACCGACCGCCGGCGCACTCACTGACGCAAAGCACTATCTCTATCTCTTCTGTTATTTCCTTCAGCCGACGCCCGACAATATCAAATCGATGCTCCTCTACGCGCTGGTCCATTACGTCCGCGACGAGCGCCTGAAGAAGATTCGTGTCGCAAAACCGGAGCAGAGGCCGTCAGTGGCGATCTATCATCCCGCCGCGCCGGCGTTGTTTCAAACGTTTGCTGCATACCGGAAGTGGTATCGAAAGCCTTTGGATCCGGAGTCGACGATCGGACTGTTGCTGATGCGGCCGCAAGTCATCAGCAAAACGACAAAGCACTACGACGAATTAATCAACGCGATTGAAGCGGAAGGCTTGAGCGTTATTCCGGCGATCGCAACGCTCATGGATAACCGCGAGGCCGTCTCGCAGTTTTTTGTCGAGCCGGCAAACACGAGAGCACGCGTCAGTCAAATCGTCTCGCTAACTGGTTTCAGCTTCGTCGGCGGGCCAGCGATGAACGACAGCGCCGCAGCGGCAGAGTTTCTGCGTACTCTCAATCTGCCATATCGATCTGCCGTCAGTCTTGATACGCAAACAATCGAAGCGTGGTCGGACTCGCAGACCGGGCTCAATCCAGTGCAGGCGGGGATGCAAATCGCTATTCCGGAAATTGATGGCGCAACAGAGCCATTTATTTATGGTGGCATTCCCACTCGTGGACAAGAACCGGTTCCGCTTCCGGATCGATGCATAAGACTGGCGCGTCGACTGAGTCGTTGGAACAAGTTACAAACCGCCACGCCCGATCAGGTGAAACTCGCGATCATCGTCTTTTGTTTCCCGCCAAACAAAGGAAACATCGGTACGGCTGCGGATCTCGATGTGTTCCCAGGCGTGTTCGACGTGTTGAAGCGACTCGACGCCGAAGGTTATCGAGTCGAGCTTCCGAAATCAGCGGATGACTTACGCAAAAGTTTGATCTCGGGCAACTCAGAGCAATTTGGTGCGCCCGCAAACGTCGCATACCGGATGAAGGTCCAGGAGTACCGGAAGCTCTGTCCGTACGTCCGAGACGTCGAAAGCGATTGGGGAACCGCGCCGGGTAGAATCAATTCATTCGGCAATGAGTTGTTGATTCAGGGTCTGGCGCTGGGGAACGTCTTCGTCGGCGTACAACCGACATTTGGCTTTGAAGGAGATCCGATGCGTCTGATGATGGCGCGCGGCGGCTCACCTCATCATGGATTTATGGCGTTCTACACCTACATCTCGAAAGTCTTCAATGCCGACGGCGTCATTCACTTCGGCACACACGGCGCACTCGAGTTCATGCCCGGCAAACAGATTGGACTTTCAGGTGAATGCTGGCCTGACCGGTTAATTGAGGAGTTGCCCAACTTCTATATATACAGCGTCAACAATCCCTCCGAAGGCTCGATTGCCAAGCGCCGCTCATACGCCGAACTAATTTCATATTTAACTCCACCAATCGAAAACGCCGGTCTCTACAAAGAACTCTCGGAATTGAAAGATCTGGTGATGGCTTATCGCCAATCGAACAACGATTCCGAAAAAGCAAGGCTCTTCGAATCCATAGAAGCGCTGCAGCAACAGACCCATTTTTAAACGCGGATTACGCGGATTTAAAATCCGGATTTGATCCGTTCAATCCGCGTCCTAAATTGGTCAGGGTCGACGCGATGCATAAAGCAGTCGATCCCGTTAATCGCAATCACGGGAATGTCGTACTTATATTTCCTGAGCAGCTCTTCATCAGATTCGATATTGATCTCTTCCAAATCAAACTCATCCGTACATCCAGTGCTCAAGATCGATGCCTTCGCTTCGTCGCAGAGATGGCATCCGGGCTTGGAATAAATGATGACGTGTATCTTTGACATCGATACTTCTTGCCAGCCAATCAGGAAATTATGTATAAATAACGCCGCCGACCATATTAATATTTTGTTTTGTTAGGTGCGGCGCTCTTCATGTTTAATAGAAAAATTCGATTTACTGCGCAGAGAGGAATCCCTGT
>JBKPPU010000228.1:0-14528 GCA_046733695.1 Acidobacteriota bacterium
ATGGGTGAGGTGTTTGGGCTCACCGCTGATGAAATAGCCGCGTTGAAAGCAGGTGCGTTGCTTCACGACGTCGGCAAATTGGCGGTGCCGCCGCATATTCTCAACAAGCCTGGACCGTTAACACATGCAGAGTTTGAGAAGATGAAGATCCACACGGTCGTTGGTGCCCAGATTCTCGGTCGTGTGGATTTTCCTTATCCGGTAATTCCGATCGTCAGACATCATCACGAACAGTGGGACGGGCGTGGTTACCCCGACAGATTACGCGGAGAACAAATCCCAATCACGGCGCGAATTATTTCAGTGGTCGACTGCTTCGACTCGATTCGTGAAGATCGACCGTTTCGACGCGGCATGACGCTCGACGAAGCGACTGCACTGTTGCGTCGCGGCGCTGGAATCCACTTCGATCCCGCCGTTGTCGAACAGTTCATCAAAAACCTGCCACGTTTTGAAGCCGAGATCGCGAAACGTGGTCTTAAACATCAGCCGATTCCTCACTCGACCGAGCCGCCGATTCAACTGAGTGAGGTAGACATGACGCAGACTCGTGAGCGTGGTTCATACATCGCTTACGACCAGATTAAGAAAGCGCATCGCGAAGTGTATGCGTTGTATGAGATTGCTCGTACGTTTGGGACTTCGCTCGACGTGGAGCACACGCTCGAGATTCTGGTTGACAAGGTGGGCCACGTAGTCCCGTTCGACACTTGCGTTGTTTACTTTTTCGACGAGAACAAAGGTTATGCGACTGCTCGACACGTCGCCGGCAAGAACGCTCAGAAGTTAGCCGGACGCTGTATTGCTTTGGGTGAAGGAGTCACTGGGTTTGCGCTCGCGAATCGCAGCGCCGTTAATCAGCTTCATCCGAGTCTTGATTTCACGGACATCAATCCCGAGGCAGGGATCAAATATCGTTCGATGGCGTCGTTGCCGTTGTTCAAGGACGATCTCCTGTTAGGCGCGCTATCGGTTTACTCGACTGAGCTTGAGCAATACACCGACGATCACATGCGACTGCTGGAGACTGTGACGCGGCTCGCTTCAGACGCACTCGGAAATGCGATGCAGCATGCTGAAGCGGAGTCGAACGCGTTGACCGATCCGCTCACGAGCCTGCCAAACGCGCGTTATCTGGCATTACGTTTCGAGGAAGAAGCGTCTCGCGCGCGGCGCACCGATCGATCGTTCCAGGTGATGATGCTTGACCTCGATGAGTTTAAGAACGTGAACGACACGTTCGGTCACAAGATCGGCGATCGCGTCTTGCGTGAAGTCGCTCATCTCATCCAGGGACAGTTGCGCGAGTATGATTTCCTGGCGCGTAGCGGCGGCGACGAGTTTGTGGCGCTCGTGCAGGAAGTTGTAGGCGCGCAGGTTGAGGATCTCTGCATGCGCATCGAAAGCGCCGTTTCAAAATTCTCACTGGCAGTTGGCAAGAACCGTTTTGCGCGCGTCGGGATCAGCATTGGCACTGCGACCTTTGGCGTTCACGGCGAGACTCTCGATCACTTGATCGCCGCCGCTGATAACGAAATGTACCGGATGAAGTCAGATCACCGCTCCGGCCGTGAGATTTTAGAATCCGGCTCGCCCCAAACAATCAATTAACCACTTTGGAGTGCGCCAACTGTTGGCGCCTTACTATTACCAAAGCGGTGACAAGTCACCGCACTCCAAGGAGGCGCTCGCCTCAGACCGGGTCAATAAATCTAACTATTGCTTTTCGCTTTGCCCTTCAGACAAGATACTCACGATGTTTAAGTGGTTGAGCGAACGCCTCGCGGGCACACCATATTTCAAAGCGGCGGAAGCGTTGCGCGTCGAGCTTGAACCGCTGGAAAAGGTTCAGGGCGCCCAACCGCGTCTGATCGATCGACTGGTTAAGTTTGTCTTTACCGGCGAAGACGAGAACGTGATTGCAGAGCTGGCTGCGATGCAAAACACAGCACACGTTCTTGCGCAGCGTTCTTATTACTTTCACCATGCTCAATCACCTCCAAAAGGTTTACCGGGGCTCGTTAAGTTGTTGCCTGAAGACCCAAAGATCTATTTCCGGCTCGCGACTGTTTATGACGCCACCTACGCGACAGGCCCGGGCGTTATGTCTTATGGCTCTACTCCAATACCGGCGCTTCAGGGTTCGCTCTCCTGGTTGAGTATTTTTCTGCTCGAGCTGTCACGCAATGCGCAAGAACGTGATCCGATTTTTCCCTCCCGTCTGATTCAGGAAATGCTTCGGGTCGCGAATGAGGACCCAGATGTACTCGTGAAGGCTGCTTTCTTCTATGAAGACCCGCAAGGCAAGAACGCACTGCCACGCTGGACCCTTTCGCCATTCCTTTACTTCAAGTGTCTTAGCGACTTCTCGAGTTTGGTAGTGAAGTCGGCTGACGTTGTCAGACCTGCCTTTCGTCAGAAAGAAGCGAGTTGTAGAGCTGCTGTTTTGCACGCACTGGTGGGACTGGAGATTCCTCCTGATCCATTTGTCGAAGAGATTGCCGCGGTTTCTATTTCCGGATCAAAAGAGGTCCGTGAGAATGCCTCGATAATTATTTTGGATCGTTTCGAACTATTCAGAAAAATACTCGAGAATCACGCCGAGAAAGGCAGCGCCGAGGAGCGGTATCACGCCGTGCGCCTGCTTGTACGGATGGGTGGAGACGAAGAACGCGCCTTTCTCGAGCAACGCCTCGCCGGCGAGAAGTCGGCAAAGGTTACCGAAGCCATTAAAGCAGCCCTGAGTCAATCAACTTCGCAACAGTCGGCTGATACTGTAAACGACTACAACCTTCCAGAGATTCCGGAAGTTAACGTCCATGCGCCTCTCGGTAAGCAACTCTTGTTGGAGCTGCGTTCTCGTTTGCAGGAAATCGAAGAGAAAACGGCGGATGAATTCTCGCGGAATCAATATGCAAAAGCAGGGAATTGGAAGCGAATTCCCGTTAAGCCTGAAACCGCCGATCGGCTGTTCGAGCTACTACAAAACCTGGTCATCAAGGAGGGTGAGCCATTTTCACTTTTTGATAACGCTCATGGCGTTGATCGTAAATTGTTCAGCACTTTTCCAATCCCGGCGCAATTCCAACTGATTCATCTGATCCGTTGGTGTTTTCTTTTAACCACAGATCATGGAGGTAGACTAGGCGCAACTGACCCCTGGGTTTTTTACCAATGGCGCGCAGCACTCCTCAGCTATCAAAAGCTGCAGAAGAAGGCGATCGATCTTCGTGAAGTGGCAGCAGTGTTCAGAGCGATTGGTTTGGATGATCGATTCTTCGGAAGATACATATTAGGATCTAACCGGTATGTGGCTTCACCGTTTCTTCAACTCGACGCGGACGGAGTGTGGCCATACTTTGCCGAGAATCTCGATGTTTTGGAAGAAGCATTCGGATTGAAGCAGACGCAAGATCAGGTCAATCCTTACAGACACTTCCTCGACTTGGAAAAACGTCGAAATGCCTTTGCGATATTGAGCTCGTTTCCACATCCACCGGCAAGGCTGAGACCGATGTTGTGGGAGATTGCTCTCGGCGCCAGCAAGACTGAACGACCAGCCGCGCAGCAGTGTCTGAACGGTTTGCCAGACAAGGAACAAACAATCCTCGCTGCCCTCGCGAGCCGGCAGATGGAAGCGCGCCTCGCTGCCGCACAGTGGCTGGGTAAACTCGGTTACAAAGCAGCGATTCCAGCACTACGACAGGCACTCTCGAAAGAGAAGAACGAACTCGCCAAAGATGAGATGATCAAGTCTCTCGAGTTGATGGGTGTTCCACTTGAAGAGTTGCTGGATCTCGAGCAACTCGACCAGGAAGCAGAAAAAGGTCTCAAGAAAGGAATTCCCGGCGACCTCGATTGGTTTCCGTTTTCTCAGCTTCCGGTAGTGAGCTGGGCCGACTCAGGAAAACCCGTTTCACCGGCAATCATTCACTGGTTCATTGTCCAGAGCTACAAGCTTAAGAACGCTGAAACCAGCCCGACGCTGCGGCGCTATTGCTCGCTTTTTCGACAGGAAGATCGCGAGAAGCTTGGCCGGTTCGTTTTGGAGGCGTGGATCGAAGCCGACACCAAACCCAAATACACCGCCGAACAGGCTGCTGCGGAAGCTCAGCGCGGCGCTCAACAGTCAGCTCAACTTGCGAAACAGTACCCGCAGTACTATGTCGATTTCGACGAACAGCGCACCTATCAAACTCTTTTCAATCACTTCGTGGCACTCCCCGAAGGTTCACAGGCGAGCACGAAAGGAATACTGGCAGTAGCTGGAGCCTGTTGCAGTAGTGATCCTGCTCCAATTGTGCATCGCTACGTAAAGCAGTGGTATGGATACCGTGCCGCACAGTGTAAGGCGCTCTTGCAAGTGCTGGCGTGGATCGAGCACCCGAGTGCCACGCAAGTCGTTCTGTCTGTCGCAAATCGATTTCGAACCAAGGGCATTCAGGAAGAAGCGTTGCGGCTGTGCCAACTTCTCGCCGAGCGTAAAGGTTGGACCATGGATGAGTTGGCTGACCGGACGATACCGACCGTTGGCTTTGATGAAGTCGGCAGGATGGAGCTCGACTACGGTACGCGGAAATTCACGGCGACGTTGTCGGACGAGATGGCGATTACGCTCACGAATCAGAATGGAAAGGTGATCGCTTCACTGCCCGATGCCAATCAATCCGATGATGCCGAGAAGGTCAAACAATCAAAGGCAGCGTTATCAAGCGCACGAAAAGAGTTGAAATCGGTTTTGACAATGCAGAAGGATCGACTTTACGAGGCTTTGTGTACGCAACGAACCTGGCGCTTTGAAGACTGGGACATTTACCTGCGACAACATCCCATTGCAGGTCGATACTGCCAGCGACTGGTATGGGTAGCTTACGACGGCGACAAGATTGTTGATTCATTTCGGCCGCTGGCAGACGGCACGCTCACCAGCCATCAGGATGACGAAGTTAAGTTAACTTCAGCAACGGAAATCCGTCTTGGCCACGATGAAACGCTTCCGCAGGAGGATCGAACGGCATGGCTCCAGCACTTCTCGGATTACGACGTGGAGCCACTGTTTCAACAATTCGGGAAGGAACAGTTCCGTTTGCCTGACGAGATGAAGGACGCGACTGAGATCAAAGACTTTGTCGGTCATATCGTTATGGCGTTTTCACTTCGCAATCGACTGACTCGTTTGGGTTATACGCGTGGCGCGGCGCAGGACGCGGGTTGGTTTTATGAGTATCGGAAGAATTTTCTGCAACTCGGAATCGAAGCCGTAATCGAGTTCACGGGAAGTCCCTTGCCGGAACAGAATCGGAAGGTGGCGTTACAACGCCTGTATTTCGCGCGCAAGTTGGACAATGGCCCTCTGTCTTTTAGCGAGGAGTTGGCCCTCGGTGAATTGCCGCGCGTTTTGCTGAGTGAGTCTTGGAATGATCTTCGGATGGCAGCAGCCGACGGTCCGGGCTTTGCGGCTGATTGGAAGAAGCAAACGGAGTTTTAAATGACAATGAATGGAAACGAGTTCCGTGCACTTCGTCCTCCGTGCGAGGCTCTCTTTGCGAACGAACTGGTCGCGTTGAAAGCCGCCGATACTGGAAAGCGACCTGCGGGTTGGACCATGTCGCCCCAGGCAGTGCGGACTTTCATCGTCGGTTCCGACGGCAAAGCGATCGACAAACAATCGACAGTAATCAGCAGAAAGTTTTACGGAGACGATGCGCTGATCGATCGTTGCATCGTGACACTCCTCGGCAATCGCGGACTTCTTCTCGTCGGTGAACCCGGCACAGCGAAGTCCATGCTCTCCGAACTTCTTGCGGCCGCAGTGTCCGGCGTGTCGACTTACACGATCCAGGGGACTGCTGGAACGACAGAGGATCAGATCAAGTATTCATGGAACTACGCGATGCTGCTCGCAGAAGGTCCAAAACCGGCGGCGCTCGTTCCTTCTCCTTTGTACACAGCGATGAAGTGCGGTTCGATTGTGCGGTTCGAGGAGATTACTCGATGCCAGCCTGAAATTCAGGACTGTCTCATCAGCATCATGTCGGACAAGGTTCTCCACATTCCTGAACTCACCGGCGCGGACACGACACTGTTTGCTGAAAGAGGATTCAACATTTTGGCCACAGCGAATATTCGCGACCGCGGCGTGCACGAAATGTCGAGCGCTCTCAAACGACGTTTCAACTTCGAAACGGTAAATCCGATCGGCGAGAGAAAACTGGAGATCAAGCTTGTTACAGAACAAACCGAGATGTTGCTTCAGGAGGCAGGCGTGCCGGTGTCGTGCCCGCCTGATGTGATGGAGGTGCTGGTTTCGACATTTCAGGATCTGCGCTCGGGAGCATCGGTGGAAGGCACCGTCGTGGAAAGGCCATCAACTGTGATGTCCACCGCCGAAGCGGTTGCCGTCGGTTTCTCTGCCGGACTCGAGGCGCACTATTTTGGCAATGGCGCCATGGAAGGTGCTCACATCGCGCGCCAGTTGTTAGGCACGGTTCTCAAGGACAACCCCGAGGACGCGAAAAAGCTTCGCCAGTACTTCGACGTGATAGTTAAGGCTCGCGCCAAAAAGAATCGCGCCTGGCAATCGTACTGGGAAGCACGCAAATTCCTCGATCGGTAATTACTGACCCGGTCCAAGTGAGGGTTCTTACTCTGTGGCTAGTACAACGGCTGAATTCACGTCAGAGTTGGATCGGATGCTGGATCAGCTCCGCGCGTCCAACTGTGTCTACTTTCCGATCCGGCATCACAGTCCCGCCTGTGCCTGGCATCTTGCGCGGATCATTCGCGAGTGGCGCCCGTCAGCGATTCTCGTTGAAGGACCGGCAAGCTTTACTCCTTTGATCCCAACCATTCTTGATGACACTACTAAGCCCCCGATTGCCGTTTATACACATTTCATTGATTCGTCGAGAAAGCTATACAAGCCGCGTGACGGCGAACCGGATCTCGGTCCCGCGCGTTTTGCGGCTTACTATCCTTTCTGCGATTACTCACCGGAGTTAGTTGCTTTACGTGTGGGAAACGAAGTCGGTGCGCGGCTACGCTTCATCGACCTCGATTACGCCGACCAGGTTCTCGCCGAACACGCAAACACCGAACAATTAGGCAAACCCCAGGTCGAATCGTTAATGCGCGAAACGCACCTGTTGCAGAGCTCATACCTGCACGCGCTCGCACAGCGAACCGGCTGCCGCGACTTCAACGAGATGTGGGACCACCTTTTCGAAGCCGATTTTAGATCGAGAACGACGGAATCGTTTATTCGTGAGATTGCGACCTATTGCTTTTTCGCACGCCGGGATGTGCAGGCTGAAGCACTGCGAGCCGACGGCACTGCCGCCCGCGAAGAATTCATGGCTGCGGCGATCCGTGAAGAACAAGCTACCGGCGAAACGATCCTGATCGTCACCGGCGGTTTCCACAGCGTTGCTCTGCCACAACTTGTCGCGGCAAAAACGAAAAGATCGACGCCGCAGACATCACAAGGTTCAATCCAACAATCTCTCATTCGCTACAGCTTCGAACAGCTCGAAGCTCTCAACGGGTACAGCGCAGGCATGCCTTCACCCGATTACTACAATCGACTGTGGCGTCAGTTTGAAAGTGAAAGCCTGACTCCGCATTTAGCGGTGGCCACCGATCTTCTGGTCGAAGTGGGCGCAATGACCAGAAAAAAGAACCTTCAGCTCGCCTTATCTACCGCCGATGAGATCGCTGCCTTACAGCAGGCTCAACTACTGGCTTCCTTGCGGGGGCACCCTGGTCCAACGCGCGAAGATCTGCTTGATGGCGTGCGTAGTTGTTTTGTCAAAGGTTCGATGGACAGCGAAGGCGCCGTGTTGATGGGCCTCGTCGGCCGCGTACTGACGGGCAAAGACATTGGCGACGTCCCCGCGCACGCCGGAGTGCCTCCAATCGTCGCCAGCTTTCGCAAAGAGGCCGAACGAGCGCACCTGGATATCTCAGATTCACTCAAGAAACGGATCTCGCTGGAGATCTACCGCAGAGACAATCATCGTCGCAGTAGCCGTCTCTTGCATTGTCTGAATTTTCTGAAGGTACCGTTTGCGACAATGATGGCTGGTCCTGATTTTGTGCGCGGCACCGGCCTCGAACGCATTCACGAACACTGGCAGTATGCATGGAGTCCGATGACCGAAGGCGCGCTCGTCGATGCCGCTGTTTACGGCTCGACGGTGGAAGAAGCGTCGGCGAATCGACTTCGTGAAGCGATTGAACGGCTCGAGGAGGAAGGAAAAGGCCGCAGCGCCAATGCGGCAGTTTCGATGCTGATCAGCGCGTGTCGCATGGGTTTGCATCGTCAGGCCGGGCAGTTACTCGAATTGATAACGGCCAGAGTCAGCGAGGAGCCTTCGTTTACCGGCGCGGTCGGCGCGGCGAATCAGCTACTGCTGTTGTGGCAATCACGCGAGCCTTTGGAAGCTCATTCGCTGCCTGAAATCCCGGCACTGTTGCGCGCGTCGTACTTACGCAGTTGTTATCTCGTGCCTAACCTCGCGCAGTGTGCGGAAGAAGAGCTTTCCGCGGCGCTCGATAGTCTGTCTGCGATGCGCGAACTGCTCGAAGCTGCTTCGAGTATCGACTTGCTCGATGAAGAGATCTTCTGGGACGCAGCCGGACGAGTACTGAAAGTTCAAAACCACAATCATCCGTGCTACAGCACGATCTGCGGAGCCATCGGCGGATTGCTCTACAGCGCCGGGCGCATGGACGAGGCGCAACTCGATGAACTGGTAGTGGGTTGTCTCATTGGTATTACCGACTCACAAAAGCGCGTCGGCTTTCTGCGTGGATTGCTGAAGACTTGTCGCGAAGCGGCGTGGCAGAACCCCCGGCTGGTCCATTCGCTCGACGAGATCATCGGTAGTTGGGACGAAGCAGAGTTCATCAAGGCGCTTCCCAGCCTGCGACTCGCGCTCGCCGATCTGACGCCACGCGAGACCGATAAAGTCGCATCGCGTGTTGCTGAATTGCATGGTGAAAAGGATCTGGGAACATTGATGGAGGTTCGTGTCACCGAAGGTGAGCTGGAATTTAACCGGCAGCTGACCGAACTCGTCCTGGCGACGCTCGCGAATGATGGGCTCTCTCATTGGTTGGAGGTTGCACAGAGAAAAGTGCCATGAATAATACATCACTCGCGCGTTGGCGTTTGGTGCTCGGTAAATACGCGCGCGACCAGCTACCGATGGGGCTAAGCGCCGAGCAGCAACGTGTCGAAAACGCTTTAGACTTTCTTTACTCGCGCGAGTACCGCGGCCGTGGTGTACGCGACGCCGATCCAAACGATCCACGTGGCGCCAGTCTCGATCCTTCACAACTATCCATTCCCCAGTGGCTGAGTGAAGTTCGTGAACTTTTTCCGAAAGAGACAGTCGCCGTCATTGAAAAACACGCTCTCGATCGATATGGCTTGACCGAACTCGTAACCGATGCGGAGATCCTGCGCCGGCTCGAACCAAATTTTGAGCTGTTAAAAATACTGCTCACCTTTCGCGGACATTTGCAGGGCGAAGTCTTGAACGAAGCTCGAAAAGTGATCAGAGCAGTAGTGGAAGAGATCAAGCAACGACTCGTCACGGAAATACGGCGCGCCTTTTCAGGACGGCGAAATCGTTTCCAGCACAGCAATTTGAAGATGGCTCAGAATCTCGATTGGCGTGGGACGATTCGCAAGAACCTGAAGAACTTCGACGCGCGCCGCAAGCAGATCGCGGTCGAGCAAGTGCTCTTCTTTTCGCGAATTCAGCGGCGTCTCCCCTGGCGGATCATTCTTTGTGTGGACCAGAGTGGCAGCATGGCGAGCTCTGTGATTTACAGTGCGGTGATGGCCGGCATCCTCGGCGGCTTGCCTCTAATCGACGTGAAACTCATCGTGTTTGATACGTCTGTTGTCGACCTCAGCGAGCACGTTGACGATCCCGTCGAGGTGTTGATGAGCGTTCAGCTTGGAGGTGGCACAAACATCGGCCAGGCGATGCAGTATTGCGAACAGCTCGTCGAGGATCCGCACCGCACCATCGTGGTTTTGATAAGCGATTTTTGTGAAGGTGCGCCGCCACGTTCATTGCTGGCGTCGTGCCAAAGATTTCGCGAAGGCGGTGTAAGGTTGTTGGGGCTCGCCGCACTGGATGAAACTGCAAGCCCGAGTTACGACGTGCAGATGGCTGAGATGCTCGTAGCGCATGGCATGGACATCGCCGCATTGACTCCGAAGAGATTTGCAGAATGGCTGGCGAAGACAATCTCTTAACAAAACTCTCCGCGCTGGTCTCCGCGTTCGACGACGCTTCGTGGGAAGCGCTCGCCAGTAAGGGTCTGCTGCGACGAGCGCGAAAAGATATTGAAAAGGGTCTGGTGATTGAGGTGCTCGAGGAAACTAACGAGGCACTGCAGATCCAGGTGCCGCCGTTCCTCGTCTCGATGCCTGTGAATGGCCCGGTGAATGCGACCTGCAGTTGCCCATCACCCGGAATTTGCCAGCACATTCTCGCCGCCGGCCTCTTCCTGCAGAGTGGTGCAGATCAAATCGAGGACAAGAAAGTTGTAACCACCGCAGATTCGATTCGAGATGAGATTGCCTTGCTAACACCGGAAACACTGAAGCTGTGGATTGGCGCCGCGGAGTATCGAAAGGCGATTGCTTTACTTGAAAAGAATTCGTTGCCGGCAGTCATCGAATACGGCGAGACAGTCGTGATTCGTCTGATGCCGAGCGCGACGGAAGTACGATTCGTGCCGCGCGCGGGGCTTGAGGGAATGATCTTGCCGAAGCAACACGGCAAGCGCGCCGGTGTTGCTGCGATTCTCGCGTTGCGACAGTCGTTTGGTTTCGAGATGCCTGTAGTTGTTAGACAGCAGTCTCTGGTTGAACTCACTGGAACACCACGAACCAAAAAAGAGATCCTGGATTCGGCCTGCGCACTGCTCGAGGATGCAATCTCGGTAGGCTTGAGCCACGCATCCGAGACGCTCGTCAGCCGCTTGGTTACGCTCGCGATCTCGGCTCAGGGTGCACAAATACCGCGAGTTGCGCTCGCGCTGAAAACCGTTTCCGACGAGGTCAAATCCATCCGGCGAAGGGATGCACGCGCCGACGAAGCGAGGCTGTTGCTTTTGATCGCCCGGGTCTATGCACTGATGGATGCGATACGAAGCAACGGGGATAATCCGACGGCTGCTGCGCTCGCAGGTTCCAGTCGCGGACAATACGTCGAGGTACCGGAGATCGACCTCGCGGGCGTTGGTGCTTACACATGGCAGACAGGTTCGGGCTATGTCGGGCTCACGGTCATGTTTTGGGCCAATCAGACCAAAGAGTTTCTTTCCTGGTCGTATGCGCGCCCGGAGATTCAACGTGCCGATGCACGCCAGCGTTTTTACGGTGACGGGCCGTGGGACGGTGCGCAGAGCCCGCAACAGGTTGCTGCATCGAGTCTCAAGCTTCGTCACGCACGTCGCACGGCGGGTGGCAGACTTTCGGGATCGACCAAGACCACCGCGCTTGTGCTGTCGCCCGTTGCGCCCGAGACGTTGGATTTTGGAGATCGGCTGTTCACGTCGTGGGGACCCTTGCAGCGGTATATTGCGGGCATTCAGCCTCTTGGACTTCGTGAACCGAATCCGCTCGATCAAGTTGTAGTGGTCCAGCCGCGGCAATTCGGGGAACGAAGATTTGACCCGCTCAGCCAAACGTTTTACTGGGAGGTTTACGATCAGTTCGAGCAGTCGCTTACCCTCACGCTTCCGTTTCGAGATTGGACCAAAGAGTCGATCAAGACGTTGGAGCAGTTGTCTCCGCCGAAAGACGGCGCGTGGAAGTTTGTCGTGCGGCTTGGTTATGAGGGTGATGCGTTGTTCGTTGAGCCGATTTCGATACTTCGCTCTGAAGACCAGAAGCACCCGGTGTTTCAACTTGCGTTCGATTCGCATGAGCAACAAGCGGGGCACACGAACGCGCCATCAGACGACGACACGCTCGAACCGCCCGAAGATGAACTCGTCGAAGAAAAGCTTCCTACTAGTAGTTCTTTGTATGCGGTGTTAACCGAAATGAACCGGCGTTTGGAGGCGGTTGCCGAGTCTGGTCTTCAAACCGGCATCCCCGCGCACCGCGAGTGGTTCAATAAGTCACGCAACGAAGTCCACACCTTCGGTCTAACTGCCCTCGCCCCTGTCTTAGACTCACTCTCGAAAGAGATGTCACCCGAAGCCGTCGTGCGCGCCCGCTATCTAACCCATCTCTACAGCCAATCCACGGGCCACCTAGGGTAAGGGCCGCCGCACTCCAGGGAGACGCCTAAGTAGTTCTTGACATACCGCTCACTCATCGCTTTCAATCGCACTGAGGCATGTCTTTCGCGACGTGCCCCTGAAAGCATGGTAGCTCCCGCCGAAAATCACAGCGCAACACTCCTAATAGTTGACGACGACGCGGCCGCTCGCGACCGGCTCCGCGAAATCTTCGAGACTGCCCAGTATCGTGTTGTGACTGCCACCGAAGCATCGTCGGCCTTGCGTGTGCTCAAAGGCGTGCGCTGCGACCTCGTCGCCCTCGATCTCGAGATGCCGGGCGTCGATGGACTCGCGCTTTGCAAACTGCTCCGAGCGCAGCCAACCACGAGCAAGTTGCCCATCATCGCGCTTTCGGAAAGTGACGATGAAGCACGCAAAGTTCAGGCATTCACCGCCGGCGCTGACGACTACATCACCAAACCTTCAACTCCCGGCGAACTGTTATCGCGTGTCAGCCTGCACGTTCGCACGTCGCAACGCGAGTGGGCACTGATCGGCAGTAATCGCGAGCTCAGATTTCTTTCGGATATCGGTCGCGGACTGCTGCGCGCACTCGAACCGGAACAGCTCGTCCGTCGTGTCGCCGGCGCAACCTTCGAAGCGATTGACGCTTCCATGTGTGCGGCGTACGTGACTGTCGGGCGCGACAAGCATGCGATGTGCGTGTTTGATCGGGAAGGCAGCGCTGACGATTCGACTCTGCTCGACGCCGACGCGATGCAACTGTGGTTACGCTCGGCAGAGTCTGCAAATTCCTTATTGATCACAGAGAAGAGTTCGTTCCTACTTCGGGACGATGTTCACGCTGTCGAGTTTGTTTCGCCGTTTCGTTTTGCCGGACGATCGAAGGGCGCGCTGATCGTCGCGTTCGATCATCATGGGGAATGTGGCGACACCGAGCGTCGTTTGATCGAAGCAGCCGCGCAACAGACTTCGCTGGCGGCCCACATCTGCTCGCTTTACCAGGCGGCGCGCGACACATCTGTAAGTCTTGCCAGGGAAGTCGAACGACGAACCGCGGAGAGTGAAGCACAAAAGAGATTCATCGAAGCAATTGTCGACAGCTTGCCATTGTCGCTGTACGCCATCGACCGCGAGTATCGCGTGGTTGCGTGGAATCGAAATCGCGAGCTCGGCGAGTTGGGTATTCCGCGTGGTTCAGTGTTGGGCAAGAATGTTTTTGAAGTACTCACGCGACAGCCGCGCGATGTGCTGGAAGAAGAGTTCGCACGTGTCTTCGAAAGCGGCGAGATCGAACGCATCGACCAGGAGACGCCGTCTCCCAAAGGCGACATCCGTCACTGGGTTATCAGTAAGATTCCGATGTGGGCCGACAACACCGGCACGGTCAGCCACGTCATCACGGTTGGCGAGGAAGTCACGGATCGAGTGGAGGCGAATCGGGCAATCGCGCGTGCGGAGAAACTCGCGGCAGTTGGCCGACTCGCCGCGGGCGTGGTCCATGAAATCAACAATCCGCTCGCCACTATTTCAGCCTGTGCTGAATCACTCGAAGCGCGTGTGAATGACGGCGAGTTTGACGGCTCGCCCGGGCTTGAAGATCTGCGCGAGTATCTTGGCCTGATTCGGAGTGAAGCGTTTCGTTGTAAGAGCATCACAATGGGCCTGCTGGATTTCAGTCGCACCCGAACGTCAGACCACGTGACGATCAATCTCTCCGACGTAATTCAGTCAGCCGTTAGGCTGTTATCCCATCAAAAACGCCATGCAGCAATCGGGTTCAAAGTGGACATCGCTGCTGATTTGCGTCCGGTTTCGGGCGACCCCGGGCAGTTGCAGCAAGCCATCATTGCGCTTGCGACGAATGCGCTCGATGCGATGGGCGAGAGCGGCGTACTGACGATCGTGGGGCGGAACGAGGATCAAAAGGTCGTGGTCGAAGTCAGTGACACGGGCGTCGGTATCTCACCGGAGAACCTCCCAAAGATCTTCGAGCCGTTCTTTACGACCAAGGAAATAGGCCGAGGAACTGGTCTCGGACTGGCGGTATGTTATGGTATCTTAACCGAGCATGGCGGCACTCTTGACGTGCAATCAACCGTGGGAACCGGCACCACTTTCACGATTACCCTTTCCGCAGTCAAGCTAAGCGAGGAACAGACAGGTTGAGCGAGCAGCAACAGCAGGCACGAATTCTGATCGCAGAAGACGAGGCCAACCTTCGACTTGTTTTGCAGAAGGAATTGGAGCGG
>JBKPPU010000229.1:0-2609 GCA_046733695.1 Acidobacteriota bacterium
TCCACAATCCAAAGCGGAGTGCCTCAGACCCTCAGTGCCGGTATCAACAATGCGGGTACCAACAATCCACTGCCCGACCGCCCAAGCTACTCAGGGGTAGGCACCGGGTACACGACACCAACGCCAACGAGCCAAGGCTTACGATGGTATGACCCTGCGTCCTTTAACGTTTCGCCGCCGGGAACCTTCGGCAATGTCGGGCGCAATACGATGATCACACCACATTTCCAGTCAATCGATATGGCGTTGTCCAAGCGTTTTACGATGCCCTATGGCGAAAACCATATCGTGCAGTTCCGAGTCGAAGCTTTCAACGTCTTCAATCATCCTACTTGGGGGGCTCCCAACGGCAATATTCTGGCAGGCGCTGCGTTCCCAGGAGCGCCCGCAAATGCCGCGCACCAGGGGTTTGGGATCATCAGTACTACGGCACTCCCGATGCGCCAGATTCAATTTGGAATCAAGTATCTATTCTAAGCTTACTGGGATCGCAGGCATCCGCGCCGTGCGTTTGATCGCGTGGCAACTATGAGACTGGTGTAACGGAACGGCATGGACGCTTGTGGTCAAGAGAGATTTGAGGATGCGACCATTCTGTCTAGTGTTGTTGTTCTTGTTGTCGGCCGTATGCCGGGCACAGGAGTCTGGTGATTTCCAGCCTGCTACTACAAACGTTTGGGGAGCTGAGTATCCGCGAGTTGATGGCAGCGGTAGAGTTCAACTTCGTGTAAAAGCGCCCGAGGCCGCAAAGGTCCGCGTAAACTTTTGGAGTGGACCAAAAGTCGAAATGCAAAAACAAGCTGACGGCTTCTGGACAGTCACTACATCACCACTCGCTCCCGGCCTGCATTACTACATGTTCAATATCGACGGTGCTGATGTTGCCGACACGGGTAGCCATGCGTTCTTTGGTGGGAGCAAACATGCCAGTGCTGTCGAAGTCCCAGAACCGAATTCAACTTATTACTCAATTCAGGATGTGCCACATGGCCAGGTGCGTGAGATTTGGTATCACTCCAATGTAACCGGCACCTGGCGCCATGCACTTATCTACTTACCGCCGACCTACGATGAACAACCCAAAACGCGGTTTCCTGTTCTCTATTTGCAGCACGGCGGTGGCGAGGATGAAACCGGCTGGATCCGTCAGGGTCGTGCGAACTTCATCCTCGACAACCTAATCGCCGCAAAAAGTTGTAAACCAATAATCGTCGTCATGGCTTACGGTTACGCGCGGAGAGTGGGTCAAAGTAATTCCGACCTAACCGGAAAGCCGCTTGGCTCGCCTGAGATGCTAAAGGCAATACAAGACATGACGTCGGCGTTTGAAGACGATGTCGTTCAGGCTTTAATTCCTTTCGTTGATAAGACGTTTAGAACTCTTTCAGATAGAGATCATCGCGCGATGGCTGGCCTTTCGATGGGAGGCATGCAGACGTTCCAAGTGGCTTTCAACCATCTCGATCTCTTCTCGCACATCGGCGGATTCAGTGGTGCTGGTGGAATGCTTGGAAACCGAAAACTGGATCCGACGACCGACTACAAAGGAGTGTTTGCTGATCCAGCGAACTTTACGAAGAAGGTTCATTTACTCTGGTTAGGTGTTGGCACCGATGAACCAGAGCGCATGCGCACAGGACTACGCAATCTCCATAGCTCGCTTCAACAAGCGAACATCCCTCACATCTATTACGAATCACCCGGGACCGACCACGAGTGGCAAACTTGGCGACGTGATCTAAAAGATTTCGCCAGCAGACTCTTCCGATAACGATCTCACGGCGGCAATGCTGAGAAACGAACGCAAAAGAGAAATCCTACGCCAGCTGTTGGAGGATGGACAGGTAAGCGTTGAGCAACTCGCTGAGCGTTTCGAGACGTCGATGGCAACGATTCGCCGAGAACTCAGTTATCTTGATGATGCAGGACTTTTGCGGCGAACTCATGGCGGCGCTATTCAAGTCGAACCGATGTTGTACGAGCCGTTCGGTCGACTGTCTTCGTTCGCTGCGCAGGCGCAAGTGCAAGCCGCCGAAAAGCGTCGCATTGGTCTTGCCGCTGCCGGGATGATCCGGGACGGAGAAATCGTCGCGTTGAGCGCGGGGACCACAACCACCCAAGTCGGTAGGAGCATTCACGATCGAAAAGGCGTCACTGTCGTGACGAATGCGATCAACATCGCCATGGAACTTAGTCATCGAGTTGATCTGAAGGTCATCATGACCGGGGGATTTTTGAACAAAGGCTGCTTTGCCCTCACGGGCGACGCGAGTATTGCGGCAATCAACGAGATGTTCTATGACCAAGCATTTGTTAGCGTTGATGGCATTCATCCTGAACATGGAATAACCTCAGACGATGCAGAGCTGGGCGCCGTGAATCGAGCTATCATCCAACAGTCACGCCAGACTGTAGTGGTTGCCGATCACAGCAAGTTTGGTAAAGTTGGAAAAATGGTGATAGCGCCCGTGGCAAAGGTTAACTTAATCATCACTGATAAAAGTACGCCGCGAAATGTCCCGGGGGTCTCGGCGAAATTGGTGTGGGTCTAAAAGTCCAGAACCTGACTTGGATACAGTCAGAACCACCTCGCGGTAGCTGGTGGGTAC
>JBKPPU010000230.1:0-16988 GCA_046733695.1 Acidobacteriota bacterium
CGACGAACGCGCCCCACTCAGAACGAGGCATCGCCAGGGCCGCATGATAGATTTCCTGAATGCGATCCCAGTTGGGCTGTTTCATTCGATTGTCTCCTGGGCTAGGAAGTTGGGCGGCGAAGAAACGATGTTTAGCGCTTCCGGGGCTTGGTTGCGGGCCGCACTTTTAAACCGGTGGCATCTCTAGTCTGATTAAAGAATCTGTGGATAACTCATTTTCACCTGTAATGGTTTATGTCCCGTTTCATTACTTAATGAAGTGGACCAAATCACTGAACTCTTAAAGGCCTGGGGTGACGGCGACACGGAAGCACTGAATCGACTGGTGCCGTTAGTCGATCAGGAACTACGAAAGATCGCTCATAACTACATGCGCAATGAACGGCCCGGCCACATCCTGCAAACTACCGCGTTGGTAAATGAAGCGTTAATGAAAATGATTGGCGAGAACATCAGTTGGGAAAATCGCAAACAGTTTTACGCGCTTGTCGCAAGACGGATGCGCCAGGTTCTGGTTGACTACGCGAGGAAAGACCGGCGAGTTGAATACACTGATGTAGACGAAGCAGTCATACCAGACGAAAAACCCAAAGAACTACTCATGCTTGATGAGGCACTCTCGAAGCTGGCTGACATCGACGAACGCAAAGCGACCATCGTTGAGTGTCGTTACTTCATCGGTTTGACACTTGAACAGATGGCCGAGATGTTGGGTGTGGCACAGTCAACAGTAGAACGCGACTGGCGCTTTGCTCGCTCGTGGCTAAGGCGAGAAATGACGGGAGAACCTATACAGACCTGAGCCGGGCGTCTCCCTGGAGACGCCCTATGCAACAGTCAGCCGCAGGAACGCTTCTTCCAGGGTCTCCTGCGCGGGGCTTAGCTCGTAGACTTTGATGTTATGAGCCACCAGTAGCGCGTTCAAAGCGGGAATCCGATCAGCGTCCGCGTCAACCTGCAGATATGCAGCACCATTGCGGCTCACAGTCACACCTGATTCTTTGGTGAGTAAATCAAAAGCTCCGGACAAGTCGTCCACACGTACTTTGAAATGACTCGTGGACGCAACCAGCTTCTCTGGTCCACCTTCATAGAGCAGCCGTCCCTCGTGAATGATTCCGACTCGGTTGCACAGTTGCTCAACTTCCACCAGCAGATGACTTGAAAGCAACACAGTTAACTTAAACTCATTGCGAAGCCGTCGAATCAATTGACGTGTTTGTTGGATTCCCTGTGGATCGAGACCGTTCGTTGGCTCGTCGAGAATGATCAAGTCCGGCGTTGGTAACAAGGCCTGCGCGATTCCCAAACGCTGGCGCATCCCGTAGGAGAAAACTTTTACCGGATCTCTCGCGCGCTCGCGTAAGTCGACAATCTCCAACACTTCTTCCACACGCTTCTTCTGCACGCCACCAGACAGCGAAGCCAACAGTTGCAAGTTTCGTCGCGCAGAAAAGTTTTCGTAGAACGCGGGAGTCTCGATGATCGCTCCGACGCGCGAACGAGCCTTCAGATATTCCCAACTCGATTCACGTAGAGAGAACTTGATCGCGCCGGACGTAGGTCGTACCAACCCCAACAACATCCTCAACGTAGTCGACTTCCCTGCTCCGTTCGGACCGAGAAAACCATAGATGTCGCCGCGCTCGACCTGCATCGTCAGACGATCGACCGCCGTACGGCCCTTAAAGCGCTTCGTCAATCCTTCGGTCTGTAATACAAGCGCACTCATAGTCCTACCTCGACAAGCAGCGGCCAGTGGTCCATACGACCGACCGCAGCGTTACGCAGGACTGCGACTCGCCCGACACGTTGGAGACTCGTTGGCCCAAAGACGTAATCGATGCGTCGATCGTTGATTGCCGTGTCGCCCGCGTTAAGTCCCAGATCGCGAAAGCTGCGCAGGATGTGACTGTACGACTCGCTATCGTGCTTCACGTTGTCTGTATAAAGATTTGTCTCGTTAGCGGCTTTGAGCTCGAAGTTGAAATCTCCGGCGATGAAGACTTCCGGCCCTTGCTCCTGTGCCCAATCCACGAGCGCTTCCGTATAGCTTCGACGGCGAGCAGCGTTGAATGCATCTGCGTGCGCGCTCAGTATTACGAGTTCTCGCGTGCGCTGCCCCGCTCGGAATGAAGCGGCGATGGCGTAACGAGACGCGGCAGCAACGGGAGTAAATTTTGCGCTGCCATCCTTAACGAGCACGGCTTCGAATCGATCATCCCTTCCCTGCTGTGCAACAGCACCGTGGTACTTACCTTTCAACATTCCTAACAATCTGTTCAATTGCGAACTGCCGGTCAGTTCCTGTAGCGCAACGGCGTCGGGATCTTCACGTAAGATCACATCGGCAACTGCCGGCAAATCCTTGTCGTGCGCACGCGTGTCATCTTCGAGTTCAGCGTAGCCGATGTTCCAGGTAAGCAGACGAAGTGAAGCAGAATCATTTGCGGACGAACTTGGCGGTGCGGGTTGATGAGGCTGTGCGAAGTAAACTGCACCAGCGATCATGAGACAAAACAGAACCAGGAGGACGAGTTTCACCCACATTTCTCAGGAAACAATATCCTTCCGTTCAAAGATGATCACGGTTGACAGCAATAGACCGGCCGTATACGCACCACAAACACACGCGTAATGCCAAAGATTCTGCACCGGAATTTCAGGCTTAAACACGTCGCGCCAGAATTCCATGTCAGTCGTAAAAAAGTACGGGCGCAAGTGTTCGAAGAACTCGACTCGCCCGACAATGTAGAGGGTCAGGTAAGCAGCAATCGTCATCACCGTCGCCTGGACCGGTGAATCAAATACAACTGAACAAAGCAGCGCGAGAGCCGCGACGACCAGCAGGGCCCAGGTGCCAGTCAGTATGGCGTAGCCAAAGCGCATGAGTGCATCGTCGCGCATGATCTTACCGGGCACATCCACTAGATTGAGTGGACCCGGATAAAGTTCCAGGTTGCCCCAACCCACGAAGATCAGACCAACCAGTAAATTGAAGCCAATAAAGAACGCCAGCAGGAGAAAGGTGTGCAGTCCTGTTACGACAAACTTCGAAAGGACGAGGGATGCCCGAGAAATTGGACGAGTACAGATCATCCGCAGGGTTCCAGCGCGCGTCTCGCCTGCGATCTGCGAGCCCGCACTCATCGATACAAAGATCGGCAGCAGTAACGTAAAAGAAAACAGCACCGAATAGAGCGCGAACGTCAATCCATTGAAGTACTGCTTCGATTCGTAGGTGTATTTGAACTGCTCAACCGCCTGTCCACCGGTCTTCCGCTCGGCATACGTGTAGAACCCCCAGAGCATGAGGACCACGAACCCGACCAGAACGGCGAATGAGAGGTAAAAGCCTCTGGAGCGAAATAATTTCTCGAGTTCGAGCTTGAATAACGTGACCATACAGCGCCTGCCGACTGCAAGACTTAACGTGCCCTGAAAGTCTTTTGTTCAGCATATAGGCGCACAGAGAGCAGCAACAACCGGGCTAGCCTCACTCCGTCACAATTACTCCACAATTACACAGGAAAAGTTTATTGACTCCGGTCCACTTCGGTACTATCCTACGCGCTCGCCAAAAGTGGTTCACACGCCGATTCGGTAACCCCCCTACCCGTCAGGCCTTAACTAGCCGCAGATCCCCCATCGATTGCTGTCGAGAATTTCTCGACCTACCAGAAATATCTACCAAACGGAGATCCCATCATGGCTGAAGACAGAATGAAAATACTGGAAGAGCGACTTACCCGAATTGAAGCTGCGCTTACCCAACGTGCCAGTGCTACCCAAACTGGCGGTGGTGGAGGTGGTGGCGGATTTACAATGCCCCCAGGCGTAGTCAGCGATCCGGCGCCCTGGGCCTGGCAGTTGACGCCCAGAGCATCGGTTGATCCTGTTCCGTGGTTTCAGTTTGGACGCGCCCCACGTTGGCCCTGGCCCACGCCGGTAGTTGACCCAGGTCCATTCCCAACTCCAGTGGTTGACCCAGCACCATGGCCGAATCCTATCGTCGATCCAGCGGTGCTCGCGCAACAAGCGGTGCTTGCGCAACAAGCAAATCTCGCCGCTAGAATCAGAGGCATCGGAACTGTCGCCGATCCCGCACCACCAGACATTGGCAAATTAAACGTTCAACAACTCGAGGCTACGATTCACAGCATCAGCGCCGAAAGAGCTCGTCTCGACGCGATGGAATCAATGGTCAAGAAACAAATCGACGCACTGAAAAAACAACAACCAGGCTAAGCAGCAGCCTGACGTTCTTACCAGTTTGACCAGAGAGTTTTAATCGCTCTGGAACGGAGGGCTTAAAGTGCGAAAACTGCCATCCCTGCCAATGCAACTACCAGTGTGCGACGCAAACGGTCGCCCACAAAAGATTCTGTTGATCGGTTTTCAGGACCAGGACAATCTCGGCCTGCGCTACCTGATGTCGACGGTGAACGCCTCCGGCCACGAGGCGTTCATCATGACTTACCGCTCCGATCCCGATCAGATTCTTCAACACATCAATCGAGATCAGCCTGACGTCGTCGGCTTCTCGCTGATCTTTCAATACATGGCGCCTGACTTCGGCCAGGTGATCGAAGCACTGCGTGAGGCGGGGGTAACAGCCCACTTCACGATGGGAGGTCACTACGCCAGCTTCGAACCGGACGAGATTCTCCGGCGTATCAAAGGCCTCGACTCAGTGGTGCGATTCGATGGCGAAATGACGCTTGTGAAGCTCTTGAATTGTTTGGCTACGAACACAGAATGGCGTGGTCTTCCGGGAATCGCATTTCGCAAAGATGACGGTGAGGTCGACGTAGCGCCACTCGCAACAGTGGTCGAAGATCTGGATCTGCTTCCGTGGCCCAATCGCAAATCGATTGACTACGAAGGTCATCCGATGCCCACTGCCTCAATTCTCGGCAGCCGCGGCTGTCCGTGGGATTGTTCGTTCTGCAGTATTCGACCATTTTACGAAGAGCAAGGCGGTCCATTACGCCGGCTCCGGGCGCCACGTGCAGTCGTCGACGAGATGCTCGACCTGCATCGCAATCGAGGCGTTCCGATCTTTTTGTTTCAGGACGATGATTTCCTTGCCGGCGGGAGAAAAGCCAAGGAATGGGCGATGGAGATTGCCGATTTGATCGCCGAGGAAGGTGTTGCAGGCAAGCTGGCCTTCAAGATCAGTTGCCGCAGTGACGAGATTCATGAAGACGTGGTCGAGCGACTGATTGCAGGGGGGCTCACGCACGTCTACATGGGTGTCGAATCGGGCGACGAAGAAGGACTGATCAATATGAGCAAGCGCCTTAAGCCGGAGGCACACTTGCGAGCGGGACGCATATTGAAGAGTTTCAACTTGTCGTTTGACTTCGGTTTCATGCTGGTCGATCCATATTCGACGTTTCGCAGCATTCGTCAGCAGGTTAGTTTTCTTGAGGAATTCATCGGCGATGGTTGGACAGTTGCGCCCTTCTGCCGGATGCTTCCGTATGCAGGTACGCCGATCAAGCGGCGGCTTGAGTCAGAAGGACGCCTGCTCGGCACATCGTTCGATCCCGACTACAAATTCCTCGATCCAAAACTCGATCTCTTTTACGACTGGATGGTGCAAACATTCTACGAACGCAACTTTACCAACCAGGGATTGTGTCACATTCTGCGAGGACTGCTCTTTGAGGCACATCTCAGATTGCCTCGACCGAATCCAGTGTCGCAGGTCCAAAGGGATTACCTGCACTACCTGACCGCGATCTGTAATCGCGTTGCGTGCTACACGCTGCGTTGCGCGATCGATCATATCGAGGAAACACCACTTTCAGTACTCGAACATGATTCAAGCTATCTCGACGGACTTACCGATCACGAGAAGAGAGAAGAATCCCGAGTGGTCAACGAAGTGGTTAAGTACTACGAGTGGGTTCACCAGGACGACAGTGCGATGCCCGGTCCGGCGGGAAGTTTTGAAAAAACGTGGACCTTCTACGAAGGCGACCGCGAGGCGGCCGGAATTCAAGCCGCTTAGGTTGTGCCACAAAGAAGCACAAGAAGCACACAATGGATGTTGCTCTAGTTTCCATGCCGTTCGCAGGAGTTCAGCGACCATCGATAGCGCTGGGCCTTTTGCACGCGTCACTTGCGGATACGGATATCGAGAGCGAAGTTGTCTACGGAAACTTCGGCCTGGCTGAGCGGATTGGGTTGGTCGCTTACCAGGCGATGCAACTGGGGCCTAACGATCATCTGCTGGGTGAATGGTGTTTTGCCGGTTATCTCTTTCCAATCGACGACGCTAAAGACGAGGAGTATCTTGATCTCGTCCTTGAAGTGCGTAGCGCAGGCTTCCCTGCCGAACTCGAACAAAGAAAAGATCAAATGCGCTGGGTTCGGCGCCAGTGTCTCGCTTACGTCGATTGGCTTGCCGACACGATTGTCGCCAGGAAACCAAAGATCGTTGGTTGCAGTTCGGTATTCCAACAGCACTGTGCCTCTCTTGCATTGCTAAAGCGAATTCATGAACTGGATCCGGAGATCATTCTGCTGATTGGTGGTGCAAACTGCGAAGGCGAGATGGGCGTGCAGACACTCGAATCGTTTCCATGGGTCGATTGTATTGTCTCAGGCGAAGCGGACGCCCTGTTTCCCGAACTCTGCAGGATCTTGCTGGACCAGGGACGCTATGCAATCTCAATCCCCGATGGCGCCGTCTCTCAGCGTCAGTTGAAAAATCCTTTTCGCGTCCTGTCTCAACGAGCGGAGCAACCGCCACGCTCCCTCATCCACAACATGGACTCCCTGCCCCTGCCGGATTATCACCATTATTTTCAGGCATTGAATGAATCGACTTTAACCAATCTGATCGAACCGGGACTGTTGGCCGAGAGCTCGCGCGGCTGTTGGTGGGGCGAGAAGTTTCACTGCACTTTCTGCGGCTTGAACGGAGTCGGGATGCAGTATCGCGTGAAATCACCTGAGCGAGTACTCGACGAGTTGTCGGAGTTGAAGAGAGTTTACGGCATCGGCAGCATTCAGTTCGTCGACAACATTCTCGACATGTCGTACTTCAAAACGGTTTTGCCAAAGCTTGCCGAATCAGATGAAAAGTTCTCGATCTTTTACGAGACGAAAGCGAATCTCAAACGCGAACAGGTCGAATTACTCGCTCGCGCAGGTGTGAAATATATTCAACCCGGCATCGAGAGTCTCGACGACAGGGCCCTCAAACTGTTGGAAAAAGGAAATTCGACATTGATGAACCTCCAGCTCCTCAAGTGGTGCTGCGAACTCGACATCGATGTTTCGTGGAACTTGCTGAGTGGAATTCCCGGAGATTCGGACGATTGGTATGCGCAGATGGCCGATTGGTTGCCGGCGATCTTCCATCTGCAGCCACCGACGGGAGTGAGCCGCATCAGATACGATCGCTTCAGTCCGTATCACATGCGGCCGCGTGATTTCGATCTCACGCTCGAACCAAGTCGCACCTACCCTTACGTCTATCCACTCGGAAGAGAATCGTTGATGCGTCTCGCCTATTCGTTTGAAGACAACAAGCGACCGCGGCACATGCATCGCGCCTTTTCAGACGAGCCGGGTCAACAGATATTGCAGCTGGTCGTCATGGAATGGAACGAACTCTGGCGCACTTCGAAGCCCGTGCTGCAGGTTCACGATGATGGCAAGCGCCTGCGATTCGTCGACACGCGCCCCTGCGCGATCCAACGAGATTGGACTGTCGAGGGATTGGAGGCGGACGTCTATCGCATGTGCGACACCGCGCAGAAACCGACAGAAGAGATGAGCAGCGCGGTTGATCGTCTGCTCACCTGCAAAGTTCTGCTCTCCATGAACGGAAAACTCCTCGCACTCGGTGTGAACGAAAGAAACTAGCCGCAGGTGAAGGCGGAAAAACGCAGATCTGCGTTCATCCGCGTTCATCCGCGGCTAATTTTCTGATATAAACCTTGCCGCTCGTTCTCTTCTCGTTGCTCTCAGGTCAGGAGGAGTCAAATGCTCACAGTTCTACGCACAATCATTCTCATCTGTTTGCTCGCTCCGTCGTTGTATGCCGCCAAGAAAGCGGGATTTCAATCCTTCATCGTGGGTAATCCGGCTGATGCGCCGCCGTCTCAGAATCTCAGTCCGGGGCTGGTGCTGATGGGTGGAGGAACTGACGTCGATGCTGCATTTCAGTGGATGTGCCAGCGCGCGGGTGGCGGTGATTTCCTCGTAATACGGACCACCGGCACAGACGCTTACAATCCATACATTCAACAACTTTGCCCGCAAATGGATTCGGTCGAGACGATCATCATCACCAGTATCGAAGGCGCAAACACGGCCTACGTCAGCAACCAGATACTGAACGCGGAAGCTCTCTGGATCGCAGGCGGCGATCAGTCGACATATGTGAACTTGTGGCGTGGAACCGCGGTTCAAACCGGCGTGAATAATCTACTGAACATCAAGCATGCACCTGTGGGCGGCACAAGCGCCGGACTCGCAGTGCTGAGCCAATTCATCTACACGGGCGAACTCGGTTCGGTGACATCGAGCCAGGCACTCGCCAATCCGTTCCATCGGTATGTCACACTGGACCGCGACCTCTTTCAATCGTCGCTGGGAGTAAACAAACTTTACGACTCCCACTTTGTGACGCGCGATCGCATGGGCCGATCGATCGTATTCCTGGCACGTATCGTAGCCAACGGTTGGGCCACTCAACCTCGCGACATCGGAATCGACGAAGAGACGGCGCTACTCGTAATGCCGACTGGCGCCGCCACGATGGTGGGCATAGGCGCAGCGTATTTCCTGCAAGCACCCGGCCCCGCACAAGTACTCGCAGACCGCACCCCGCTGACCTATTTAAATATCGGTGTGTACAAACTTCCGCAGGGTGGCACGTTCAATCTCTCGACGTGGACCGGCACCGGCGGTGTAGCCTACACACTAAACGTTAACAACGGATCGCTGACTTCAACCCAAGCCGGCGGCAGTATCTACTGAAACGGACAACTATTATGAGAAATACCGGTTCCCTCTTCGCAGCCATCGCAACTCTACTGCTGCTCTCAATCAACGTCCTGGCTCAGACCGCGAGCACAACCGCTGCTGTCTCGACCGTCAAGACTGTTGAAGTCACTCCTTCAGCAAAAGAAGTTGAAGTGGGCCAACCGGTGAAACTCACCGTCGTCGCGACTGACGGGGCGGGCAAGACAATCGACGAACAGCCATCGACTTATTTCGCCGGCCCGTTCGACATTGCCGCCGTCGACGACTACGGCAATGTGAAACTGTTTGGGAGCGGCGAAGTGACGGTCGGCGCAATCGTTGGAGGAATACCGGGCTTTACGACCTTCAAGGTGAAACCACCCAGTGTGAAGACGATCGACATTAGTCCGCTGAAACATCCCCTCGTCGTCGGCGGCAGCGCTCGACTCGACGCCATCACACGAATCTTTAACGGCGATCCACGGAGCGGCGTGCCAGTCGACTGGTCATCGGATAATCCGCAAGTCGCGACAGTCTCGGCGGGTGGTGTCGTCAATAGTATCGGACCGGGAAAAGCGACGATTACCGCCACGTCCGGGTCAGCAACAGCAAAAACTACGATCACCGTAGTCAAAACTGATTTGCATAAGATGGTAGTTGCCGGAGGCCCGAAAACGGCACGCACCGGTGATGTGATTGCTTTTAACGCGAAAGCAAATCCTGACGACAACTTCACGGTCCAATGGGCTGTTAATGGAAACGGCGCCACGATCGATGACAACGGACGCTTCGTTGCTGATCTGCCGGGCACTTATATCGTCACAGCAACCAGCGGCATGATGTCCTCCAGCACTTCCGTAGTCGTTACGCCACGCAACCTCGAACGCGAAATCCAGGTCGTTGGCCGGGCGCCGTTCAAGGAATTTCAGGGTGCGGAACAGTGGATCATCGGCAACTATGCGTATTACTCGACGATTTCGGACCGGTTTCTGGTTTACGACATCTCCGATCCCGCAAATCCGAAACTAACCGACACAGTCAAAGTCGATGCGCGTCTCGTCAATGACATTTCGACCACAGCCGATGGCAAGATTCTCGTCATCTCACGTGAAGGCGCGTCAAATCGAAAGAACGGTATCGCTTTTTACGACACGTCCGATGCGGCTCATCCAAAACTGATTTCCGAATACACCGCAACCGTTACGGGCGGTGTTCACAGCGCGTTTGTCAACAGTCATTACGTCTATCTAACCGACGACGCTACAGGCTCGATGCGCGTGATCGACTTCGCCGATGTGAAGAATCCAAAAGAAGTAGCACGCTGGCAAACTGAGAATCCACTGGCCGGCACGATCACGACGAAGGAAGGCGACCACATTGCCGGACGGTACATTCACGACTTACAAGTCAAAGATGGTTTGGCGTATCTCGCTTACTGGCACGATGGCTTGATAGTTCTCGACGTGGGCGCGGGATTGAAAGGCGGCAGTCCGGAAAATCCGAAGTTCGTCAGCCAGTTACGCTTCAACCATCACGAACTTTACGGTGATGGTTGGCTTGCAGGCACACACTCCGTTTACCGTTATGGCAAATACGTGTTTATTGGTGACGAGGTGTTTCCCGGGATCTTCGATATCAAGTCGCCGGAGCGAGTCTTCGTTCGCGGCATCGTGCACGTCATCGATGTCTCAGACATCAACAACCCGCGGAAAGTCGCGGAGTATCCGGTGCCTGAAGGCGGCGCGCACAACATGTGGGTTGAGAACGATGTGATGTATGTCGGCTACTACAGTGGCGGCGGCCGCATCGTCGACGTTTCGGGTGAGTTGTCCGGTGATCTTTACCGGCAAGGACGCGAGATCGGGCGCATATGGACCGGCGATCCGAATGCCTTCCGTCCGAATCTGCCGATGACGTGGGGTGCACAACCACACAAGGGTTTGATCTACTTCAACGACATCAACTCAGGCCTCTGGATCGTAAAGCTCGGCGAGAAGATCGAGAAGGGCTCGACGACGTCGCCAAACTGATCGCTAGTTAGACAGGATTACAGGATTTGCATGATTAACAAGATCTGAATCATGTTAATCATGCAAATCCTGTAATCCTGTCTAATGATTTATTTGTAGAAATCGATCCCCGCGGCGCCCGGACCAACGTCCAGCGTCGCCACTTTTTTCAGCGCCGTGAGATCTATCACTTCGACGGTGCCAGGCTCTGAGCCGATTCCCTCCACCGTCACAAACGCGTAAGCGTCATCCGGAGAGACGACAACGCCGTGCAGCACCTTTCGCTTCGTCGGCAGACGCACTAATTCCTTGCCGGTCTTCAAGTCATAGATCGACACAGACTGGTCGCGCTTGTTAGTCGCAATCAAACGCTGCCCATCATGCGTAACCTCGAGGTTGTAAACACCGGGGCGCGCGGGGATGCGGCGCACTATCGTCCACGTATTCACATTAACCTCAACAATCTCACTCGATCCGTTACACGCAACATACATAGACGAGCCATCGGCTGAAGGTTCCGCCCAGGTTGGTGAACACGAATTATCTCCCGGCTTCGGTGCCTCCGATCCATGGCCCGCTGCGCTGTGCATCGAGTGCGTTGACTGATCCTTGCTCACAACAAACAGACGTGTAACCTTAAAGGTACGAGTGTCAATCTCCACCAGCATGTCGTTCATCATGCACGCCGAGTACTGCTTCGTTCCCTTCGGATTCAAACGTGAACCATGCGGCATCGTGCACGTTGGTATTCGTGCTACCTCCGTCATCGTCTGCGTCGAGACGACAGAGACCGTGGACGGCATCATATCGCCGTGCAGATTGAAATTGACGACGAAAAGAAAGTTGCCGTCATGCGAGATGTCGAGCGTGGCCGGAAAGTATCCGAGAGTAGCCTTCCCGAGGACCGCGTCGTTTTTTGTCGAGTATTTCCAAACGGTCCCGAACGGCCGTCCGTGGGCGATGGAAACGTAATAGAACTGTCGATCGGGAGAGATCACGATTCCGTGTGGACCATCGATATCCACCGGCATGTCACCAGTGTCGATCTGACGTTCGACTCGAAACCCGTCTGGTCCAAAACGAACGAGCGAGATCTTGTCCGCAGATTCCGACAGGACGTAGAGCCAATAATCCTTATCCGGTTTGGTCTGCGCTCTGGATGATGTGGCGCAAAGCGCACCCAACAGCAGTACTAAAAGAAATTTCAGGTAACGATGATACTTTTTGCTCAACTCTGTCGCCTTATTAGTTACATGGAGCGAGATTCAGCCTCACGGCCTCTTTTTCGCCGATATTTTAATCCAAAAAGGGAGGCGTGTATTACGACGGGCAGAGTGGACCAGGATTTAAGTTCTTGAATCAATTATCGCAGGTGGCTCCAAATGCACCCACGATGCTTCCGGGTTTTCCTCCGGGAATCACCAATCATCCGCGTTACCTACTACTGCAGGTCCAATAACCAGATGTCGCTTTCGGTTGTGTAAGCTGAAAAGTAAAGGTATTGACCATCACGCGAAACGGCAATGCCGTGAATCTGCGCATCGCGCAACGCCAGGATCTCACGGGCTCCCTTTGTCGAAATATTACCGAGAAACGCCTTACTGTCTGACAAACAAATATAACCTGCGCTATCAGGAAGCCACATCGGGTAACCGCCGATATTAGAGTCGACTCTTACATACTTATTTGTCTCGAACGAGTAATAACCGATTTGTCCATCAGTAAATGTTCCGATCAACTTCTTCCCGTCCTGTGACCAGTCCCACGCTGCGAACGTCTTCTCGGGTTTTGGTAACTCCTGCAGCGTCTGGGAGGACCAATCCTTATGGAGATCGAGGATCACATTCAATCGATTGCGCTGAAACAACAAACGCGTGCCATCCGGAGACCAGAGGGGCAACGTCGCATCGCCCGGACTGTCGAAACTGACCTGGCGAAGATTCGTGCCGTCAGCATCTATGGTCCAGATCTCGTAACGACCACTTCGATCCGAAGTAAATGCAATCTTCTTTCCGTCCGGCGACCAACGCGGATAACGATCGAAGAACTTATCGTTCGTCAGATCTCGCCAGTTGGTCCCATCACGTTGCACGATCACGATGTCTTCCTGCGTTCCACGCAAGAGTCTCATCACGAAGCGACTGCCATCGGGCGACAATTCGGGTCGCACTACTCGATTATCACCACGCGTGATCGAGATCGGTTCACCGACAACTTTTCCCCGTTCCGGATCGAATTTGACGGCTTGAATATTTGCGCGACGGTCCGTCTGCACATAGATGAGGCGCTTGCCGTTCCGCGAAAAACTTATGTGACGATTGAATGTTGCCGGAGTCGATACTGCGTCCGGTTCACCCAAAACTTTTCCCGTCTCTTCGTTAATCGGCACACGCCAAAAACTCATGTTGCCGCTGCGGTCGCTGGCGAAGTAGAGAAACTTGCCGTCGGGGGACCACACCGGATTCCAATTCGTCGAGGCATCTGTAGTAACGACTTCGATTTCTCCGCCTGCTTTTGAAATCGTCGCGATGTCGCTCCTGCCCGCGCTCGGCGGATTAAACCAAAACGCGATGCGAGAACCGTTCGGCGACCACGACGGCTGCATCGCGTCGTTTTCACAAAGCTGCCGTTGCGCGCCGGTTTCCACGTCGGCAATCAACAACACGCTGGGATTGATGTTGCGCGTGGACGGCAAACTATGCCCGACTCTGCTGCAAACAATCTCCTTACCATTCGGAGACCATGCAGGATGGTGACAACGCGGAATCAAAGGTCTGATATTTTCGCCGGTCGCTTCCATGACGTACACGCCGGCCGGTTCGCGGTTGGAGTAGAACGCAATGCGTTTGCCGTCCGGAGAGTACGACGGCTCATATTCGTCTGAAGGTGAATTCGGTGTTAACGGCCTCGCATTCTTCCCGCCAACACGCTGCTGGAACAGATCGAAATTGCCTTCAGGGTCGCTCGAAAAAACGAAATCTTCGCCATCGGGAGCAAGCGTCGGAAAGTATTCAGTCCCCGGTTGATTTGTTAACTGTAGGTGCGACGCACGAGACCAATCGGGAGCTGTCGTTTTTGCTCTCGTGAAATACAAACCAAGAGGGATGGCGGCGAAGATCAGCGTGACGACAATCGCAACGGGCCAGAACCACGAGCGTCGCGCGATTTGCGGCAAGGAACCGGTAACAGCTTTCGGATTTGAGATCGTCGCGGCGGAATCAATCATTCGCAGCAGACGTCGAATGTCGGCGCGGAAGTCTGAAGCAGTTTGGTAGCGAAGTTCGCGATCCTTGTCGAGTGCTTTGTTCAGGATTAGATCGACATCAGAGGGGAGTGTTCCGTCGATCGCCGTCGCTGCTTTGGGATCACTCGAAAGAATCGCGTTGATCGTTGCCTGTCGTGTCTCGCCTTTGAATGGTTTGCACCGCGTGACGAGCTCATAGAGCAAAACGCCGAGACTCCAGATGTCAGTGCGATGATCGACAGGTTCACCACTCGTTTGTTCCGGCGACATATAAGCGAGCGTTCCCATAGCCACGCCGACTTGAGTACAAAGCACGTCTTCGCCTGCCGCAACCTCGCTTAATTTCACCAGACCAAAATCCAGAACTTTCGCGTAACCATCCGGCCGCACCATGACGTTCTCAGGCTTGATGTCACGATGCACGATTCCGGCCTGATGCGCTGCGGAGAGTGCTTCTGCTACCTGGGCTACGAGGGCGAGACTCTCTCTCAGTCCGAGTTTCTCTCGCAAAGAAGAAAGAGTTTGCCCGTCGACAAATTCCATCGCGATGAAATGAATGCCGCTGGCTTCGCCGACTTCATAAATCGTTACCAGGTTTGGGTGATTTAGAGCGGAAAGTGCACGGGCCTCACGTTGAAAGCGAGCAGTCCGCTCGGTGTCGGCCACGAAATGCCACGGAAGAATTTTGAGCGCGACAAGTCTATCGAGTTTGCTGTCGCGCGCGAGGTAAACCTCACCCATGCCCCCGGCGCCGAGGAGTTGTTCGATCTTGTAGTTCGCAAGCTGCTTGCCGATAAGTGAAAAAGACGTCGTGAGGTTCGAATCCTGGGCCAGCGATTCAGCCGCAACTCTCATCGCTGAGCGCTCCATGAAGTTTGCTGCTTCCCCTTGGGCCTTGAGCAGGCTTAACACTTCGTCGCGCAGTTCCGTATTGTCTTTGCTCGCCTCGATGACAAATGCTTCGCGGCTGTCAGGTGGTTGGGCCAGTGCCTGGTCCAGTAAGGCATCCACTTTTTTCCAGAGGTCGGGATCCATCGACTTAATTGGAGGCAAGCTCGCGATAGAGCCATGCTTTCGCTTTGTTCCACTCGCGCATGACCGTGATGGGCGCAACCTTCATCACTTCCGCAGTCTCTTCGACACTGAGTCCACCGAAGAAGCGTAGCTCCACGATCTGACTCTTACGCTCGTCGATCCCTGCGAGACTCTTTAATGCCTCGTCGAGGGCCAACAGATCGGCGTCTTTGTCAGTAGTGACGGTCATCGCCTCATCGAGCGAAATGTTGAGTGCTTCGACGTCTTTATTCAGTTTCGGCCGTTTTCGTGCGAAATCGACGAGGATGCGCCGCATCATCTGTGCGGCAACACCGAAGAAGTGCGCGCGGTTTTGCCAGCGCACCGCCTTCCAGTCGATCAATCGCACATAGGCTTCGTTAATGAGAGCCGACGTTTGCAGCAGGTGATCCGGACGCTCTCTGCCCATGTAACGTTTAGCCAGCCGGTAGAGCTCGGCGTGAACAAGCGGCGCAATGCGCGCGAGCGCCTCTTCGTCGCCGTTTCCCCAGGCAAGTAAAAGTTCGGTGAGTTCGTGAGCCCCAGATTCGTCCATAGTGGGACCTTCAGGACCAAGCAGGTACAAAAACGGGACAGAATTTATCACACACGCGGCTGGAGTAGTTGCGCTTCTTTCGGGCTCATCAGATCTTTGTGAGTGAGTGGAGACCAGGCAAAGAGACTGCACGTTACAAAACCAAGGGCATTTAGAATCCCGTGTGTCATTGCCATTCTCGGAATCGTGAGAATTAACGTGTGTGTGACAAGGCTGTAGGCGTAGAGACTCGCCAGCACCATGGCCGAACAACTGGAGAGTGCTCCGAGAATCAGGAGAACTTGTTTGACTCGAGGAGTAATTGTCGGTGCGACCCAGCCGATCGTTAGCACGGCAAGTAAGACGAGACCGGTGGAGAGAAGCAGTGTTCCGACTAGACCAACTACGGGCGATAATGTAATTCCTGCTGCGACGAGTGGCATCGCCGCCACGATTGCAAAAACGGAGAATGCAAAGATTGGGCGTGGATAATTTTTTGTCGCCAGAACTCTTCCATTCATTCCTGCGATGATCGGCGTCGCAAACCCTGCGAAATGAAAGTGAACTGCCGTTAGCAGGATGATCATCTCGCCGAAGCCGAATGGTTGAATTCCGAGGCGATAGATTACGAGCCATGCGCCTGCAACCGGGAGATAAATCAGGCCGGCATCGATGCTCAGCTCTGCTATTGGGAAAAGGCTGCGGCGTGAGATCAGTCGTGACACACCATATAGCGCGATCACTGAATAGACGAGGAGCGTGCCGCAGACTAACGATCCTGCCAATAGTCCCTTGTCGAGATAGAATGAGATAACAGTTAATGGGACTGGAAGCCCCTGCAGTGCGACTGCAATGTTGTATAACCAGAAGTTAACGCCGCTGCGCTCAGACGGTGGGATGAGGGAAAGGCCCCATGGCACGATGACCATCACGCCAAAGAGAACGATCCTGTGGATCAACTCGGTCGACGCCGTATCCGCCGTGGGCCGCAGCAAGAACAAAAGCCACGCGACGAGACCAACAGCAGCACTTCTCTTGGGACTGAGCGGTTGCATTCATCCGCAATTATACCCTGCCAGGATTCGAACGCCGCGGCGGTAATTCTAACTCGGTGCGTTGGACGCACTGCTAATGGGGCACCATGGGCGCAACTGTAGGG